>NZ_NQKX01000001.1:0-300000 GCF_002252635.1 Synechococcus sp. MW101C3
TGATGATGAATCGAGAGAAGCAAAACACTGAAAGCCACCCGAAAGGGTGGCTTTTTTGTTGGTTGCGTGTTGGCTGGAGGATGGATTGCTGGTGGGGCAGATTCAAGACACATGCTGGGCACCACTATGAATCGCTTGTGAAGGAGCAGGGAGCGCGGTTTTTGCGGCAGCTGTGCACCGCCCGCGGTGGATGCACTGCCCTGCCTGGTGCAAGAGGGGTACTCCCGCTTGTCCTAGGCACGGAGCCTTTCATACCCCTTCTGCTAGCTCATCGTCAGCACCGGCTTGGTGCCTTGGCATCTTGAGCGGCCTGACTCCAGCGGCTCACCTGCTCAGGAGAAAGCCCCCGGTCGCCGTCTCAAAACCCACTGTGAACCTATCTGCAGCGCTCCAGCCATCAAGTTCCTGCTCTGATGCTTGCACCACCTCTACCTGCAACCTCCCTGTCATCCTCAATGTGTAGAGGGTGATCATGTGGATGGCCAGCTAGTCTGCAATCCGGGCCATGCTCTGCTTGAGCGGCGGGCGCATCCGCCTCTTCACATCAGCCCATTGCCCAGCAGAGGCTGTGGCTGGACGGCCTCACTGTAACGACGCATTTCTCTACTCCTTCAGCCCCCGGATGCACGAATGAAAGGGGTGACATCTTCCCTGAAGCCAGGGGGCTTGACTATCTTCGCCGGCAATGATGCCTAGGCTACCGTGACGAATTACCGCCTCCACTACTGCTGGCCCCATTGCCAAAGCAACCAAGAGCAACACAACCAACCAGCGCCCCGGCTCCGACTACGATGAGTGGCAGCAAAATCCAAGCGGCAGAACCACTGCTTGCCCCGGTCACTGCAGTCCCTCCGGGTGCTTCGCTGGCAATGACTGTGAATCTCTTGATTGCATCGGTACAGCGTTCAGACCACGCTGCAGGAAGGTCCACCCGCACGATCTGTGTGGGTTGAATATTCAGGCTTTGCGGAATTGAGAGGGTAAAGCCAGAGATGATTGCTTTAGAAGTGTTGATCCTTGCCAGAATCTCTCCTTCTTCGCTTCGCGCAATGATCTTCTCGTCAGTCAAGGGGCTTAAGCTGGCATTGCATTGCAGGACAAAATCATCTGTCCCCTTCTTCATCTTGACTAGATCATTGCTTGCATCAGACTTGCTGGCAAGATTGGTAGTGGCAAGACGAAGGTCTGGCAGAGCGTGAATGCCGGATCGGTCAATCCGTAAGACCCTAATCCCTCCTTCCGGTATGGCCCTCGCGGGAAGGGTGGATAAGGTGAAGCAGGCTGCCAAAGCGGTCGAAATGTAGCGCATGGCTCATAAGAACTTTTGCACCCGCACGTTAACCTATATGAAGCCTCTTGACTGCGGCTTGGATGACAGGAGCAAGGCTTGCTTGGCATCTGAGCCGGCTTGCCCCCTCTCCAGGCATGCAAACGGGCAAGGCCTGGCTGAGGGTGGTTTAAAATGAAAGCGTCATCTTTCCGTAAAAGCGTGTTCTGCACGGATCGCTTGTGCAAAACCTAGCGATGTATTCGGGACGGTTGCCAAGGAAGTCGGTTGCATAGAGCGACAAGGTAAGTGGAATCTCCTTCATTGGTCTCACTGAAACTCCCGCGCCAAAGCCATAGCCAAACCATTCGGCACCAATGGAAATCCTGCTGTTCAAGTAAAGCTGAATGGAGCCGATTGGCGCCCAGTAGCAATCCCTGCCTTCGGGAAAACGGGGGCTGCTGATGTTGTTGCCGCTCAAGCAGTCGGTGGAGCCAAGACTTCCGCTATTACTGGTGTTGCCATAGCCATAGAAATCTGAGCCGATTCCCACTGTGCCCACGATCCACATTGATTCTGCCGCTTGGCCCAAGGGCACGGCCTGAGAGAGTACGAGATAAAAATTGCGGCCTAAATCAGTGCTGCTATCGAACTGTATAATGTGTTCTCCTCCGAACGCGATGCCGGTGGTTGGGGTGAGATTAAACGCGCTGCGGAATCCAAGGCTCTGCGCCGAGAATTGAGGTGTTCCGTTGCTGCGGCTGCTAAGGCTTTGCACTGCCCATTGGAATCCCAGGCTTGCGCGTTCACCCTTAAAGGGAGTGATTTCAAGATAAGCCACCGCATCGACACAGTCCCTTGAACTCGTTGTCCCCCCTGAAGGCTGGCAGCTCCGCGTGCGGTTCACACCGTCGAGGATGGCGGAAACCGTGAACTCCGGATCCATAGCGAAGCCGTTGGGCACAAAAAGCCCAGCATCTGGAAAGGGGTCCCCATTGACGGTGATCCCTCGGGCCAGACCCCTTACCTGTGTAGCTTGCGGCTTGGGTTCGGGTAGAGCTCCAGGATCCGGTCCCTCCAGTGCCTCTGAGACAGCCTTCTTCTGATCGATCACATCAGCGTCGGGAACTAGCTCCCAAACCAGGGTCTTGCGAAGGATGGCCTCTCCGGGGGGGGCTGGTGCCTGCGTTGGTGCTGCTTCTACAGGCTCCCAGTTCAGCCCAGGACCTGTGTTGGGTGGGGGTGAAGCCTCCAGGCTCCAGGCCCTGGGCTCGGCCCCCGATTCACTGACGCTCAGCACCAGGAGGGTCGGTGCAATCAAAGCTGCCAGTGTGCGAGAGAAAATTCGGAACAGCATCCGCAGACTCTGCCGTAAGGGCAAGAGTAGCGGTTAGTTCAGCTCTTGCTGGCTGCACTGGCGCAGGTCTCTCCACCCAGCCAGAACGTTTGGACAGGATATGCAGACAGCATTTACCATTTTCTTCGTTGACGTTGCCGATACCATTGGCTGCATGGATCCATTCTTTATCACGGAGCCAATGTTCCCGCAGGCCTGCAGGTTGCGCAGTTTTGGCGCCGTGCTGGCTGCGGCGTGTTTGGTGAGCCTTGCTATCCCCTCTGCTCAGGCACAGCTCCCGCTCGGCCAAGTGGAGTCCAGGGGTTCAAAGGTGCAGGGTTCCTTGTTGCAGGAAGATGTCTACATCCTGGGGCCGGGTGATGGCCTGCAGCTTAGGTTTCTTGCCGCCAAGGATCTTTCTGGTTCCCTTGACATCCTCAGCGACGGTACCGCTGCTCTCCCCCTGCTTGGAAACGTGGTGCTTTCGGGACTGACCCTTTCCCAGGCTTCAGAGTGGCTCCAGCTTCTCTACAGAGGGCAGTTGTTGAGGCCTGACCTCCAGCTCAGTCTGGTGCGCCCACGACCGCTGAGGGTCGCGGTAGTCGGTGAGGTGGAACGGCCGGGTCTTTACACCCTCACAACATCGGAAACATCGGCAACCCAGGCTGGGGTTGCGATCTCAGGTGTGTCCACACTCGTGGATGCGGTTCAGAAAGCCGGTGGAGTTACCGGATTGGCCAACCTTCGCCAAGTGACCCTCCAGCGCCGCATTCCCGGCACACCACACCGATTCAAACGGGCCAGGGTTGATCTCCTTGCGCTGGTTCAAGACGGCGATCAGCTCCAGAATCCCGTCCTGTTTGACGGTGACACCATCCGGGTAGAGCGCGCCGTGGAGGAAGTGGCTGAGCTCACAGAGCTGGCTGCCACTACCCTCTCTCCTCGGACCATCACGGTGAATGTGATTGGGGAGGTCAAGGCTCCTGGCCGCATTCAGGTCCCTGCCAGTACGCCGATGATGCAGGCAGTGCTCGCTGCCGGCGGCGTGGCTCCATGGCGTGCAAGAACTTCCAAACTTGATTTAGTACGGATCAACCGCAACGGCACCGCAACGCGCAGGAGCTACGCCTTCGATCTAAACCAAGGAGCATCCACGCTCAGAAACCCACCACTGCGGGAAGGTGACACTGTGATCGTTAACCGCAGCCGTTATGCCATTACTGCAGATGCAGTTGAAGCGGTGAGTCGTCCCTTGACCGGCTTGGTCAATGTGTTGGCGCTGATCCGCATTCTTGACAATAACAATTAGCGGAGATCTTCATGGGTTTGATCTTTGCTTCTGAGTCTATAGACAGTCAGCTTCTTCAGTCTGACATCGTTGATGACTGGCCTATCCGCCAGTACCTTTGGGCTGTTCACTTTTGTCTCCCCAAAGAACACTCCCTCCTTCTCCAGCGGCCCCCCTCAGCATGTCCACTTGCAATCCGGCTCTAGGGCCATGCCAAGCCTCTGGCTCCTCCTCCCTCGGGACTAATCGTTTATGCCTTTCGCGGCGAGCTTCTCAAGCTGCGTGCTTTGTGGAGTGGGACTCCTTCCCTATTGGCACAGAGACAATGTCCTTGCGCTCCACTCTCCACCAGATCACATGAGCACTCTGCTTGGCCTGTGGCTGATTGCTGCCCATACCTGAAGCTATTGATGGACAACCAGGACCTTCATTCGCCGATCTACGTCACCAAGCCTCACCTCCCACCCCTGGAGGATGTGATGAAGCTGTTGGAGGGGGTGTGGGATCGACGCATCCTCAGTAATGGCGGCCCCTTGCATGAGCAGCTTGAACGCGAGCTTGCGCGTCATCTCCAGGTAGAGCATCTCTCCCTGTTTGCGAACGGAACACTTGCTCTGCTGATTGCGCTCAAAGCACTGCGCCTGCAGGGTGAAGTGATCACAACGCCGTTTTCCTTCGTGGCTACGAGTGAGGCCCTGACCTGGAATGGTCTTGAGCCGGTGTTTGCTGATATCCAGCCTGGGACGTTCTGCCTGGACCCTTCCCGCGTGGAGGCCAGCATCACTCCTCGCACAAGCGCTATCCTGGCAGTCCATTGTTATGGCTTTCCCTGTGATGTAGATGCAATCCAGCGCATCGCCGACGACTACAATCTTCGAGTTATCTATGATGCTGCCCACGCCTTTGGAGTGGATTGCCACTGCGGATCACTTCTTCGGCATGGCGATCTCTCTATTCTCAGTTTCCATGCCACCAAGGTTTTTACTACCTTTGAGGGGGCGCGATCGTGAGCCCGGATGCAAAAACAAAGAAGAGAATCGACCGCCTCAAAAACTTCGGATTTGTAGACGAGGTAACTGTAGCGGCGAACGGAATCAATGCCAAGATGAGCGAGCTGCATGCAGCTGTTGGCCTTGCGCAACTTCCTGGGATCGTAGACTCAATCGCAAGACGAGCCGCTGTGGTGCAGGCTTACGCCGCGCTGCTCGCTGATCTTCCCGGGTTGCTATTGCCAGACTTCGGCCAAGTGGGTAAATCTAACTATGCTTACTATCCAGTGATCGTGACCGATCAATCCCTGCTCAATCGGGATCAGCTTTTGGATGTGATGCGCCGACACGGCATTGTTCCCCGCCGTTACTTTCACCCGCTCATCCCTGAATTCCAGTATTACCGCAGCAATCCCAGCGCTGAGCCGTCTCGTTATCCAACAGCGGTGCGGATTGCCAGGCAGGTGCTATGCCTGCCCATCTACCCCGATCTTTCACGGGCGAGCGTGGAGAGGATCAGCGCAGTGATCCGCACAGCACTGCTTGGCGAGCAAACCTGATGGGGCCTTCCCTGCCCAGGTTTGCTTTCCGCCTCTCCACCGCCCTTGGCATGCAAGTAAGCCAGGAACCGGCCTCGCGGCTGATCCGGCGCACGGCGCTGGAGCAGTGGAAGTTGTTGCTGCTTGCCACCGTCAGCACCCTGGGCCGGGCACTGCTGGAGGGGGTGAGCCTCGCCACGGTGTTTCTCGCGGTGGATCTGCTCAGCCAGGGCAGCGCCGGGGCGATGAGCTGGCAGACCAAGCCGCTGATTTCGCGGTTGCCGGCGCTGGTGGCACGGCTGGAAGGCCTGGCGCCCACGCGGCTGTTCGTGGGGTTGATCCTGCTGGCGGTGGCCCTGCAGCTGGCCCAGGCGCTGCTGCAGTTTCTCAACAGCGCGAGCGTGGGCTACCTCGCCGCCCGCTGCAACAGCCGCATCCGGGGGTTGATCCACCGCCGCATCACGGCCCTGAGCTTCGCCTGCGCCAGCGGCTACCGCGTTGGCGACCTCACCGAGCTGGCGGGCACAGCGCCAGAAACGGTGCGCCGCGAGATCGAGGTGAGCAACGCCCTGCTGATCCAGGTGCTGATGGGGCTTACCTATCTGCTGGTGCTGATCAGCCTCTCGCCTTGGTTACTGCTGGCCGCCGGGCTGATCGCACTGGTGGTGCTGCTGCTTCAGAAGCAGTTGCTGCCAAGAATCCGCCGCACGGCCGATCGCCTCACGGCGGCGAGCGTGGCGATCAGCAGCCGGCTCACCGAATCCATCCAGGGGCTGCGGCTGCTGCACAGCCTGGGCTGGCTGGAGGCGGCCGATGCAAGCTTTCAGAGCCAGCTGTGGGAGCAGGAGGCGGCGCAGCGGCGCCAGGCGCTGCTGCTGGCTGTGCTCGATCCGATCAGTGGCCTGCTGCCGCTGCTGGCCATGGCCGCCATCGCCATCGTGAGCGTGGTGGCCTTCGGCACCCGCGCCTCCGGGGTGATGCCCAGCCTGGTGGTGTTCGTGTTGGCACTGCAGCGGCTGAACATGGCCCTGAGCGGCATCGCCAACTCCTACTCGATGCTCAGCACGAATGCGGGAGATCTGCAGCGTCTGAACGGCTTCCTGAGGCCCGAGGACAAGGAGTTCCGGCGGCTGGGCGGCGTGCCGTTTGTTGGGATGCGGGAGGGCATCCGGTTAGAGGGGGTGGGGCTTCGCTACGGCGCCGATCGCCCTTGGGTGCTGCGTGGCATCGATCTGGAGATCCCCCAGGGAAGCGCCGTGGCGCTGGTGGGGGCCAGCGGGGCAGGCAAGAGCTCAATCGCTGATCTGCTGGCAGGCCTGTACGAACCCAGTGAGGGTCGGATCCTGATCGACGGGGTGGGGCTTGGCGTGCTGGATCTGGCCAGCTGGCAGCGGCGGCTGGGGGTGGTGAGCCAGGACACGTTTCTGTTCAACGCCTCCCTGGCGGAGAACATCGGCTACGGCTGCCCGGGGGCAAACCTGGCGGCGGTCGCGGTGGCGGCGGCGCGGGCCCAGGCGGCCGGCTTCATCGAGGCGCTGCCGGATGGCTACGCCACGCTGGTGGGCGAGCGGGGCTACCGGCTGAGCGGCGGCCAGAGGCAGCGCATCTCACTGGCGCGGGCGTTTCTGCGCGATCCGGAGCTGTTGATCCTCGATGAGGCCACCAGCGCCCTTGATTCTGCCAGCGAGCAGCTGGTGCAGGGGGCGATCGAGGCTTTCGAGCGGGAGCACACGGTGCTGGTGATCGCCCATCGGCTGAGCACGATCGTGAATGCCGATCAGATCGTGGTGGTGAATGGTGGAAGGATTGTGGAGCGGGGGCGTCATGGGGAGCTGCTGGACCAGCGAGGGCTCTACTGGGAGCTATGGGAGCGGCAAGCATCGGCTGTGCTGCACCCCCAGGAGATCATCAGCCAGCTCCATTGACATCCCAATAGCGCCGCTGGCTGGGCCTGCGACCCTGATTTTTAGCTCCCTGCCATGCGCTTCTGGCCTCTCGTTCGCGCTCCGCGCGCGCTCTCTCTATGTATCTACTCTCTCTATGTATCTATACGAGCATCAGAGGGGGTGACCGTGCGCAATGGCGGCCTGGTGGCGCCGCTGCAGGGGTGTCGCTGCGCAAGCTGGCCTGGGAGCCCAGGGCGCCCACCAAGGCATCGACCTTGCGGGTGGAGACGGCCGCCGATATACGCCTCGATGATCACGGCGTACAGGGCCTGGTTGACTCGGCGGCAAGGCTCGAGGATCGAGGGCAGGAAGCTGCCAGCCCGCAGTTTGGGAATCAGCAGGTCGAGATCCCCCACTTGGGTGGTGAGGCTGCGGGGCCGGTCGCCGAGCCTTTCACCGGTGCGTTCATGGCGGTCGGCACCGAGCACGACGGCGACCTCCAGCTCGATCAGCTGCTGCAGCCCGTGGCGGGCCAGCTCCGGGATCGCTCACCGGCAGTGCTGCCATCCAGTAGCGGCGCCAAGTCAACTGCGACACGATGGGTCATGGGCATGGTCTGTCTGGTTGAGCTGGTTCTCAAAGCAGGGAAACGGGCCTGCCCACCCCTTGCAACGCCAGCCGTGGAGCCGAATCGCCTGAGGTGCGCGCCTCATCCCGGCTACGCTGGGGTGAGGGTGCCGAGGGAATTACACCACTCCCGGGGACGCCAGCGAACAGGGAGCCGCTGCGCTCCCGGTGACCTCGCATCTCTGGTGGGCAGTTGGCCCATTTCGCAGAGATGGAAGGGTTTTTCAGCAAACTCTTAAATCCTGCCTCGCCAGCTGGCACTCAAAGCATCAGCATTTCATCTTCATCGGGATAGGTTCACAAGTACTCTCATTGATGTATTCTTTCTAAGCAAGGATTCCCGCCCAGGTCTTATGCTCTCAGCGTCACTGCGCAGCGGCAGCATTCATCGGGATAGATGGTCTGTCTTGATGTCGCAATGTCGCCTTGAATTAGCACAGTGAAGTGGGCATTAGTAGAAGGCCACACCTGGCCACAGGAAGGGGATATGGACCAGACAACGTATGGGTTTCGCAACTATCTCTTGCCGACCGGCGACTGTCAGGCCGTAGTCGATCTGGATATAATCAATGCTTGGCATCCTGAGTCTATACCCTATAGCTGTTTTCTTTTCGCAGATGAGCTATGCGAAAGTCGGCTGCCCCTGTACGTCCCTCGGCGGTTTCGAGTTGGCATACTCAAGGAGTCGCCTAACCACATCAAAAAAATCAATACAGCATATCTCCGCAGGCACTTTCCCTTGGTCCTTTCTCATCTAAGGAGTCACATTGAACTTGGCCCTCCTTTCCGCTTGCTTCCATATAGCTCCAACTTTTTGGGAGTTAGACCTTTTTGTCAGACTCCCCGCCTCCCTAGTGTTGGCAGGAAACAGAAGCTTTGTTCATTTGTAGGCAATCTCAATCATGATGTATCTTTTCCGGGATATCGGCTTAGGCGAGATGTCTATCACGTTGTACAAGGTGATTTACGCGTGAGTTGCTACGGTCGAAGTCTCCGCCCTGTTGAGGCCAAAATTGAGGCTCTTGAGCCATTTGCGTTTTCCATCGCCATGGAGAACTCGCGCGAAGACTTTTACTTTACGGAAAAACTGATTGATTGCATTCTGGCTGGAACTATCCCTTTGTATTGGGGATGCCCTTCAATCGCTAAGTTCTTCGACCCATGTGGCATTCTATCATTTTCATGCATTTCTGAGCTTCGCAAGTTAATTGACCAGCTAAGCATAGAAGAGTATCGTAGGCTGCGGCCCTATGTCGAGCTTAATTTTCACAGAGCGCTAAGCGAAAGAGTGGCCGACTTTCATGGCTATCTCCATCGCGCCAGCAAAGACATCCTTTCTCTTGATCTAGCCAATGACGAGTGTACCCATCTGTTGCAATACAGGCCTTCTGACAAGCTCGCCGCTCGCCTGAGAAAGTGGATCTAGTCGCTTCTACAACGTGGCAATGGCCTCAAGCGGGCTGGATCCACAAGGCAGAGATGCTGGCCATTCCGGCCGAGGAGAGTGCTGATCTGGCCGCTCTGGTGCAGCGACCAGCCGTGAGCGTGATCATGTTGGCCTACAACCATGCACCCTGGCTGGAGGAGGCCGTGGAGAGTGTGATGCGCCAGCAGATCGCCGAGCCCTTTGAGCTGCTGATCGGTGAAGACTGCTCCAGCGATCACACCCTCGAGCTGGCCCTCAGTCTGCAGCGGACTTGGCCCGAACATATCCGGGTCATTCACGCCTCCACCAACGTGGGCATCCGCGACAACGTGCTGCGCTTGCTGGTGCGGGCACGGGCCTCAGTGGTCGCCTTCCTTGAGGGCGACGACCACTGGGTGTGCGACACCAAACTTCAGCAGCAACTTGCTCTGCTGAAGGCCGACCCCTCCCTTTCCTGTGTGGCCGGCATCACCCAGAATCGCCCCGTGGCGCTGCCCCCTGGCGGGCGCAGCAGATTCCGGCTGCCGGATCTGCTGCGCCGCTATCCCGTTCATAGCTCGGCACTGATGTTTCGCGCTGAGCTTGCCATTCCTTATCCAAACTTCCCGGAAGGGGCCTTTGATTCGATGCTGCTGGCCCTACTCGCCTCCAAAGGGGATTGCGGCATGATCTTCGAACCCCTCTCCTACTACCGCCGCCATCCCGGCGGCTATTGGACGGGTGCCGAGCGCTGCCAGCGCCTGACCCTGAGCCGGGAGTGCATTGATGCCATCGATGCCTTTTTTTTCGGACGCTTTAGCCGCGAATTGGCCGACCGGGAATTCTGGATTTATGGGATGGACTGGCACCTGCCTGAGCACCAGCCCTGGGCGCATTGGCGCCAGTCGTGGGGAATCCTGTACAACCAGGGATCCAGGCTTCTGGCCCGTTCACCGGGGCGCTTTCTGCTGCTCAGTCTGCGCACGTTGTTGCAGCCCCTCAGCTTTGCGATTGGATGGCTGCGCCGGAGAGCGGCCCTGGGCAGTCGCTTCGGGTTTTTCCTTGGCATCTCCCAGCCGTGAGCGAGGTTCCGCTGCTGCTGTTCGGCGCCGGTGGCCATGCCCATGCGCTGCTTGCCGTGCTGGAGCGGCACGCTGGCTTCACGCCTGTGGGCCTGATTGATTCCTTCCAGACCCCAGGCACGTTGGCCCACGGGATTCCCGTCCTTGGTGGCGAGAGCGATTTGCCTCAGCTGTGCCAATCCCATGGGGTACACCATCTGCTCGTTGCCATCGGAGCCAACCTTCAGCGCCAGGCGATCACGCGTCGTCTGGCCGCCTGCCTGCCGGATGTGATGTTCCCGGCCCTGATTGATCCCACCGCCGTGGTGGCCGCCGATGCCCACCTCGGTGCCGGAGCGGTGGTGATGGCCCAGGCCCATGTGGGCGCGGGCTGTGAGCTGGGTGAGGGAGTGCTGGTGAACACCCGGGCCAGCCTTGATCACGATTCACGCCTGGATGCCTTTGCCAGCCTTGCCCCCGGGGTGATCGCCGGCGGACGCGTGTGGATCGGCGAGCGCAGCGCCATCGGCCTCGGCGCCATGCTCCGCAACGACATCGGAATCGGTGCCGACACGGTGGTGGGGGCAGGCTCTCTGGTGTTGGGGGATCTGGCTGCAGGGGTGATGGCCTACGGAGCGCCCGCCCTGGTGATCCGCAGTCGCCAGCCCGATGAGCCCTATCTCTGAGCCTGGATGCCGATGAGTGAGCTTCTCGTTTCCACAATCATTCCGGTGTTCAACCGCCCTGAGATGGTGCGGGCGGCCGTGGCCTCGGTGCTAGCCCAGACCCACCGGCCCATCGAGATCCTGTTGGTGGATGACGGCTCCACCGACCACACGCCACAGGTGCTGGCCGAGCTGCAGGCGGCCCATCCCGAAGAGATCCGGGTGCTCGGCCAGACCAATGCCGGCGCCGGTGCCGCGCGTGAAACCGGTCGCCTTGCCGCCGGCGGCGCGTTCATCCAGTACCTGGACAGCGACGACCTGCTCCTGCCCAACAAGTTCGCAGACCAGTTGGCGGCCCTTGAGGCCCATCCCGACTGCGCGATCGCCTACGGCACCTCCCGCCACGTGCATGCCGATGGCCGTGTGCTGGAGGATCCCAGCCGCCACACCGCCGAGCAGATCGATTACCTCTTCCCCCTGCTGCTGGTGGAGCGCTGGTGGCACACCCACACGCCGTTGTTTCGCCGCTGGATCAGTGATGCCGCCGGCCCATGGCCTCCCTTTCGCCCGGAAGACTGGGATCTCGAAGCCCGCATGGCTGCTCTGCAGCCCCGGCTGATCCACTGCGGCAGCACCGTCTCGGTGCAGGTGGACCATGAGTCGGCCAACCGGGTCACCCGGGGCTCCGGCGGGGCCGCCCTGCGCGATGCCGCCCACTTCTACCCCCGCCTCTATGGCGCTGCCCTGCTGGCCGGCGTGCCCTTCGATGCCCCCGAATGGCAACGGTTCAGTGACGAGTGTTTCGTGAGGGCGCGGCTGTTGCATCAGGAGGGGGAGGAGGCTCTCGGCGATCGCCTGCTGCAGCTGGCGGCACTCAGCGCTTCCGATAAAGGCCGGTTGATCCGAAGCTACGGGCTGCTCAGCCGGCTGCTCGGTCCGGCACTGGGGTCGCGCCTGGCGCAGTTGCTGCGCACCGGCCGCTGGCCGGTATGAGTCCGCACGCCCCACCCCTTGTGAGCGTGCTGATGCTCACCCATAACCACGCGCCATACCTGCAGAAGGCCATTGCCTCGGTGCAGGCCCAGACCTGGACCCACTGGGAGCTGCTCATCGGTGAAGACGCCTCCACTGACACCACCGCGTTGATCGCCTCCGCCGCTGTCGCCAGCCATCCAGCGCGCATCCAGGTGTTGTCGTCACCCGAGGGAGCGCTCGGCTTTCACCGCAACTTCGCCCGCCTGCTTGCACGGGCGAGCGGCGAATACGTGGCCTTTCTGGAGGGCGACGACTGGTGGCTGGAGCCCACCAAGCTGGAGCGCCAGATGAGCCTGCTCGACGCTGATCCCAGCCTGGCCTTCTGCGGTGCCCGCACCCGGGTGGTGGATGAGCGCCAGGCTCCAACCGCCGCCAGCACACCGCCCGAGATCGGTCCCCCGCCCGGCACGAGCCGCCTGAGCTTTGAGCAACTGATCGATAGCTATGGCTTCCACTTCTCCAGCGTGCTGATGCGGCGTGAGGTGGTGGAACTGCCGAGCTGGATCTTCGAGCAATACTGCCTCGACCGCCCCCTCTATCTGCTAGCAGCCAGCCATGGCGATGCGGCTGTGCTCGATCAGGTGGTGTCGGCGTATCGCCTTCATGACAGCGGCGTGTGGGGTCCCCTCTCGCCACTGCAGAAGGCCCGGCGCAGCCGGGCGCTGTTCCGCTGCTTCCGCCGGTATTTTCCGGTGCGCCACCGCCGCAGGTTCCGCATCGCCCTCAGCCACATCCTCTGGAGTTATCTGGCCGATGCCTTGTGCCAGGGCCAGCGACGTGAAGCACTGGCGATCCTGGCGATGGGGGTTGCAGCGGCTCCGGGGTTGCGGCTGCGGAGGCAGCCCAGGATCACCCTCGGCGCTCTGCGGCGATCGCTGATTCCGCCAGCCGCTCGCCTGCCATGCCGGTGATCTGCCACAGCCATCCCCCGGCAACGGCCGTGGGAAGGTGCTTCGGCCGGCGGAAATCGGCCTCAGCCCGCCACCCCACACTCCTGCCGAGCATTGGCGGCAGCGGCCGCTGCGGCTACTGTTCGTGGGCCGGCTGGAACCGGTGAAGGGGGTGGATGTGCTGCTCAATGCCCTCGCTCTGCTGCGCGATCGGGGCGTGGATGTGCAGCCGCATGAGATCCGTCGTGCCAGCCCCAACCAGGGTGCGGATCTCGACTGCCGGATCCGGGAGCTTGGTGCTCTGGTGCAGCGCCTGGGCCCGATTCCTCGCCGCGACTTGACTAAGCACCACCGCCGCTGCCATCTGGTGGTGGCTGGGGAGACGGGGGGGCTGGCGGATGCCCTGGAGCAACTGGATGCTGATCGCCTCACCGTGGCGCACCTGGCGGAGAAGGCGCGCGCGAGAGGGTTGCAGTTCGGCTGGGAGGCCAATGTGAAGGCGTTGCAGTGGCTGATCACAGCCACTCCGGTGTGATGGCATCGACACCCGTAAGCCAGCCTCGCGTCTCTGTTTTGATTCCCACCTACAACGGTGGCGATTGGCTACTGGATGCGATCCGCTCCAGTGTGGATCGTCAGAGCGTGAGCGTCGAGGTGATCGTGGTGGATGATGCCTCCACGGACGACACATCGGAGCGGGTCGCACGCAGCTTCCCCGAAGTGCAGTTGATCCGACAGCCTTGCAACAGCGGCTCGGGGGCCCGTGGCCGTAACACTGGCTTGGAGCATGCTCGTGGCGACTATGTGAAATTCCTGGATCACGACGATCTGCTGGAGCCGGAAACACTGCCCCTGGAGGTTGCTGCAGCAGACGCTGAATCCGCTGACATGGTGATGTGCCGATGGGGAGATGTGCGCACGGATCCCCAGGGCTCTTTGATCGAAGCCACCAGGCGTGTGTTCATCCCCCCAGCACCGGATCGGCTTGTGGAAGCGATCCTGCTGGACGAAAAAGTGCCCTACACGGCGGGGGTGCTCTATCGCCGAACCTACATCGCAGATCAGCGCTGGGATGCACGCCTTACGATCAACGACGACTTTGACTGGTTCTGCCGCAATGCCCTCAGAGGTGGGCGCATCATCCGCCTGGATCATGTGAGCTATTACTGGCGGCTGCACAGCCAGTCGATCCAGGGGCGCCAGGGTGCGAATCGGATGAGCTTCTTGGAAGCAGTCTATATCAGGAGTCACGTCTACAGCCAGGTGATGGATTCCCTTCTTCTCGCTGGGGGGATGACACCTGAAAGGGGAAGGCTGCTGGTTCGCCAGCTCTATAGCGGCCTACGCTGTTTAGCACGTTTTGATACAGCCGCATGTCAGAAAGTCTTGCAGCGCATCCAGCAGCTTGAGCCCCGCTTCCAGCTCGATGAAACCTGCGAGCCGAATCGCACGATTCGTGCGGTGGTGTCTGTGCTGGGGCTACGCAGATGGCTAGGCGTCTATCGCACTCTAAAAATTCCTCAGGATCGCCTCTGTCCACTCCAGGGGCGAGTGGAGTTCTTTACGAATAGCTGAAGCGAATGGCTCATGTTCAGCAAACTAGGTTTGTGGAACTCTGCATCGAACGAATTCCTGGAGTGGCGGAATCAGGCCGTGTCCTTGAGGAAGGCAGCTGGGCTGCCTGCGGGGGGGCGCAACCATCCTATGGATGCCAATGTCGAGGATGCGTTTTCTCAGCTTTGATTGAAATTCAACCCATCGCCCTGATCCTGAACCGATATTGTGTGGCCATGGTCTTTGTACGCTGTCCAGGAGTTAGAAAGACCCTAAACATGACCATCTCAGCTTGCATGATGCTAAGGGTCCCGGAGAATCACCCCAAGGATCTCCGGCCTCCCGCAGATGTGGAGCATCCGTGCGTGAGCTCCACACACCCTGGCGGGATCTGAATTCATGCGGATCGCCGCTGTGCTTCAGGAGCTTGATGGGGGTGGCTCCGTGGCCAGCTGTTGCCTCAACCAGCTTGCCGTCCTCGCCCATTCTCACCAGTGTTTTCTGATCACTACGGCTGGTTCTGGTGAGGAGCTTGTCGCCATGCCTGCCCCTGTGCGGGTGCGGAGGCTATACGTGCCAAGGCTGGGCTTGTTGCACCGCTTTGCCCATGTTCCGCGCCAGATCCTGTTCATCCTTTTGGTGGGTGTGGCCCTCTGCCGCTGGAACAAGCGGGAGCGACCAGACTTGGTGCTGTTCCACAGCCATCCCCCCACAGCTGTGTTGGCGCCCATTCTTCACAAGGTGCTGGGCTGCCGGGTGGCGATGGTGATGCATGGTGACATCCGCGATCGTCCGGCTGGTACCTACGATCCGCGTCTAACGTGGTGGTATCGGGTCACCACACCCGTCGCCTACCGGAGCGCAGATGCCGTGTTGGCTCTTTCGCCCTACATGGCCCAGTGGGCCATCGCCGGAGGGGCGGATTCCGGCAACGTCTATCTCACTCCCAACGGAGTGGATGCCGACGAGATCGGTGCCGATATGCCGCCCACCGCTCCGCTCGGGGAGGGTCTGCTGTACGTGGGGCGCCTCGAACACAACAAGGGGGTGGATCTGCTGATCGAGGCCTTTTGCCGCATCGCGCCTCAGTGGCCGGCCCTCCGCCTCACTTGCATCGGGAGTTCATCCCACGCGTTTCGCCTGGGGCTGGACCTGATCTTGGACACAGCACGCCTCTCCGACAGGGTTACCTTTCTCCCGCCCCTGTCACGCAAGCTACTTGGCCGTTTCTACCGAGAGAGTGTTCTGGTGGTGATCCCCTCCCGCAGCGAAACCCAGTCCACCGTGGCGATGGAAGCGATGGCGGCCGGCCGTGCCGTTCTCGCCTCGAACACTGGTGGTAACCCGATGCTGGTGGATGTACCCAGAACTGGTCTGCTGTTCACCAACGGTGACGCCGACGATCTCACCGAGCGGCTCGAGCAGTTGCTCCACAGTCCTGCAGAGCTTGCCGCCATGGGCCATGCGGGCTACCAACGACATCAGGCTCACTTTTCCCGGCAGAGAGCGGGCGAGAGGTTGCAGGTTGCCGTTGATCGCCTCACAGGACGCCGGTGACGCCCCTCAGCCTTGAGTTGGTCATCGACCTTGCCCAGCCCGCTCAGCAGACAATCGCCACACGGCTGCGAGAGGGTCTCAGGCCTGGTGAGGAACTGCGGGTTGTGCCTAGGCAGCATTGGCTTCCAGGCCTCTGTCGCAACCCTGGGGCAAGCGGCAGCGCTGCGGTGTGCGTGCTTCTGGCTGCGGCGGGGTGGCAGCCGGGGCAGGGGGGAGCCGCCGACCTCCCAGCCGCCGTGCTCATGCTTACTGAGCATGTGGACGGCCGTGCTCTCGAGATCGGCCCGGCCACAGGGCTCATGGCTTCAGCGCGGGGTGAGCCGGCCTCGCATTTTCTCATTGGCAGACCCTTCGTAAGCCAGAGGTCCGCGGAACTGCTCGGCCTGGTGCAGCTGACGGTGCCCAGCCTGGCCCGCTGGAGGTTCCACCAGCAGCGCTGCCTCCGGGGCGCTGCCGACTATCTGCTCTGGTGGTTGCGTCTCTGCGATCAGCGGCAGGCTCTGCTGACGATCACGCCGTTGTCACACAGGCTGCCCCTGCAACCGGCCCTACCCATGAGCCGCCGTCTTCAGCTGGGGGCCAGTGGCCGCTGGGCCCTTGCCGGCACCCGGCGCCGCATCGGGCAGCGGTTCGCGGGTGAGGCCCAACCCTGGCGGGTCGGCATCGGCCAGCTTGAGCCAGGGGGCCAGCGACTGCAAGTTCTGCACGAGCTACCACCGCGCGGCACCGATTGGTTCGCCGATCCCTTCCTGGTGCGAGATGGGCCGAACACGTGGCTTTTTTGCGAGCGATGGGATGGGGCGGAAGGCCGTGGGGTGATCGATCTGTTCTGCGTGCGCTCGTGCGGCCTAGAAGCCTGCGGCACCGTGATTGCAGAGCCTTTCCATCTCTCCTTCCCCCGTGTGGTTCAGCACTCCGGTGCCTGGTTCGCCACAGTGGAAAGTGGCAGCAACAGCGATGTGCGCCTCTACCGAGCTCTCGCCTTCCCCCATCGCTGGAGGCTGGAGAGGCAGCTGCTCAGTGGCGAGGCCTGGATCGACCCGATCCTGATCCCTTCCTCGGCGGGCTGGTGGCTGCTGGTCAACACCCATCACTGTCCGGCTCTGCCAGCTTCTTCGGCGGCCGAGTTGCACCTGTTCCATAGCCCTGATTTGCTGGAGGGGCAATTCACCCCCCACCCGGGTTCACCACTGCGTGTGGACAGCACTTGCGGTCGCAACGGAGGCCTGCTGCATCTGGAGGGTGAGCTTTTGCGGGTAGGCCAAGGCACCGGCATCGACAATGCCTATGGCCAAGGAATCCAGCTGTACCGGATCGACCAGATGGACAAAGGGCACTACAGAGAAACTACCCACGAGCTGGCATGGTTACGGAAGCTGCCACGAGACCTGAGAGCAAGCCATCTTCACACTCTGAACAACGCTGGCCCTTGGATGGCGGTAGACTATCGCACACATCGGCGAGGTTTTTGAGCTGTCATGTTGCATGCAATCAGCCCAATCAATATCAACCTGCTGAGTTCAAAGTCCAGGATTGCTGAAGCTTCTTGAAAGCACTGATACCTCCTCCTCCCATTTCCTTTGTTAATCCCATTAAAAGTAGATGGGGAACGGTGATCAATGATTGTCCTCATTCCAGATCATTACAAGAAGAGAGCCTTGCCCGTGAGGCATGTCTGGTTTGCTGAGCGCCCAAGGCTGCGGGACAGTTTGCTTCCGTCAATCTATTTTCATTCTCAATCCAGAGAAACCATTCCTGGTTTTAGCAGAAGAGTTCGCTACACCGGCTTAGTGCGTGTTGACAGAGAGGATTCAGAGTTGTTAAACTCTTTTTCGAAGAATACAAGGTACGAGATACGAAAAGAAAGTGCGCAGGCTGATTGGGCAATTAGCTTTGTCGAGCCTATCGGGATTTGGGAAGATGGCCCAATCGATTGCATTAAGAGCGGCGCTAAATACTACGCTGATTGCACTGTGATTAGTCGAGCAGTCTTCGATCACGAAGGAAGTGTCGAGCATCATTATGTCGTCGACAGAAAACTTGGAAGATCTCACCTCTTGCGCTCTCAGTCCGACTACGGCCAGTGCACGGACGCAGACAAGAGAAACAGATTTGGCCGGCTCAATCGGCTGCTTCACTTTAGGGACATGCTGTATTTTCGAGATCGCGGCGTTGCCACCTATGACCTCGGCGGGATGGCAAACGTCCGGCGAGGCAGCAAGTTGGGCAATATTGACGGATTCAAGCGAGGGTTCTCTGCCCAGCTTGTTGAGGAAAGCATTTATGTCAGCCTGTCATTAGTCCTTTACAATCGTGTCGTTCACCAGGCTCGAACAGCTGCCTAGTGGAAATCTGCTCGCGCAATGATTCTTGTGGAAATCCAGAACATTAATCATGCCTCCTACAGCAACAAGTCTGTTGCCAGGTATTGGGCGTCTTATTCTGACAACTTGCTCTACGGTGAGCAGCTAATCCTGCAATCACTCCATGACCAACTTGCCTGCGCTGATTTTGCGGACATTGGCGTGGGAGGAGGGAGGACAACTGGTCATTTAGCCGGCAAGGTGAGGAGCTACACCGGCATTGATTATTCGCAGCCACTTGTTGAGGCCTGCAGAAAACAGTATCCCAATGTGGACTTTCACTGTCTTGATGTCTGCGAGTCGTTATCGCTTGGCGAGAGCTCATACGATTTCATCTTCTTTTCCTTTAATGGTATTGATTGTCTGACTCAGGCCGAAAGAGATTCCTTCTTGAAGAATGCATTTGTGTCGCTGAGGCCTGGTGGCAGGCTGCTATTCTCTTCTCACAACTACTTCAAGGCTTCTCTGCCCATGCGCACACGAGAGGCGCTTTTAAAACTCCTGATGCAATCTGTTGCGGCTCCCTACAGGCCCAGGGTCCTGTACCATGGAATCCTGTCTTTCATTCGCTATTGTCGATTAAAGCATCATCAACGTGTCGCTGACGACTTTGCATCACTGCTGGATGCTGCCCAAGGCAATCGTGAGCTCTTGGCCTGGATAGATCCAGTGAGGCAGATCAATGATCTCGAGTGCCATGGTTTTAATGCCATAACTGTCTTCGACTGGTATGGCGTCTTGGTTCCGTCCAGTCATCTTCGCCGTATTGACACGTATTCTGTCTATTACTTGTGCCAGAAATCTGGAGGCGCATAGATTGTTGTCCTTGGATTCTGGCTTGCCTGGCTTTCACGGGCATAAGCTCTCGTTGGCAGTGCAGAATGGCCTGTGCCACTGGTTTGTATTCGGTGCCATTCTGTTGTAAATTGAGTGCAGCGTCCTGGAGATTTACGAGAAATGTCGCTGAAGCTTCTCCAAGACTGAATCTGCCGCCGTGTTCCAATGGAACGGCGCATTGTTTTGTTGTTGGCGGCCACGAACTGCTCAATCGAAGAGATCATCTCTCGCGCGTGGTGCTACGACCGGCATCCTCATGCACAAGCTGTGGCCAGCATTCAAGAGCGTAACCTGAGGCTTGTCAGTATAGAAGAGCAGGCCTGTATCTGCTCGTCTGCAGTGATGACTGAATTGAGCACACAGCCCGGCTGACTTTCAGCTTTCAATGGACCACCATGCCAGGAATACCCCTGTGCAAAGGCACCTACCGCATGGAATCGCATGTTGGCAATGGTTTTGGTGGACGCGCATTGCTGGTAAGCTCTGTTGAGTCCGTGGGTGGCATGGCCTGAGCATGGTTACCACGACATGCTTGCCATGATTCCAGCGGGGCTGTCTCTTCCAATGGAATTCCACATTGGCTAGCCGCGGCGAGACAGATCACTGTCCCCACCTTTCAGTCGTGATAGCGGCCCATGGTGAATCAACAGCTCTCCTGGACAGCTTGGATTCGGTGTTCTCACAGCGAAGAAGGGACTTTGAGTGCATTCTTGTCGTCGATGGTGGCTTGGATGAAGGCACAGAGGTGAACCTCTCTGCGCTAGTAGCCTGCGATCACCGTCTGCGGGTTCTTCGGCAACCTGCCTCTGGCCTCACCAAGGCACTGATCCGCGGCTGCGCTGCAGCCCGTGGTGAATGGATCGCCCGCCTCGATGTCGGTGATGTCATGGCAGCACAGCGGTTGGATCGTCAGGCCGAGGCTCTGGCCAGCTCTCCGGGATGTGTGCTGGCCACCAGCGACGTAGAGGTATGTGGGCCTGTCTGGGAGCATCTCCGTTTCGATTCCCAGCCCCAGCCCCAGGCACAGGCCACAGGCCATCCGATCCGGGCGGATTCCATCCCGGCGCAGCAAGGCCTCTCAATGGACATACCCCACCATGCCTCAGTGATGTTCCGCCGCAGTGCCTATGAGGCTGTAGGAGGCTATCGCCCGGAATTTTATTTCGGCCAAGACTGGGACCTGTGGTACCGCCTGGCCAGCCAAGGCCCCTTTGTGCACATCCCGGAGGTGCTCACACGTGTGCGCCTGTTCCCAGGTGGAATCTCTTCCCGGCACTGGCGAGATCAGCGCGCCATCGCTCAGCTCTCGCTGGCCTGCCATGTGGCCCGCAGTCGTGGTGAATCCGAACAGCCACTGCTCCAGCAGGCTGCCGCTATCCGGCCCCGTCCTCCTGCCATCCGAAAGCCCTTGTTCGATGGTGCTCGTGCGGACGGGGCCTACTTCATTGCTGAGGCTCTGCGTCGCAACGGTGATCGCCGCTGCTGGGCCTACTTTCGAGAGGCCCTGCGGCATGGCTTCTGGAAACCGTGGATCTGGCTGAGGGCGTTTCAGAGCCTGTTGCTCTTTGTTGCTTAAGGAAGGTCTAGATAACTCATGCCGTCGGCCAGGGGTTGACCAGACCTTCTTTCATGGGGTGACAGTTACTGCGCAAAACTTATCAATTTGAACTGTATATCTATCGGAGTATTCTGATTAGTATGCCGAGTGATACGCGTATCGTTTTGAAGTTCGAGAATCCATGGCGGGTCCTGAGGAACAGTGCATGCAATCGCATCGTTTTTGATTCATTCTCGTCAACTGCGATCTCATGGGACAGGACTTGAATGCGAGAGCGGATAATCTCGCCGCATGTGGTCCGCATCTTTCGATCGGACCAAAGAATCTTTTCTTGGAGTAGGAGACCTCTTCGCCTTGATGTATTGTTTGATCCTTGCCAAGTTCCTTGAGAGTGAATGCGATAGGCGGACATCTTGTCCTCCATGTATCTTATGTATCCAGTCTTTGCTGCTAAGTACAGAAAAAATGTATCGCATGCATGAGACGTGAACCATTGAGGAGGATTGTCATTTAGTATTGAAGCCCTAACGAGCAACGAGCAAGTTGGAAATCTTCCACGCAAGCTCTTCATGCTGTCTTTTAAGTCAAATTTATTCTGCAGATGATTGCAGTAGCTTGACGCGGTGACCCTTCCATCTGCATCTGTAACAATTGCGTCATGTATACATCCTGCATAATCAGCTTCTTTGTCAAGAAATGCTACTTGCTTTTTTAGCTTTGAAGTGGATATCCAGAAGTCGTCGCCTTCGCAAATCGCTATATATTGCCCAGAGCATAATTGCAAAGCTTTGAGAAAATTCCTGTAGGGTCCAAGGTTGAAAGGGTTTTGATAAATTCTTACAATTTCCGGATTTTTCCTTGAATAACTATTTAGGATGTCGTGAGTGTTGTCGGTGCTTGCGTCATCGACAGCTACTATTTCGATCTGGAAATCAATGTCCTGTTCTAAGATTGAATCTAGCGCCGCAGTGATAAACTTCTCGTGATTGAATGTTATGATGCAGACACTCACCTTTGGCTTCCGGCTTTTCATTTGGCTTGTGATTGCTCATGCTGCCATCTTAAGCTCTGCATCTTTCAAAAGAGCTTCTCAAGCAAGGGTTGGTGGCATAAAACGACTGAAGGCATGTTCCTTTAGTCATTCTCTTGGCCTGCCTGCGTAATGATCTACGACTTAATTTATAGAGCCGGCTATTATTGTTGTTAATGACTGAGAACCACTGCCCTGAATTGGTAAAGCGAGAATGCTCGGGCAAGCATGCGTCCTTTCATCTTCTTTGTGCTGTAGCAGGGCTAGGATCGCTCATACAAGTGTTTAGCGTGTACTTATTGAAGGGTCATCCCTTGACTTCAATGACTATACTGTTATGCAATAACGCTTTCACGAAGTAGGGAAGCTCTAGAGAACTGGGCCCGCCTGTGGGTCAATGGCCCTGTGATCGCTTCCCGGGAATGTGTTGGATTGGCGGCAATCAGCTCGGCTTCTCTGAATGGGAGCAGACCCCCGCCAATAAGCAGATCAAGCAGGTGAAGTCCCTAGCGGAGATGGAGGAAGTAGTGCACAGGAAGGACTGATCGTTCTGGTCGAGCCCCACCCCCTCAAAACCAAGAGAAAGGGCGGGAGGCCTCCATATACGCATGGCCACCATGCTGCGGATTCATCTGCTGCAAAGTGGAATTCTCTCTGCCATTCAACGATGGAATTATCCCTGATCGAGGTTCCCACCATGCGCGGGTTCGCTGGAATCGAGCTGATCAACGAACGCATCCTCAATGAGGCCACGATTCTCGCCTCCCTCACTTAATTGCAGAAGCAGGGCTTGGACGAGAAGATCTTTGAAGCCGCCAAGGCTCACCTGAGCGCGCGGGGTATGACGGTGCTCCAAGGCACGTCTGCGGAACCCACCTTGTTCTTAGTTCCCAGCTCCACCAGGAACAAGGATGGGAAGCGGGATCTGGAGATGCATCATACCAAGAAGAGCAACACGTGGTATTTCGGGATGTAGAAGCAGGCCCGCGAAGCGGTAGGTTCACCTGGGTAATGAGAAGGTCTCAGGTCTGAATCCACTTAGTCGTCACCACGGCCGCTAACGACCACGATCTCGCCACAGCTGCCGAGCTGCTGCATGGCGAGGGGGAAATCGTTTGCGCTGACGGCGCTTACCATGGAATTACCAAGAAGTCCGAGATGGAGAGCAAGACAACAACGTCTCGTTTGGCGATGCGACCTGGATAACGCCGGGCATTGCCTGCCACCGCTCATGGAAGGCTGCAGGATCTCATCGATACCGCCAAGGCCCGCATCAGTTCCAAAGGCAAGCACCCCTTCCGGGTGATCAAGCAGCAGTTCGGCTTTCTGAAGGCCCGGCTGCGAAGGCCGGCCATGAACCGCTGAAGGATTAATGTGCTGGCGGCACAATCCAATCTGTTTCTGGCCCGTCGGCAGTTGATCCCGGTAACCTGAGTACGGGATTGCGTGTGTAAATCCCTTGATACCCCTCCCAAAGCAGAGTCCAATGTGGCTGGACACGAGCTCATAGAGACACCACGAATTGGACTCATAGGCTATTCAATTCTACAGTCAGCTTGTGCTGAGACCATCATTCACTGATACTGCTTGGCAGCCTTAGTGCTTCCAGCGATTCAGTGGCCGCACAGACGCTGATTCGCTAGCGCTTGATATCGGAAGCGGCTCTCATCCTCGAAACCCTTTCGCGTGCTCTAGGGCATTCGGACTCGATGTTCGACCTTCTTAAGCGGTGATTCAATGTGATCTTTCGGTGGCTCCGATTCCTTTTCCTGATGCATCAGTGGGTGTGGCTACGGCATTTTCCTTCTTAGAGCATGTGCCACGTGTGCTTTCTGTTGTTGAGCCTGATTCGGCCGATACCATGTGGTTCCCATTCCTAGAGCTGATGAACGATGTACACCGCGTGCTCATCAAGCCAGGAGGACTTTTCTTCTCTAGCACTCCCTCCTATCCGTGGCCGATGGCATTTGCCGACCCGACCCATGTGAATATCATGACCGAAGAGACGATCGTTCACTCTTTTGCCAGCCGAGGCTATGGGTGCGCATGTTTGGCTTTTCAGGAGACTTTATGTTTCTAGATTGCAGATTGATTGTCATTACAATGCCCTTATCCAGAAGGCCGTATAGCAATGATGAATTCCGAGGCCTGCCATTATGCTCAGCTTGTCTTCACTAGAGGAGCAGGGCTTGGTAATCGTTTACTTCAATGGTCAAGAGCTCGGGCATGGTGTTATGAGCATCACGCCAGGATTGTTGCTCCGATCTGGCTCCGATTCTCCTGCGGCCAACTGTGGCGCCAGACCGTTCCTTTGTGTGATTTCCCTGGGAGGATTGCGTTGGCTGGACACTTTCTTGCTGATCCTGCCGACCTTCAAGCAATTGCTAGCCCCTGGCTGCACATGCGCTGCCGTGTGATCAGAGAAACGCGAAGCCCCTCGTGGAACCTCTCTGGCAATGATCGCAGCGTGCTTCGTTATATTGACGGCAGGGATGATACCTATTCTCGGTTGAATCACCACCAGGGTCGCCTCAGAGGCGACCTCCTGCGCATCGTTTCTACGCGCCAATGCCTGCGTGTCAATCAGCTGGCTGTTCCTCCGGTTGGCATCCATATCCGACTAGGAAAGGATTTCTCTCCACCTCCACCTCCAGAGCACTTGACTGAAGGATATGATTGGGTCGGCTGGCTCCAGCAAACGCCGATTTCTTGGTTCATAGAAACATTGGAGTAAATCCGGTCTCATGTCGGATGGTGTGTGCCTGCTGTTTGCTGTTGTGGTTTCCGACGGCTCAGCCTCTCAGTTGCTTCCACTCCTTAAGGCTCCCTCGGTTGAATGGCTCACTCCGTCCAACGCAGTCGTTGATTTCCTGTTATTGAGTCGCACGCAACTATTGCTTGGGTCTGGATCGTCAACTTTCAGTGCATGGGGCGCCTTCCTTGGTCAGCAACCAGCCTTCACGGCGCCGGGCCATCCGTTCACGAGGCTCAACCTGGAGCCCTTGGCGGGGCAGATGATCAGTGTTTTCGATCCCAGACGCCCAGACCGGAATGCCCTTGGGGCCATGAGCGCTGCCGTATCAAACACTGATCCCACTCCTCAACATCTACTGTTGGCCGATGAAACAGGCTCCATCCTACTCGTGCAGCTTAGTGATCATCCAGAACCGCGAAACCCAATTCGATGCCCCGCTCTATCAGTTGATCCACCAGAGTGAGTCCTTCTCTCTGCAGGTGATCTACACTACACAGGCCAACCCTGCGAACGAGGTAGACCCCGAGTCGGGCCGTGCACCGTGTTGGGATCATCTCAACCCTCAGGCCTATCCCAGGCGGACTCTCCAGCGCACACACCCCTGGGCGATGGCGAAGCTGGCCAGGCAGCTGCGGTGCCAACAGCCCACCCTGGTTCTGATCTGCGGCTATTTCCCCCGGAGCCATCTGGTGTTGGCGTTGCTGCTGCGTCTGCAAGGCCAGCGCATCGGCCTCCGTTCCGACAACACGCTCACCCATACGGCCTTCACTGGGTTGAAGGGGCGGCTGAGACGTGTGGCCGTGGGCTGGATCCAGGGGCTCTTCCACAGCTGGCACCCTGTAGGGGAGCAAGCCCTCGCCTACCTGTACACCCTCTCGGGAACGGAGCGCCCCAGCTTCCGCTTTGCCTACGCCGTGGACAACGAATGGTTCGCCGCCCAATCCGCACGCTCCCGCCTGGATCGCCCTGCCTTCCTCCATGCCCGCAGCTGGCCGGAAGACGCGTTTGTGGTGCTGGGGATTCTGAAGTGGACGCCTCGCGAGGATCCCCTCACGCTGGTGGAAGGCTTCCGCCGTCTGCAACGGGCCTGCCCCCGCGCCAGGCTGATCCTGGTCGGTGACGGGCCCTTGAGGAACGAAGTGGCTGCAGCCTGTGCTCGGCTCGCCGATCGGGTGCATTGCCCCGGCTATGTGCCCTATTCCCAGCTCCCCCTCTGGTATGGCCGCGCTGATGTGTTCGCACATCCGGCACCCGATGAACCTTGGGGTGTGTCGGTGAATGAGGCGCTGGCTTGTAGCCTCCCGGTGGTTGCCGCAGACGGTGTGGGCGCAGCTGTCGAGATGATCACCCTTGGGGTGTGTGGCTCTGTGTTCGCCAGTGGCAACGCGGCCGAACTAGCCGGCCAGCTGGAGGCCATGGCTGCCATGCCCGATGCCCGCCGTGCGATGGCACCGGCCTGCTGTGCCGCTGCGGATCGCTGGCACTACCGCCACAGCATCACCGCGTTCGAGCAGGCCCTCCAGGAGGTCGGATGCTCTCCATCGTGATCGTCACCTACCGGCGCGAGCAGGTTCTGCTCGACACCATTGAATCTCTCCAGCCGCTAAGGGCGGCCCTCCAGCAGCCATCTGAGTTGCTGATCATCGATCAGACCGAGCTGCATCAGCCCTCCACACAGGAAGCCCTGCAGCGGTGGGCTCAGGCTGGGCAGATTCGCTGGTTGCAGCTGCCTGCCCCTCACCTCACCCGCGCCATGAATACCGGCCTTCTGGAAGCCGGAGGCGAGATCGTTCTGTTTCTTGATGACGATGTCGTGCCTTCTCCAGGCCTGCTTCAGGGCCACGTCATGGCCTATGCCCGTTTCCCCGATGCCTGGGCAGTTGTTGGCCAGGTGCTGCAACCCGGGCAGAAGCCTGAGAACCTGCCCAGGAAGCCGCATGCCTCGGCCTTCTGGAGGGATCTTGATTTCCCGTTCCACTCCAACCTTGAAACTTTGGTCGAGAACGCGATGGGTTGTAATCTAAGCCTCAAACGAAGGCAGGGTCTTCTGATCGGTGGATTTGATGAGAACTTTCCACCGCCTGTGGCCGCTCGCTTTGAGTCTGAATTTGCCAAGCGTCTGGTTCGAGCTGGCGGCTGCATCCGTTTTGCGCCGGATGCTTCTCTTCGCCACCTGGCGGTACGAAGTGGCGGCACGCGTAGCCACGGATCGCACCTCACCAGTGCCTCGTCACGTTATGGCGTTGGTGATTGCTATTTCGCTCTACGCTTTGCTAAAGGCTGGGATCGGTTCTGGTATCTTGCACGCAAACCTTTTCGTGAGGTTCGCACACGGTTTCATCTCCGGCACCCCTGGTGGATTCCGGTGAAATTAGTGGGCGAGATCAGGGCGCTGCTGCTAGCACTCCGTATCAGTCGCAAGTCTCCCGCGTTGTTGATAGCTCCGCACGACTGATCCAATAATTATGTCTTCAGAATCCTGTCCGCTGCCAAAAGGGCTTGCCTTCCTTCGTTCCCTGGCTTTGCCGCGGAAGCTCGGCCTCCTAGAACGGCTGTTCGGGCGCAGGCTCGCCTCAAGAGGGATTGCAGAGGTCTGTCTTGCCAATGGTTGCGTCTGGACGATTGATTTCGGTGAAGTCACGCACCGCTGGATGGTGTATGGAGCCTATGAAGGGCCGGTGCAAATGAACTGGCTCAAGGGCTGGCTGAAGAACGGTGGAGTGTTTGTTGATAGTGGTGCCAATATCGGCCAGTTCGTTGTGAGCCTCTCGGCTTCTCCGGGTATTTGCACGTTTGCGTTTGAGCCTGTACGTGATCAGCGGCGGTGGCTTGAAGGCTGCCTTTGCCGATACCCGCAATGGGATGTTTCTGTGATTCCACTCGGGCTGGGAGATGCTGAACAGCAGGCGATGATCAAGCTCGCGGGTGGTCGCTCCACCCTTCGCCAGGATTGGTATCAGGGTCAGCAGCTCACCCAGGAGCTGATTGAGCTCACGACCCTTGATCAGTTTACGAGCCGTGAGGGGATTGATCGCATCCGCCTCTGGAAGCTCGATATGGAAGGCTATGAACCCAAGGCACTCGCGGGTGCGCAGCATCTACTTGCTCAACGGCGCATTGATGCCTTGCTGATCGAAGCCCAGACAGCCACGATCCCAAGGATCCTGGAGATCCTCTCCGCAGCTGGATATGGGCTTTACCGTCTCCAGGGATCCGGTAGCCTTTCGGCGATTACCGAATCAGTGTGGGCAGGTGGATTCGAAGGCAATCTGATCGCCCTGCCTCACGGTTCCGGTCGTTAGTGATCGCATGTGTGGCATTGCCGGCTGGCTGAATCCGGATCATTTCGGCCCGCATCCTTTGACTATTGCGGATCTCCTTCACGCTGCCCTCTCCCACCGCGGCCCCGATGATTCCGGCAGCTGGCAGGAGGATTCCCCAGAAGGACCCAAGGCGCTTTTGATCCATCGCCGCCTAGCCATCCAGGATCTCTCCGCGGCCGGTCATCAGCCGATGGTGTCGGCCTGCGGTCGCTACGTGCTGGTGTTCAACGGCGAGATCTACAACCAGCTCCAGCTGCGCATCGAGCTGGAAGCCCAAGGGCATCGCTTCCACTCCGGCAGCGACACCGAGGTGCTGCTCGAACTGCTGGCACGCGAGGGTGAGGCGGCCCTGACGCGGCTGCGAGGCATGTATGCCTTCTGCCTCTGGGATCGCCAGCGCCACAGCGCCCTGCTGGCCCGTGATCCCTATGGCATCAAGCCGCTCTACCTCTGGAACGGTGCGAGCGGGGAGCTGCTGTTCGCCTCGGAGGTGCGGGCCCTGCTGGCCAGCGGCCTGATCGAGCGGCGCCTCGATTCCCGAGCTCTCGTTGGCTTTCTGGAGACAGGCAGTGTGCCCGAGCCCCTCACCCTGGTGGCCGGCGTGCGCAGCCTCCCCCCTGGCCACTGCGGCGCCTGGCAAGAGGGCCGTTGGAGCCAGCGCCGCCACTGGCAGCCCAGCTACGCCCCTGCCGGCGCAACCGTGCCGCAGGCCGAGGCACCGCAGCGCGCGCGCCAGGCCTTGGAGCGCTCCGTGCAGGCCCACCTGATCGGCGATGTGCCGGTGGGGCTGTTTCTCTCCGGTGGCCTGGATTCATCGGCCCTGCTCGCCCTGGCCCCCACGCCGCTCACCACCCTTTCGATCGGTTTCGCACAGCAGGGGTTCGATGAATCCCAGCGGGCAGCGCAGCTGGCGCGCCACTTCGGCGCCCAGCATGTGCCCCTGCAGTTGGATGCGCCGGCCGCCGCGGAGTTCCTGTCGGGCTTCCTGGGCGCCATCGATCAGCCCTCGGTGGATGGCTTCAACAGCTATTGCGTGTCGGCCCTGGCCCGCCGGGAAGGGGTGAAAGTGGTGCTCAGCGGCCTGGGCGGCGATGAGCTGTTCGGCGGCTATCCCAGTTTCCGTGCCATCCCCCGCCTGCTGCGGCTGCATCGCAGCCTGGGGCCAGGCCGTGTGTCCATCGCCCGTGTGCTGGCCCGTCGCCGCACACACCGGGCCCGCCGGCTGGCGGCCTTTCTGGCCGACGCGGCCACCCCCGAGGCCGCCCATCGTTGCCAGCGGGGGTTGTTCGCCCCGGATGAGGTGCGGCAGTTGCTTCGGCACTGGCAGATCGATGCACCGCTTCATGTGCCCGCTCCGCCTGAGGCGGACGTGAATGAGCTTCCGGCTGTCGCCAGCCCCACCTTGGCCGACCGCATCGCCTGGCTGGAGAGCAGCCGCTACATGGGTCCCCAGCTGCTCCGCGACAGCGACACTTACTCCATGGCCCATGGCCTGGAGCTGCGCCTGCCCCTGGTGGATGCCCAGCTCTTTGGTGAACTCACCGCCATTCCCGGCCGCCAGCGCCTGGCCCCGGGCAAGCGGCTGCTGCAGCGCGCCGTGCCCGAGTTGCTGAAGGCGGTGCCTCTGGAAGGGAAACGCGGCTTCGCGTTTCCCTTCCAGAGCTGGTTTGAGCAGCCCGGTTCGCCCTTGCGTCCTGGCCATGGCCCGCTTGTTCTGCCCGGCTGCCCAGCCGACATCGATCTGCGCCCCTGGGCCCGCCGCTGGGCTCTGATCGTGCTGCGCCACTGGCTGCAGCAGCATCTGGGGCTGGCCCTGCCGGCGTCTCCATGACCCTGGTGGCATGAAGGTTCTCCATGTCATTCCGTCGATCAGCCCACTGCGTGGCGGGCCTTCCGCTGCGGTGCTGACGATGGTGGCGGCCCTGCGCCGCCGTGGCGTGGATGCGGCGATCCTCACCAGCAACGATCATGGGCCCGGCGTCGATCCCTCTCTGCCTCTGGGCGATTGGTGCGAGCGGCAGGGTGTGCCGGTGCTGGCCTTTCCCCGCTGGAGCCCGCCGCTGCGGCCGTTGCGGGAATTCGCGGTCACCCCCGGGCTCAACCAGTGGTTGGCCCGCAATCTTCACGGCATTCAGCTGCTGCATGTGCATGCTCTCTTCTCCTGGCCCTCCACCACTGCCATGGCCCAGGCCCGCCGCGCCGGCGTGCCCTACGTGCTGCGTCCCATCGGTCAGCTCAACCACTGGAGTCTGCGCCGCAGTGTCGGCCGCAAGCGCCTGCTGCTGCGACTGATCGAACGCCGCAACCTGGAGGGGGCGGCCTCGCTGCACTTCACCAGTGACGCGGAACGGCAAGAGGCCATGGCCCTCGCTCTATCCACCCCCTGCTTGGTGTTGCCGCTCGGCGTGGCTTCTCCTGCTGCCGGTATGGCCAGGCTGACTCCACCTCCAACGGTGTTCCTCTTCCTCTCGCGCCTCCACCCCAAGAAGCGGCTGGAGCACTTGCTGGAGGCCCTCGCCCTGCTGCGCCGCCATCACCCTGGCGCCGCCTGGGAGCTGCACATCGCTGGAACTGGCGATGCCGTTTATGTGGCTGGCCTGCAGGATCTGGCCCGCCGGTTGGGAGTCGCACACCAACTCCGCTGGCTGGGCTTTCTGGAGGGAGCGGCGAAGTGGCGGGCCCTGTGCGAAGCCCACTGGTTTGTGTTGCCCTCTGCCTCCGAAAACTTTGGCATCGCTGCGGTGGAGGCCCTGGCTGTCGGCACTCCGGTGATCCTTTCCCCGGAGGTGGCCGTGGCCGCGTCAGTGAAGCAGGCCGCTGCCGGCTTGATCTGCCCCGCCGATCCGCCGGAGCTGGCTGATGCCCTGGCCAGAGCCCTGGGAGGTCCGTCAGAATCCATGCAGCAGGCCGCCAGCCGGCTGGCGGCTGACCAATACAGCTGGCCCGGAATCGCCGAACGCCTGGAGCACCTTTACGACTCCTTGATTCATTGATCCTGTTGCTGCTGCTGGTGCTCTTCGGCCTACTGGCCCTTGTGCTGCTGAGTGGCGACTGGCGGGCCGGCCTCCTGCTCACCCTGGTGATCGGGTTTCTGCAGGACCCGATCCGCAAGCTCACCCCCGGACAACCGGGACTCTTCGTGGGGTTGGTGTTGATCGCCTTCCTCGCTTCGGCGTTGGTGCTACTGCAAAGGCGCCGAGGCCTGTTGGAGCTGCCGACCATGTTCTGGTCGGCGCCGGCCCTGCGCCGCTGGGTGCCGCTCTTTGTCCTGCTGATCGTTCTCCAGGCGCTCCACAGCCTGGTGCGCTTCGGGATTCCCCTGCGCACCGTGATCGGCGTGGGCTTTTATCTGTCCCCTCTGCTGGGGCTGTGGATGGGCTTCCAGATCGGCCGCGATCAATCCTTTCTGCGCCGCCTTTTGCAGTGCTACCTGCTCGGTTCCGCTCTAGTGGCCGTCACGGTGTTTCTCGACTATCAGGGGCTGGACTTCCCCCTGTTCCGTGAGGTGGGCGGCGGCATCCTCATCCACTTCCGCGCTGGTTTCTCCGTCTTTGGTGCCAGCGGCCTCTGGCGCACCAGCGAGCTGGCCGCCTGGCACCTCAGTGCCGCCGCCGCTTTGGCGATTGTGATGGCCGTGGCTGTCCGGAATCCGCAGCAACGGCTCAGCTGGCTGCTCCTGGCTAGCTGCTTCGCGCTGCTCACCCTTACCACCGGCCGTCGCAAGGGGATCGTTTTCCTGGCGGTGTTTGTGGTGGTGTTTGTGGGTCTGCTGGCCCGCAACACGCCCAGACGATCTGCCGCCCGCCTCCTGGGCATTCTGCTTTCGGCTGCAGGCCTGGCCCTGGTGCTGGTTTTTCTCCTGCCGGAGACCATTCTCGGCGACGACTTCGGGGCCTACCTGAGCAGGGCCGCCACGGTGCAGGAAGACCTGCTGGAGCGCTTCAGCGTGCTTGGCGTGCGCGGATTCCTGCGCGGGCTCGAGATCTCCGGGGGGCTTGGGCTCGGTGTGGGCACCCTCGCTCAGACCGGCGACCTCCAGGTGGGTGCGGCTGCCGGTGAGGGGTTCGCGTTCGTTTCGGAAAGCGGTGCGGGCAAGCTGATGGCGGAGTTGGGCCTCCCCGGCCTGCTGATCCTGGTGGCCATTGGCCTGGCGCTGCTTCGCACTGTGCTCCGCAACCTCCGCCTCATCCGCCAGCTCCCCCCAGCCACCGCCAGCCTCGAGCTCGGCCTGCTGGCCTTCTCGCTGGCCCAGGTTCCTTTCTTTGCAGCAGCAGCAGGGGTTTACGGCGACCCGTTCGTTCTACTGCTCTGTGGTCTCTGCATCGGCACTGTGTTTGCGGTGCCTTCCCTGTTGGGCGAGTATCAGCAGCGCCAGTCCCTCGCGGCTGCCGCATTGCTGCCCTCACCACTCCCCCCGCCTCCCGTGCCGACGGCTCCCGTGGGCTCTTCCTCCTGACATCCGCCCGCCCCTCCACCAGGTGCCTGATCAGCACGATCCAGCCCGAGAGCGGGGGCGTTCCTGCCAAGCTGCGCTGGGTGATGGCAGAGCTGCGCCAGCTCGGCATCGAGCCTCTGGTGGCCTGGTACGAGCCATGGAGTTGCCATCCGCAGCTCTCCGTGCCATTGCATCGCCTCGGGTGGTGGCGTAGGCCTGACCAGCTGCGGCGGCCTCTCTATGCAGGGAGCGAAGCCCTTGCCAACGAAGCCCCACCGATCGAAGGCCACGGCATCGGTGCCTGGCTGCCGGAGCTGGAGTTCACCCACTACCTGCCAGACCGATATTGGCGCAGGCTGATCGCCAGCGCCGATCTGCACCTCGCTGTCACGGGTACTCCGCTCTGCGCCCATCGCTTTCTCCCGTCCCAGGTGCCGTTCCTCGCCTGGATCGGCACGCCCTGGCTGGGCGACAGGACCGATCGGGTGCGCCGCTTCCCCTGGCCGCGGCGGCTGCTCGATCGTGCAGTGAATGGGCCGGTGCTACAGGCGATGGAGCGGCGCGTGCTGCGCGCGCCCCAGGGGCGGCTGCTCACCATCAGCCGCCACACCGCCGGCGAGCTGGAAGCCCTCTCGGGACGGGCCCCTGCTGGGGTGCTCCACCTCCCGCCCGACCCAGCCCTGTTCGTCCACGAGCCCGGCGCCCGGGTGCCGTGGCGCCTCGGTTTTGCCGGGCGCTACAGCGATCCCCGCAAGCACATCACGCTGCTCCTGGATGCAGTGGCCTGCTTGAGGCATCAGGGCCAACCCGTGCGGCTCGAGCTGGCCGGTGAACCCCACGGCGACGACCTGCTGGCACCGGCACTGGCGGCACGGGGTCTCCAGGGGGTGGTGCTCTGCCATCCATACCTCACGCTCCGGCAGCTGGCGGCAGTGCTGCAGCGCTGGGATCTTTTTGTGATCCCCTCCCATCAGGAGGGGCTTTGTATCGCGGGACTGGAGGCGATGGCTTGCGGGGTGCCTGTGGTGAGCACCCGCTGTGGCGGCCCGGAAGACTTCGTGCTGCCCGGCACCACCGGAGCTCTGGTTGTGTCCGACGCGGCAGCGATGGCGGCGGCCATCTCCGCGATCTGCACCGACCCCGAGCGTCGGCGACGACTCAGCGTTGGCGCTCGGGCCTGGGTGGCCCGCCACGCAGATGTTTCTGCCGCTCGCCTCAACTTCCGCGCCCATCTGGCCGCGGTTTACCCCCATCTGCGGATCGCCCATGCCGATTGAGTGGCTCCTCCCGATGCAGCGTCTTGATACGTACAGCACCCCGCCCCATTGGCATCCTGGCGCTACCGCTGCGGTACGCACGGTGTGGTTCTGCCTTGGATCGCCGTTGCTGGCGGCCCGCTGGCTACCGGGCTCGGCCTGGCGGGTGGCGCTGCTGCGCGCCTTTGGAGCGCTTATCGGTAAGGGCTGCCGCATCAAGCCCGGTCTGCGGGTGCAGTTTCCTTGGCGGCTGGAAGTGGGCGAGCACTGCTGGCTGGGCGAACACGCGTGGTTCGATAATCTCGCCCCGGTGAAGATGGGCCATCGGGTGTGTGTGTCGCAGGGGGCCTATCTCTGCACCGGCAACCACGATTTCCGTTCGCCGGGCTTCGAGCAGCGGCTGGCAGGTATCACGGTGGAGGATGACGTGTGGATCGCCGCCCGGGCGGTGCTGGCACCCGGCACGGTGGTGGGCGCCGGGGCCGTGATCTGCCTGGCGGCAGTGGTCCATGGGGCGGTGCCAGCCTGCGCCATCATGCGCGGGAATCCAGCGGTGGTGGTGGGCCAGCGTGGCCAAACCGCTGCGACTCCCACCACCCTGCCCGGTGCCCAATCCTGTGGCTGACCCCCTCGATCAGGTCACCCCGTTGATCCTCAGCTTCAACGAGGAGGCCAACATCGGCCGCACCCTTGCCGGGCTCACCTGGGCGCGGCGCATCGTTGTGATCGACAGCGGCAGCACCGACCGAACCCTAGACATCCTGGCCGCTGCGCCCCAGGTGGAGGTGGTGCACCGGGTGTTCGACACCCACGCCCGCCAGTGGAACGCCGGCCTGGAGCAGATCGACGACGGCTGGGTGCTCAGCCTCGATGCCGACTACGGGATCACGCCGCTTCTGCGGCAGGAGATGGCCGCAGCGTTGCAGGGCGCGCCGGCGGAGGTGGGCGGATTTCGCATCCCCTTCCGCTACTGCGTGGCCGGCCGCCCATTGCGCGGCAGCGTGCTGCCGCCGCGCATCGCCCTGTTCCGCCGCGCCGCGGGCGACTACATCGACGACGGCCACACCCAGGATCTGGTGCTGCAGGGCCGTTGTGAGACGCTGCGCGAGCCGATCCTCCACGACGACCGCAAGAGCCTCTCGCGCTGGTTCTGGGCGCAGGAGCGCTACTTGCGCCTGGAAGTGCAGAAGCTGCGTACCACCCCGCGCCACCAGCTCTCCCGCGCCGACCGTTTGCGCCAACGCCACTGGATCGCACCCTTCGCGGTGCTGCTGCTCTGCCTGATCTGGCACCGCGGACTGCTAGATGGCTGGCGCGGCTGGTATTACGCCTTCCAGCGGATGCTGGTGGAGCTGATGCTCAGTCTGATGCTTTGGGGGGCAGAAAAGCAGTAATAGGGTTCAAGCTGGTCTCACCAAACATCCGAAAAGGATCGACCATGCACCCAGCTGATCGCGAATGTCTTCCACGCCTAATGCACCATCCGCAGCGTCGACGGCTCGGTGAGGCAGCAAGCAGGGTTCTTGTTGTTGTTTATCGAGAGGATGTAGGGCAGCTTCAGCAATTTTTTGAACAGGAAGGATTCCTGGTTCAGCAGGTCAGGAAGCGCTACTCTGAGGAGGAGATGGGCTACCCAGCGCAAAACCGTTGTCTTCTGAGTCATCGAGATGCGTGGAATATTGCTAAGGATTTGCCGGATTGGACAATCGTTGTCGAAGCTGACTTTGTGCCATGCTTGGGATTCGGACTCTTTCCGCTTCCATTCAATGAATCAGAGCCTGATCCTAAAATTGGGTGGCTGTACTCGGTTGGTCCAGTAGTTTATCATGAAGATGATTCGGGTGGTTTTTTTGGACACAATGCGGGAACTGTGGCCTATATTCTCAATTCTGCATCTGCCCAGTGCTGGCTCCGAGTTTTTGATGAGTGGACCGGTGAAAGAAGTCTTGATACCTATGAGCAATTTGAAGTTATAATGCCAATACATCTTAGACACCGTTATGGCGTACGACTCTATATTTCTCCCAAAAGCTATGGCGAGCATGGAGGCCTTGCCAATCCTGAGCATACAAGGCTTGGCTATCGAGCATGGCATCAAGCTGATTCGCTTCAATCCCCGCTGGCTTTCTTGCCCGCTTATGCGCAGGGTAGTCAGTTGAGATATCTGTTGATTCGCTTGCGGTCTCGGCTGCGATATGTTTACAAGTTTCTGCATGGTAAGTACTTTGATTCTTGGAAGACATATTGGAAGTTGCCAGAGCCGCGACTGCGGAAGCTTCGTTTTGCGTTTAGAAGAGCCTTCTTGTGAGTGTAACAAATCTCTCGTCGTATGAATTGTACAGCTCTTAGCGATTAATTCCGCATGCTAGTCTATGGGCTGTACCGTATGTTCTTTGAAGTCAAAATGCCCAGTCCTTCGTTATGGATTAAACAAGTGTATCGCTTGATTCTGCCTGCTTCCATGAGAAGTAGTAAAGTAGTGTCGAGAGTGAAGAAGTTGATCGTCAACTCTCAACTCTTTCCTCATGACATGATATACGATGAAGATTACTACAGCAATGTAATCGAGGCCGCCGCAAATCGAAGTAGCGAAGTGATGGCCCAATCGATTATAGATGAATTCAATCCACAGAGTGTAATTGATGTTGGCTGTGGAACTGGTGCGCTGCTCGAGCGATTTCAAAAGAATGGATGTACAGTGATTGGCTTAGAATATTCCAATGCTGCACTTGTGATTTGTGATGCTCGGGGCATTAGGGCGCTTAAGTATGATATTGAGATCGGGCAAATGCCTGATCTGGGGACATATGATGTGGCGGTGAGTGTCGAAGTTGCAGAACACTTGCCTCAGGCTTGCGCAGACAGTTATGTACGCCTGTTAACTTCGCTTTCCGGTGTGATTGTTTTTGCCGCTGCGCCACCAGGTCAGGGAGGCACAGATCATGTGAATGAGCAGCCACCGGAGTATTGGATATCTAAATTTTCAGAGCATGGCTTTGAGTATTCAAGTATTATTTCGAATCGATGGAGAGATGCCTGGAAGTCTAGTGGCAAAGTCGAACTCTGGTATCACATGAACCTCTTGGTCTTCCTGAGCAGTGCTGATGCACAGTGATCTGAACAAGCCAGGGAAACTCTGGAAAACCCAGTCCACCTGCGGGACAATGGCCCCGTGATGGCCGGTCAGGGCTGTGTTGATGGGCGGCAAGCAACTCGGCTTCTCTGACTACGAGCAAACGACTGCCAAGCAACAGACCAAGCGCGAGAAGTTCCTGGCGGAGATGGAGGCGGTGGTGCCCTGGCAGGTACTGATCGCGCTGATTGAGCCCCACTACCCCAAAACCAGCAAGAAGGGTGGGAGGCCTCCTTATCCCCTGTCCACGTAGCCCCTGGCTTCCGCGAAGCGGTTGCTGAGGATTAACCTGTTGCAGCAGTGGTACGCACTCAGTGATCCGGCGATGGAAGAGGCCCTGATTGAGGTGACCATCATGCGCCGGTTTACGGCAATCGATCTGATCAGTGATCGGATCCCTGATGAGACCACGATTCTCACCTTTCGCCACCTGCTGGAGAAGCATGGCCTGGGCGAGCAGATCTTTGCGACCGTCAATGCTCACCTGAGCGCACGGGGCATGACGATGCGCCAGGGCACGATCGTGGATGCCACCTTGATTGCAGCGCCCAGCTCCACCAAGAACAGCGAGGGGAAGCGGGATCTTGAGAGGCACCAGACCAAGAAGGGCAACCAGTGATACTACGGAATGAAAGTCCATATCGGCGTCGCCCAGGATTCCGGGCTGATCCACTCCGTCGTCACCACGGCCGCCAACGTGAACGATCTCACCCCAGCTGCAGAGCTGCTGCAGGGCGGTGAGGAGGTGGTCTAAGCCGAGGCCGGTTACCAGGGCATCGCCAAACGGTCCGAAATGACGAGCATGACAGCGGAGTTCCGGGTGGCAATGCGGCCGGGACAACGCCGAGCTCTGCCCACCACCCCAGATGGAAGGCTGCAGGATCTGATCGAGACCGCTAAAGCGCACGTCCGCGCCAAAGGTGAGCATCCGTTCCGGGTCATCAGGCAGCAGTTCGGAGTTCAAAAGACCCAGCTGCGCGGGATGGCCAAGAATCGTTGCAACGTCAACGTGATCGCAGCGCTCACAAATCTGTTCTTGGCGTGGCGACAGCTGCTTGAGGCGTCATGAACGGCGGGAATGCTGTGCGTGGGGGGGGGACTGCTTGGAACTCCAAATCACGAAGAAACGGGTGACAACGAGCGGTAGAAGCCTGATGAAATGGCTGCTGCGTTGAGCCACAGGCAAACGTGGCGATTGCGACCGCTGTCCCGTGTCAATCTTCTGTTGCCCAGAGATTCCCTAGCCATGCACCCCCCCCTACACCAGCGCTCTAGTCACATGCGGATAGGTCGCCGATGGACTGAGATGGATGATGCCGAAGAGCCCTACCAGACCTGGTCGATTGCCTTATTGCGTCTGATAGGTGCCAGATGAGTGCTCCTGATTGGTGTTCAAGCACTCATGGGGAAGCCTTCCACTGGCTGGAGCATCAGGTTGGCAGACGGGATTACGGTGAGATGCCTGAGATATCCAACTTGTACAACCTCTGCTTCAAGCGATACCGAGGACTGGCAAGTGTCGATTACGGCAAGGCGTTCCGTAGCAGGTGATTGTCAGATCCGACAACGCTCCCAGACCACCGCACACACCCCTCTCCCGCAGCTCTCTGTTGGGCAAGCTGGACCCGCAGGGACTCCACTGGCAGCGCGACCGCCCCGGGCTGTTTGGGCCACGGTGGTGAAGCATTTCTTCCCCCCGTCTGGCGGCCTGCGGCCTGCTGAACCCCGGCCTACGACTGGACGACAGCCAAACGCTGGATCAGGACTCAGAACTTTCTGTGCATCTGGATGGTCAGGATCCTGCCTCCTCCTTCCCCCATCGGCGGATTACGGGTGGGATCACGGTGTTCCCCATACCCACGCCTACCTGACGGGACCGTTGCTGCACTTGCTTGATCAGGGCTCAAGCCCTGGCGACCAGAGTCTCGATGTGGGCTGTGGCAACGGTGCTCTTTGTGGGTTGCTCAACCGCCGGGTTTTCAGGTTGTTGGTGTTGACCCAAGTGCCAGCGGCATCGCAGCGGCGCGGCAATCCTTTCCCACGATTCCCTTTCATCAGGCGGCAGCAACCCCCGAGGAGATTGGGTGTTGGCTTTACCGCCTTTCGATGTGGTCATCAGCACGGAAGTTGTGGAGCATTGCTACGCTCCACGATGTTGGGCAGCCGCCACGTATTCCTGCTTGAAGCCGGGTGGCCAGCTGATCTGTTCCACGCTATATCATGGCTATTTCAAGAATCTTGCCCTCGCCCTCAGCGGCAGGTTGGATGCGCATTTCACCGCCCTCTGGGAGGGCGGGCACATCAAATCCTGGAGCCGAGATACGCTCTCTCAGTTACTCATTACTGCCGGTCTTACGGATCTACGATTCATTGGTGCGGGCCGCTTGCCGTGGCTGTGGATGTCGATGCTCGTCACAGCTCGTAGATCCTGGTAAACGCAACTCGAGAGCCATCAGCGTGGTGCTATCCGCATCAGTGCAAGTGGTAGTGCTGCCACGGGTTGATGCCAGATCAGCGAATTCCGCGACGGAGGCCGGATTTCTGCATGGTCGATGGTGTTTCTCAGTTGTGTGAACAATGGGCTGTCACGAGGACCAGCTTGATCGCTTCTCCATGTGCTAAGCGCGAAGGCGCTCCCCCAAGGACGACTAGGTGGGCTCGTGGCAGCACTAACAACGCCGAAAGAGGCGATACCATGGCATGAATTCAATCTGGATGCGGCAGAACAATTCTTGGATCACGGATCGCCCCTATTGTTGCTGGAAGAATCTGGGTGAATCGTCCCCTGGGTATTTGCTAAACAAGGAGGTTTTGGAGTTCCCCCTGAGGTTTCAGCTCAGGTCAGTTCGCTTGATGCAGGAGTTCATGCAGGAAGTCTTGGGGCTGCTGGAGGTTCCATCGCGACTGAAGCACAACCGTTGCTCATCCCATCCCGTCGCTGTCTCCGATGGCTTTTCTCGGCCGTTGGCTTGGACTTGCGCCTCAGGGCATGCGCCGACATGGCGCATTGTCGGAGCGACCCCGGGCAATTCAGCCACGAGCGGGCGCGTTTGATTAGCAACTGCCTGCTCGCGAGGCCAGCCACTTTGCATACTGCCTACGAATTGTTGAGGGAGCGGTTAGGCTGGCGATGCTCTGCTACAAGCCGGACGGCATTTCTTGATGGATCGCCAGAGTGGGTCGATCCCTGGTGTGCACGCCCTGGCCCACCTGCGCCAGCGGGCACGATGGCGGCGCAACCGCAGCCGAGCGGCGCGGGTGACGGTCGTCAATCAGTTTTTCCCGCCCGATTACGCCGCCACCGGCCAGCTGTTGGCAGACCTAACCGGCCGCCTGTCGGCGTCCGGTTTGCAGATCCAGATCCTCACAGGGATGCCGGCGTATGCCGGGCCGGCCACCGAAGCCGAGCGGATCGAGTTCGAACCCAACCGCTGCATCCGTCGCACGCGTGTGTCTCGCTTCTGGCCACGGCGCATCCGCGGCCGGGCTGTGAACAGTGTGATCTTCTGCATGCGCAGTGGGCTGCGGCTCTTGCGTTACGTGCGCCGCGGCGATCTGATCGTGTACACAAGCGAACCGCCCTACCTGCCGATTGTGGGCTGGCTGGTGCACCAGGTCACCCGCACCCCCTACCTGCTGATCGTCTACGACCTCTATCCCGATGTGCTTGAGGAGTTGCGTGTGCTCCCTGCGAGCCATTGGCTCTGCCGGCTCTGGCGCGGGCTTCATCGGCCGGCCCTCACTGGCGCCGCGGAAGTGGTGGTGCTGAGTGAGCTGATGGCCGAGCGTGTGCTGGCGCAGGCTCCCGGCATCGCCGAGAGGCTGCACGTGATCCCCAGCTGGGCTGATCCTGAGCTGATCCGGCCCTTGCCGAAAGATGCCAACTGGTTTGTGCAGAGGTATCGGCTGGAGGATTGCTTCACCGTGCTCTACTCCGGTAATCAGGGCAGATGCCATGATCTGGTCACTCTGCTTGGCGCTGCCCTGATCCTTAGAGGCAATCAGGCCGTGCGTTTCCTGATCGTGGGCGATGGGCCGCAGCACCGCCGTCTCCTGCAGCTTGCTCACGAGTGGGACCTTGGCAACGTGTGTTTTCTGCCGTATCAGGATCTTGAGGCCCTGCCCCAATCGTTGGCGGCGGCGGATCTGGCGGTGGTGAGTGTTTCGATCGAGGCGGTGGGCGTGGTGGCTCCCTGCAAGCTGTATGGCCACCTGGCCGCTGCCACTCCGATCGCCGCCATCACTCCCTCAGGTTCAGAGCTGCGGCGGCTGGTGGAGAGCAGCGGCTGCGGTCGCTGGTTCGCCAATGGCGATGCTGTCTCCCTGGCGGCGTGGATCCAGGACCTGGTGGTTGATCCAGATGCTGCCTTGGCTCACGGTGCTGCCGGCCTGGAGCTCCTGCGCCGGACCGCTACCCCGGAGCTGGTGAGCGAGCGCTATCGGCAGCTGATCTGCCGTCACTTACCGAATGGACGTGCGGTGGCCACCCTCTCGAGTCGAATGGATGTTGAGGCCACTAAGCCGCAGGCCATCAACCCCAAAGCGGCGAATGCACTTCAGGATGTTTGCTAATGGGTGAGCTCTATCGCCGCCCAATTAGTGGTTCAGCCTTGGCGGTTCAGGCAGATGCGATGCCAACGGCTAACCTGGGAACCATGAAAGTGAAGCCGCATGCAACGGATCCAGCAACCTTCAAGGGGGGCAAGCTGGCGATGTTTGGCCTTCAAGCGATTGCTGGCTTGGCGGTCATCTCGCTGAGCGATTGCCGGCCTGCAGAGGCCATCACGATCACGATCAATAACTTTACCGATGTTTATTCAGTATCTAACTGGACATCCATCCCCGGCACGGGAAGCATCAGCACGGCTGGCGCCCCCAACTCGATCCAGCTCACAAGCGGAAACAATGGGAGTAATTCCCCGAGCCAGACGAGCTTTAGCATTGTGGCTCAGGGAGCTGGCAATATTACATTTCGGTGGAGTTTCGTCACCTCAGACCGGGATGGCCCCTTGTGGGATCCTTTCGGTTACACACTGAATTCTACGTTTGTCCAGCTCACTAACAATATAGGGCCCAATTCCCAGGGTGGAACTGTTTCCGTGCCTGTTGTGATTGGTAGCGTCTTCCAGTTCACCCAGCGTACACAAGATAATCGGTTTGGTAGTGCCACTACTACGATCGATCAATTCACCGCACCCAAGTTAGTCCCAGCACCAACTCCAGGAGTGATGCTTTTCCCCTTGCTCACAGCGCTGGCAGTCTTACGCCGCCGCTACCGGCGACAATCTCTGAGGTGAGGGAAGTTGGTTGTTTGGTTGTAGAAGCTAAATCGTGTAGGCGGCAAGAGAACTATCCAGGCAGCAATGGAACGGTGCAAGTGTGAAAGAATCCCGTAGTTCAACTCTCCTCAGCAGCCGTCGAGCCACTGCCGAACTCTGCGACCCCAGCGCTGGCGGTTGGCTGCGTTCGGCAGCAGGGAACGCAAGCCTCTCTGCTTTGCCGCAGCCGCCTCGCCATCGCGGTAATAGGCGTACGAGCTACTCGGATCGAGAGCCGCCTCTCCTGCAAGTGTTCTATAGCTGCCATAGCCATAGCCATAGCCGTAACCCCCTTCGCTGCCACTGTCCTCCACCCGGGAATTCGTGAGCACACCAAGCAGAGGCGCCCCGGCGGCCTCGATACGTTTAATCGCCTCGGCCGGCAGGGCCCGGTCAACCCGGTTGAGGCTCACGAGCAGCACGATGCCATCCAGGTGCTCGGCCACCAGCGCCGCATCCGCCAGCCCTAGGGCCGGGGGCGTGTCGTAGAGCACCAAGTCATACCCGCCATGGGTGGCGATGTCCGACACCAGCTCACCCATCCGAGCCGAACTCAATAGCCGCGGTGGATCCGGCGGCCGCTGCCCTGCCGTGATCACATCCCAGTTCGGGTAGTCCGGCACAGTCTGCAGCACATCGCGCCATGCCCAGCCCTCCTCTGCGAGCAGATTGCTGAGGCCGGCGTGGTTGTCGAGGCCCAGGCGATGATGTATCTGCGGCTTGCGCAGGTCGGAATCCACCAGCAGCACGCGGCGGCCCAACTCGTGCATCGTCTTTGCAAGCAGCACGATCGCTAGGCTTTTCCCCTCTGAGGGCTGGGAACTGCTCAGCGCAAGGGATCGCAACGGCTTCTCCGTACTTAGAAATCGCAGGCTGGTATAGAGGTTCCGAAAGGCCTCTTGGTAATGGAAGCGCTGATAGCGCGCTACCCCACTCTCCTGGTTGTCAAGTTCCTTGAGCAGAAAGCGTTTTTCTGCTCTCACTCCCTCAAAAAAGGAGATGTAGGGGATATGGCCAAGCTGGGGTTTCTTCAGCTCGTCACGCACCTCTCCGGGGCTGTGGAACACATGATCGAGCCGGTCGCGCAGCAGCGCCACGCCAGCACCGGCCACCAACCCGAACAGCAAGCCCTGCAGCAGGCCCCGTCCCAGCTGCGGTTCCACGGGCGTCGAATTCACCACCGTGGGTGCGATCACCTTCCAGGGAACATTGTTCTGTGCAATCTCCAGCCTGAATTGCTCCCGTGTGCTTTGGTAGCTGGCCAGGTTGGCTTCGGCCGCCTTGAGTTGCCGCTGCAAGTCTTCGTATTCCCGCAGCAGCCCCGGCTGGCGCTCAAAGCGGCCCTCCAGCTGCTCCACCTTGGCCTGGTTCATCGCCATCGCCCCATCCAGCTTCTGGACCGCCGCATCCACGGCTTCCATCTCCTTTCTCTCCAACTGCGGCCGCAGCTGGTTGCGCGCCGCCAGGAGGTTCTGCAGGAATGGGGAGGAAGGCTGGAAGGTGACGCGGGCTGCGGCGATCTGCTTCTCGACGTTGCTGAGCTCTTCCAGGATGGCCTGATCCGGAAGGTTGACCCGCACGTTGGTGCCCAGGCCACTGTCAACACTGCCTTCAAGTCCGCTGGCGGCGCTGCTGCGGCTGTCACTGCTGAAGTCGCGCAGGCTTAGGCGCCCCGCCGCCACGTCGTCGCGTAGGCGGAGCAGCTGCTCCCGCTCCGCCTGCTGGCTGGCCAGCCGGGAGCGCAGCATGCCCACCTGCTGGCGCACCGCCGTGGCCTCCTCCGCAGGAAGCAGGACCCGGTTGGAACGGCGGAAGGCCTCGACCTGGTTCTGCAGGGTACGGAAGCGCTGTTGCAAGGCCGGCGCCTGCTCATCAAGGAAGCGCACCCCCTCGCTCAGCTTCTCGCGTCGCTGCTGCAGAGACCACTGCAAGTAAGCCTTCTCCGTGAGTGAAAGCGCACGGCCCACCAGATCCGGGTCTTTGCCGCGGGCATTCACTGCCAGCACCCCAGCTGCCAGCAACCCGGGTGCGTTGCCCCCGGCCGGCACCAGCGAGACCGATACCCCTGGCATGGCCTGGCCCGCATGGCTCTTCTGCAGTTGCTCGTACACCGGCCCCAGCACCGCCGGGCTTTCCAGCACCCGCATCAGGGTGGGCACATCAAGGCGGCTTTCATTGAGAGCCACCGAGGCGATGTCGGAGCTACCGGCTGTGCTCCCGCTGCTGCCCGAGCGCGGCTGGTTGATCGGATCGCTGATCAGGAGGGTGAAACCGCCTTGGAACACCGGTGCGTTCATTCGTTGCCAGACCGTTCGCGCCCCAAAGGCCACCGCGACCAGCACCATCGTGATCAGAAAGGGCCGACGCCTACGCCGCAGCACCCGTAACAGGTTGCCGGGGCGGAAGCCGGACTCCTCTGTATCAAAGGCCTCTGGTAGCGGAAGGGCCACCATGCGAGCTGAGGGCAGGCCCTTGGGCGGGGAGCCGCTGCTCATGGCGAAATGTCGATGGGCTGATTGTATGGGTGATCGAACGGCGCCGCCCAACCACTTCCCGTAAGGTGATCGCGTGATGGATTTCAGTGCCCGTCGGGCCGGCACACTGGCCCGCTTGAGTGCCTACACACTGCTGGTCACCTTTCTGATCACCTTGGTCGGTGGCTTGTTGCCCTTGCCGTTGGGCGATAGCCAGCGATTGTTCTCGCTGCTAACCGAACTGATTGCCAACTCCACCGTGCCGGTGGTGGCTCTCTTCCTTCTTTTTTACGGGCTCGCAGGCGAGGGTCTGCCTGCCCATTGGGAGTGGAGGTTGCTATGCGCGGTGCGGCCGTTGTTGCAGTTGGCAGCGCTTCTCTACCTGCTCACTGCTCTGGCGCTGGTGGGGGTGTTCCTTCAAGTGGAGAGCACCGCCACCGCTCACCATGATGCCGAGCTTCGGAGCGGTCTGGCCGAGCTGCAGCGGTTGCGGCAGGCCTTGCAGGCTTCCTCGGATGCCACTGCCCTCCAGCAGCTCTTAGCCAGCCAGCCGGGTCTGCTCCAGGCCGTCGATGCCAGCCAACTTGGGGGGCGTGTGCAACCTTCTGCAGCCCCGGCCCCTTCCGTGGCTGAGCGCCGGCGCCAGGCTGCTCTCTTGCTCGATCGCGCCGAGGCCAGCCTGCGTTTACAGGTCACCCGCCGCCGTGCTGATGCAAGCGGCAACCTGACCCGGCAGGTGTTGCGGTTGGGGCTAAGCGCCCTGGTTTACGCGCTCTTTCATTTGGTCTCCTCGCTGCTTTGGCCTCGCTCCCTGCTCCACACCCGCGAGAGCATCCTCGAGGCCCGTGCTGCCCGCCTCGCTATGGAGGAAGAGCAGCACGCCGAGCAGCTGTGACGGCCGTGGAGCCGGTGGATCCATGGCCTCGGTGGGAACGGTACTGCCGGCTTGCTCTCCTGGCCGGCTTGGCCTCCAGCCAGCTCACCCTCGCCGCCCGGGGGGGGGTGGGCGATTTCACGATTATGGCCGCACTTACCTGGCTGGCTGGCGCCATTCTGCTGTTGGAGCTCGAGCAGGGGGGGGGAGTGTGTGCCTTCGGGGCCATTCCGACCGGCCGGTGGTGCTGCGGTGTGCTGGCCCTGCTCTGGTGTCTGTTGGTCCTCAGCTTCGGCGGCCGCCTTTACGACCCGCTGTTCTGGCTGCTACCTCTGATGGCACTGCCTGGTCTTGCCCTGCTGGCCGGTATCGGCTGGCGGGCAACGCTGCTGCACCAGCTTGTAGTGCTCGGCCTGCTGCTGCCCTCCCAGGGGCTCTTCAATGTGGCCATCCCCGTAGCCCCGCTGGCACACGTCACCGCCCGAGTGACCGCCCAGTTGCTCTGGCTGTTCGGCCAGTCCGCGTATGCCCAGGGGGATCGCATTGTTACCACCACGCAGACGCTGCTGGTGGATGGCCACTGCACTGGCCGCAGCATCCTCGGCTTCAGCCTCGCCACCTTGGTGGTGCTTCTGATCCTGCTGCCCCTGCCCCGCCGCGGCCGCTTCGCCACCATCGCTGCATTGGCAGTAGCCACCTTCTCTGCAGTATTCCTGCTCAACGGAGTGCGCATTGCCCTGCTTGCCTTCACAATCCGGGATCCCGGACCCGGGCCATTGGCAGCATTGCGCGGTTTCGAGTTCTGGCATTCCGGCCTCGGCTCCCAGCTGTTTACCCTGGCTGCTAGCGCCCTGGTCTGTGGCACCTATGTGATGCTGCTCGAATGGCGGCTGCGCCGGCACGGACCCCGCGCAGGATGACCGCACTCCTTGATGGCTCCCAGCTTCGGCGGCGCCTGGTGCTCTGTTCCCTGGCCGGTTGGGCCTCCCTGCTGTCGCTGGAAACCCTGCTGCGCCAGCCGGGCTTTGCCCCCGCAGCCACCCTGCCACCCCAGCTGCGACTCGATGGGGTGCTGTACGCGCGTCGTCCGGCATCACCGCTGCAGCAAGACGCGCCCCAGCTGGATCTTCCTCCTGGTGTGGTGAGGCTGGCCGCCGCCCGCTACGGCGAGCACTCCGTGCTGCTACTGGGCCATACACGCAGCGGTGCAAGCGGCCAGATACCTGTGGAAGCCATCAATACTGCCCTCAGTCGTTCACCCAAGGGCGGCCGTTGTCTTGTGGTGGATGGGGCTGGCGATATACGGGCCGAGCTTGATAGCGCCGCCGATTGGTTGGCCTGGCGCCGTGCCCATCCTGCTACTTCTGCTCAGACGCTTGCATGGCTGGTGGGTCTGCAGCCTCGTCAGGCCAATCTCTGCCTGTGGATGGCCACGTGACAGCCGAATGGTCGCCCCTTGCTGCTGCTGTGGGAACTGCTTCTGCAGCCGCCTCATTTCCAACCTGGTGAGGTGGGCTGTTTGATCTGAGGGTCGGGCATGTGGGCCTCATTTGATGGTCATCATCAACCGCCGCTAGGTGAGGCTCACCGCAGCATTTTCCAGCAGCGATTGGGTGGAGATGCCTGGTTCGGGGTGTGAGCAGCAGTGCCTGGAGCAGGATCAGCAGGATCGCGCAGGCCAGCTCACTGGCACCAGAGAAGGCAAGCCGGTTCAGACGGTCCATCTGCTTCTCACCAGCCTGCACATCACCTCAGAACCCTTGCTGCAACTTGTGCGGCACTGGCGGAGGATTGAGGGCTGGCACTGGATTCATGACACCCTGCCCCATGAGGACGTTCACCGTTACCGGGGGCAGTGGTGCCGGCACGATGGCAAAGCTGCGAACTGCAGCGCTCAAACTGCTGAGGCTGGTGGATGTTTCGTCGATCCGAGCCGGTTTGCAGGCGGTGGGTGATGCATGGCATCACGGCCCTGCTGGCGATGGCGCGGCGCCAGCCAGCAACCCTGCTTTAACTTTTAGTCAGCTTTGGGGCAATCGGCTGGAGTGTGGGAACGTTCCTGTTGGAGGATGGAATCACCCGGAATAGACGCCGGCGAAAGACTGAACAACGGGAAACGTGCCTGCCTCGCGGGAGGGATTGCCGGGCCGGTCGCTGAGCAGGGGGTGCATGCCGGCGGTGTTGGCGGCGTCCAACTCCGCGATCGCATCGCTGATGAATAGAATGTGTTCGGGCTCTACCTTCAGTTGGGTGGCGATTCTGGTGTAGCTGGAGGATTCTTGTTTGGTACCGATGCGGGTGTCGAACCAGGCGGCGAAGAGTGATTGGAGATTGCCGGCAACGCTGTGTCCGTATAGCAACTGTTGCGCTTTTACCGATCCTGAGGAATACACCCCAAGCTCTATTCCCATCCGCGTCCAGCGCTGCAGCGCTGGTGGAACATCTTCGAAGAGGGGGGCGCACAGGTGGCCGGCCGCATAGCCACGTTCCCAGATGAGCCCCTGGAGATCCTTTAGCGGAGTCAGTTTCCTGTCGCACTGAATCAGCCACTTCAGATAGGGCAGCAGGCGTTGCGCCGTTGAGCCGTTGGCGCTCAATCGAGCCTTTGCCAGCAGCTCAAGCGCTTCGTTGTGATCCTCTTGCTCCCAGGCCTGCTCGACGGCCTGAAGCAGGACCTGTACTTGGGGAGTGCTGGCTTCTGCGGCAAGGAAGCCTTCCAGCTGATCTGCGGCATAGGGGAAGAGCGTGTCTTTCACAAAATCGAAAGGACAGGTGGTGCCTTCGATATCAAGAAGGATGTGGCTGATGGCTGTGCGAGCCGGGAGAGTGGACGTCATGGCTATGGCGCCGGTGTTGAGTGGGCAGATGCTGTCGGGTGCAGGGACTTGACCACCAATTCTCTCCATGCCTGATCAAGGAGGAACTCAAGAATTTCCACGTGCCGTTGGGCTGTGAACAGATTGCTGCCCCAGGCATAGAGCCCATGGCCGCCGACCAGCAGGCCATGGGGGGCGTCGTTGAGCAAAGGGGAGGCAAGGTCACTCAGCCGACGCAGATCCTGGTCGTTCGGTACCACCGGCAGCACCACGCGGCTGTGATGGGTGGTGATGCCTTCAAGTCCCTTCATCATCTCCAGCCCTTCAAACACAACCCCCGCAGGGCCATGTTCGTTGTGCTGTTGGCTCTGGAGAGCCAGGCGCGAAAGCAGGGTTGCCGCCGGTGAATGGGTGTGGAGCACAGCCCCCGCACCGCAGGTGTGCACGATCTCCAGGTGCAAGAGCGTCTCTGCGCTGGCCTGTCCGTTGCCCTCCACCACAGCGCCCGCTTCGTTCACCTGCACCAGGTCGGCGCCACGAACAGAACCTTTGTGGATCCCGCTGGGCGCCATGAGCAGCCGCAGAGGATCCCTGCTCAGTACGCAACTGAAATTGCCACCGGTGCCATCACACCAGCCGCGGCGATGAAGGTCCTGGATCAGGCTGGCCAGAGCCTCAGCGGTTGTGGGTGGATCGAAAGGCATCGGCAGATTGCAGCCCTTCAATGCTGGCAGGACGGGCACCAGTGGGTTCCTCGCCCAGCCAGCCGCTCCCGTTGGATTGGTGTTCCGCACGTCCGGCAGGGCTGGCCGCCGCGTCGGTACACCCAGGCCATGCCGCCGTAGTTGCCGTTGGTGCCGCTGAGATCTCTGAAATCGCTGAAGGTGGTGCCTCCCGCTCCGATGCTCGTTTGCAGCACCCGCACCACGGCCTGGTGGAGCCGGTGAAGCTGCGCCACCCCAAGCCTGCCGCTGGGGGTGTGCGGATCGATGCCCGCGGTGAACAGAGATTCATCGGCATAGATGTTGCCGATGCCGGCCACCAGCGCCTGATCCAGCAGGGCGTTCTTGATCGGTCGCTGCGACCCCTTCAGGCGTTGCCGCAAGTAGGCGGCGTTGAACGCCGCACTGAACGGTTCAGGACCGAGACGGCTGAGGCCGTGCATCACCTGGCTGGGCTCGCATCCCGCAGGAATCCACCACATCTGGCCGAAGCTGCGCGTGTCCACGAAGCGCAGTTCGTGACCCTGGAAGTCGTGGAACCGCACGCGCGTGTGGCTGCATGGTTCGCGCTCGTGATCAAGCCACTGAAACTGGCCTGTCATGCGCAGGTGCACACCCCACAGGCCGGCGGGCTCGCCATCGCGGCTGAGGCTGGCCAACAGATACTTGCCACGGCGCTGCCACAGACCCACCTGGGTGCCTTCAAGGGCACGACAGAACGCTTCGGGGTCGGCGGGATGGGCCACAGCCCTTGCTCTCAGCACACTGACGCGCTCCACAGTGAAGCCCGCCAACTGTCGCTCGAGGCCGAGACGCACGGTTTCGACTTCAGGCAGCTCCGGCAAGACGGTTTCTGGCGCGTTGCTTCAGGCTCCCATGCCGGCGCGCCGAGCCCACAGGTGCGGGGCTGCCTCTGGGGTTGCCCGCGTCGAGGGGGAGTAGGCGGCCAGAGGAACGCGCACGCACAGAACAGCCCAAGGCTGTAGGGGGACTGATGGATCGAGCTGGGGAATCAAGCCCGAGATGGCAGTGACGTCTCTGATCTGCGGTTGTGCAGCTGGAGAATGGTGGATAGACCACTCAAGCCAGCTGCTGGATAGGGGCGGCCCCAGCGGTGGGGCCCGGCGTGTTGGATTGGCCTGGGAAGCGAAGGCTTCGGGTTGGGAGAGGAAGGCTTCAACTGAGGGCCGCAGGCTCAGCAAACGCAACACCAAGGTGAGCTGATGGAAGCCCCTGCAGGGTGATAACGGCCAGTGAAAAAATGCTGCTTCTACGCAGGCGACTGGTGGAGAGAATCCCTGTGGATCAGACCGTGTGCGGGGGCAGCCCTGCAGATGCTGGATGTGCCCCCGGGATTGGGACTCAGGCCTTCTCGAGCTCGGCTTCGGAGAAGTTGTTGGTATTGATGCCGCCTTCCGAACCGCTGAATCCGGTGTAGTTCACTTTCTCGAAGCGCACCACCACGGGGTAGCGGATGCCGGAGGTGTCGATCGACGCCACGGTGCCGACGTCGTTGAACCAATAGGACTCGGGTCGCTTGATGCGCACTTTGTCGCCGCGGGAGATGGCCATCGCTGCGCTGGAGAAGGTTGATTGCCAGTCGGAAGATACCCGAGGCCGGCGGGCCCAACGGTGCCCGTGTCATGAATCGTCGTCGCCGGAGCAGGGCCGCCATGGGGGCGGGCGGAGCGTGGCACGATCGGCTGCTGCCGCCCCGCCGTTGTTGGAGCCCCCCATCCTCGATCTCGAGCTCCCCGATCCCCAGCGCGACGACATCAGCACGATGGAGTTCCTGGCGCGGCTGGAGGAGGCATGGGGGGTGTGCGACCGCTTCGACCTGCAGACGGAGATCTGGCGGGGACGCATCCTGCGCGCTGTGCGCGACCGCGAGGTTCGCGGCGGTGAGGGTCGGGGTACCGGCTTCCTGCAGTGGCTCAGGGAGCGGGAGATCAGCAAGACCCGGGCCTATGGGCTGATCCAGCTGGCGGAGTCTGCCGAAAGCCTGGTGGGTGATGGGCCGCTGGAGCAAAGCAGCGTCAACAACTTCTCGAAGCGCGCCTTCCTCGAAACGGCCCAGGCCGACCCGGAGGTGCAGCTGATGATCAGCGAAGCGGCCAATGAGGGGCAGCAGATCACCCGCAAGCAGGTGCGGCGCCTCTCTGATGAATTCACAGCGGCCACCAGCCCGCTGCTGCCGGAGGAGATCCGCCAGCGCACCCAGGAGAACCTGCTGCCCCCGCGGGCGGTGGCGCCGCTGGTGAAGGAGCTGGCCAAGCTGCCCGAGGCCCAGCAGGACGATCTGCGCCAGGCGCTGCGCGATGAACCCGAGCTCGACCGGGTCAGGGACGTGACCAGCACGGCCCGCTGGCTGAGCAAGGCGGCCGAGGCCGGGGCTGCGGTGCGCGCCTTTCAGCAAGGGGAGCTGCAACTGGAGAAAGCCCTGCAGGAGGCTCAGCGGCTCGACGCTCTTGGTTTGCTGGCCGATGCGGTGGGGCAGGCCCAACAGCTCGAAAGTGCCGTGCTGAAGCTGCACACCAGCTGGCGACGGCTGGGGGGATTGCAGGAGCGTCTCTGGGTGGAGAGCGGCAGCAGCACGCCCCACCTGCGGGCCATGCTGACCGTGCTCCAGAGCCTGAGCGGTAGCACCCTGCGGGTGTCGTTGGGGGAGCTGGCCGGCGGCAAACGGGTGCGGCTGCAGCTGGTGGAGGAGAGCCCCGACCAGCTGGACGCACCGCCGTTGCCATGAGCCTGCCTGGCCACCAGATCTGGGGCCGCTAAGGTCGGGCCGCACCAGGGCTGTGGTCGGTTTGGCGATGGAAGCGCTCGAGGATTCCCTGGAGCGTCATTTCGGCTGGTCGCGCTTCCGGCCCGGTCAGCGCCCGGTGGTGGAGGCCCTCCTGGCGGGTCGCGACTGTCTGGCGGTGCTGCCCACCGGTGGCGGGAAGTCGCTCTGTTTTCAGCTGCCCGCCCTGGTGCGGCAGGGCCTGGTGCTGGTGGTGTCGCCGCTGGTGGCCCTGATGCAGGACCAGGTGGCGCAGCTGCAGCGCCGCGGCATCCCGGCCGCCTGCCTGCACCAGGGGCTCGATGCCGGGTCGCGGCGGCAGCTTCTGCATCGCCTCGCCGACAATCGCCTGCGCCTGCTCTACTTGGCACCGGAGCGGCTGCAGGCGGAAGCCACCCGCGCCCTGCTGGAGGACGTGCTGGAGCAGGGCCGGCTGGTGGCGCTGGCGGTGGACGAGGCCCACTGCATCAGCGCCTGGGGCCATGATTTCCGCCCGGATTACCGCCGCCTCGGGCAGCTGCGCAGCCTCTGTCCCGGTGTGCCCCTGGTGGCGCTGAGCGCCACGGCCGCGCCGCGGGTCCGCGCCGACATCATCCGGCTGCTGCAGCTGCGGCGCCCCCTTGTGCAGGTGCGCTCCGCCCGGCGCGCGAATCTCGTGTACGCCATGCAGCGGCGCCCCCCTGATCCGCTGCCACTGGTGCTCGACACGGTGGCGGCTGCGTCCGGGGCTGTGCTGATCTACGCCCGCACACGGCGGTCGGTGGAGCACTGGGCGGCGCGGCTCTCGGCTGCCGGGGTGGAGGCGATCGCGTATCACGCCGGCATGGACCCTGAAAGCCGCCTGCTGGCGCTTGAGCACTTCCAGCACCATCCGCGGCCGGTGCTGGTGGCCACGGTGGCCTTCGGCATGGGTGTGGACCGCCCGGATGTGGGACTGGTGCTGCATCTGGATCTGCCTGCCAGCGCGGAGGGGTACCTGCAGGAGTCGGGGCGGGCGGGGCGTGATGGCCAGCCCGCCCGCTGCCTGGTGCTCTTTGATCCGATGGACCGGCGCTCGCTGGGCTGGGCGATGCGCGCCTCCGGCCGGCAGCTGACCCCGGAGCTGCAGGAGCAGGAGAGGTTGCGGCTGGAACTGGCCCAGCAACAGCTGCGGCGCATGGAGGCGGTGGCGGAGGGGACGGGCTGTCGCGAGCAGGCCTTGCTGGAGGCCGTGGGCGAGCTGGTGCCCCCCTGCGGTCGCTGCGACCGTTGCCACAGCCGTGGGGTGCCGATCGACTGGTCGGCGCAGGCGGCGCAGGTGCTGACCCTGCTGCAGGAGCGCCGGGGCCTGGATCTCCCCCGGCTGGCCGATGACCTGGCCGATCACTCCGGTGCGGAGGACACCGCCGCTGCGGAGGGAGAGCGCTGGGGCTGGCTGGCGCGCCGGCTGGTGCAGGAGGAGCTGATCTGCGAAAGCGACGACGGCAGCCAGCGGCTCTGGATCCGGGAGGCCGGACGCCGCTATCTGCAGGAGCCATGGCCGTTGCGCTGGGCGGCATGAGCGGCAGGCGGGCCGGCACGCGTGGGCTGGACGGGGCTCAGCCGCCGCCGACCCTGCAGAGGTCTCTCACCAATTGCTGTTCAAACTCGCTCTGCGGGGCATCCCAGCTCTTCCAGGCACCAGCTTCGCCGGTGGCATTGAGCTTGCCGGCCGTGCAGTTGACCGCCAGGAAAATCGATTGGCCGGCGCTGTTCAGGGCCGGGGCCACCATGCTGCCGCCCAGAGGCTGCCAGTTGGCGAAGTCAACCTGAATCGGGCCGTAGGTGCGCCATTCCGGCGGTTTGGGGCCGGCCGATCTGGCAGCGGTGGCCGCCGGTTTGGGACGGGGGGCGGGTGCTGCCGCAGCCGCTGGCCTGGGTTGGGGGGCTGCTGCTGCTGGGGCCGGGCGGGTGGCAGCGGGCGCGGGTTGGGTGGCGGCTGCCGGTGCCGGTCTGGGCTGGACTGCTGTAGCCGTGGCAGCAGGTGCGGGGCGCACGGGCGCCGGCTGGGCTGCAGGTGCCGGTTTGGGTTGGGCGGTCGCTGCCGGCGCCGGCCTGGCGGCCACTGGTGCCGGTTTGGGTTGTTGCGTTGTTGCTGGTGCCGGGCGCGCAGGTGCGGGTTTGGCGGCGGCGGGCTTGGGCGGCGCGGGCTTTGCGGCGGCGCGGGCGGGTGCGGGTGTGCTGGTGCGCAGCACCAGGCGGCTGCCGGCCTGGATCTCGTCGGGTTCGGTGAGCTTGTTGAGCGCCATCAGCCGCGACATCGGCACCCCGTAGCGATCGGCGATGCCGGAGAGGGTTTCACCTGGTTGGACGGTGTGTTCGCGGGCGTTCCTGTTCACCGCTGCGGGACGGGCGGCGGCGGGGGCGCCGGGCACCACCAGGCGGGTGCCCTCGGCCACCATGTCCGGGTCGCGGATGCCGTTGAGCTCGATCAGGCGCTGCACCGTGGTGCCCAGCCGGTCGGCGATCTCGGAGAGGGTTTCGCCCGGCTTCACGGTGTAGCTGCCGCGCCCACCAGTGGAAGAGCCGGCGCCGGAGCTGGCTCCACCGGGCACGGTGAGGCGGGTGCCGGCCGTGACCAGATCCGGATCCTTGATGCCGTTCAGCTGCATCAGGCGGTTGAGGGACACGCCATAGCGCTCGGCGATCTCCGAGAGCGTCTCCCCGGGCTTCACCACGTGCTGGGCGGCCAGTCCCGGCAACGGGAGCAGCAGGGCGAGGGCCAGGGCGACGATGGCGCGGCGCATGGGCAACGATCAGCTGGTTGAACCTTAAGGAGAACCCTCTGGCGCGCCAGTCCCCCGGCGCCAAATCGTTGGTCCGGTTCAGCCCATCAGCCGCTTGATCAGGCCGAGACGGTCGCCGTAGGGGGGATAGCGCAGCGGCACATCGAAGCGGAACGGGCGCCGCAGCACGCTGCGCAGGTGCGAAAAGGTGTCGAAGCCCGACTGGCCGTGGTAGCGGCCCATGCCGCTGGGGCCGACGCCACCGAATGGAAGCTCGGGCACCCCCACCTGCATCACCACGTCGTTGAAGCAGACGCCCCCCGAACTGGTGCCTGCCAGCACCTGCTCCTGGGCGGCGGCACTGCTGCTGAACAGATAGAGCGCCAGCGGCTTGGCTCCACGCCGCACCCGGGTGATTGCCTCATCCAGCGAAGCCACAGGCAGCACCGGCAGCAGGGGACCGAACAGCTCCTCCTGCATCAGCGGATCGTCGGCCGCATCGACCGCCAGCAGGGTGGGGGCGATGCGCAGGCGCTCCGGATCGATCTGGCTGCCGGCCAGCAGCTGCCCCCGCTGCCGGGCGCCCTCCAGCAGGCCGCACAGCCGCTCGAACTGCGGGCGGTTGACGATGCGGGCCAGATCCGGCGACGCCAGCGGGTCCTCGCCGTAGCAGCGCGTGATCTCCCGCGTCAGCCGCTCCACCAGCGCCGGCCGCACTGAGTCTTCCACCAGCAGATGGTCGGGGGCGATGCAGGTCTGACCGGCGTTGAGCCCCTTGCCCCAGATCAGGCGACGGGCAGTGGTGTCGAGGTCGGCGTCGGCCAGCACGATGGCCGGGCTCTTGCCGCCCAGCTCCAGGGTGACCGGGGTGAGGTGACGCGCGGCCGCCTCCATCACCAGCCGGCCCACCCGGCCGCCGCCAGTGAAGAAAATGTGATCGAAGCGCAGCTGGAGCAGCGCGCTGGCCACAGCTCCGTCTCCTTCCACCACCTGCACCACATCGGGCTCCAGGTGGCGCGCCACCAGCTGGGCGATCAGGGCCGAGGTTTGCGGGGCCTGCTCCGATGGTTTCAGCACGGCGCTGTTGCCCGCCGCCAGCGCACTCACCAGCGGCTGGATGGTGAGTGAGAAGGGGTAATTCCAGGGGCCGATGATCAGCACGCAGCCGAGCGGCTCCGGCATCAGCCGGGCCTGGCCCGGCTTCTGGCTGAGCGGCACCGGCACCGGTCGGGGCGCCATCCAGCGCCGCAGCTGGCGCTGGCAGAGGCGCAGCTCCTGACGCACGGCCACCACTTCGAAGTAGGCCTCCACCGGAGGCTTGCCCAGGTCGGCGGCGAGTGCCGCAAGGATCGCCTCCTCCGCACCATCGAGCAGCGCCGTGAGCCGCGCGAGCTGCTCGCGACGCCAGGCCAGCGGGCGGGTGAGCCCCTGGCTGACCGGCTCACGCAGGCTGTCCACGGCGGGCATGGCCACGGCGGGCATGTCCGCCATGGGCATGGCGGTGGAGGCGGTCATGGGAGCGGGCGAACGAGAATGGCTCCAGCATGGCGGCTGCTACCCGGCCACGGGGCCTGCTGGAGCGGGTGTGGGAGCGGCTGGCGGCCACAGCTCCAGCACGATGGTGAGGGCGAGAAGGATGGAACAGCAACTCGATCTCCTGCAGCCAACGCCGCCGGCCGGCACCCCTCAGACGGTGAGGCGGGAAGGACTGGCGTTGCGCTACTGGCCCTTGTGGCTGGCGGATGCGGCGTCCTGGCTGGTTCAGCTGCGGACTGACGTGCCCTGGCGCCAGGAGCACATCACCCTGTTCGGCCGCACCCATCCGATTCCGCGGCTTACCTGCTGGATGGGCGATCCCGGTTGCCACTACGCCTACAGCGGTGTTCACCAGGCGATCGAGCCCTGGACCGCCTCGCTGCAGCAGCTGCGCCGGCAGGTGGAGGCCGCCGCCGGTTGCCGCTTCAACTCCCTGCTGCTCAATCACTACCGCGACGGCAACGACAAGCTGGATTGGCATGCGGACGATGAGCCCGAACTTGATCCCGATCAACCGATTGCCTCCCTCAGCCTCGGGGCGGCGCGCAGCTTTCGGCTCAAGCCCCGGCAACCTTCCGCACATGCAGAGTCACCGCTGAGCTTTGAACTGGGCGAAGGCGATCTGCTGGTGATGGATCCACCCACGCAACAGCACTGGTTGCATCAGGTGCCCCAGCGGCGGCGGGTCGCACGTGACCGCATCAATCTCACCTTCCGCGTGATTCGAAGGGGAGCGATTGCACAGCGGTGAGCTCGATCGGGGCGTGTGGTTGCAAGGGTGTTGAGCTGAGTCTTTGGCAGGGACTTCGTGAGTGAGTGCGCCTAGGCATTCGACAGCATTTCAATCAACGCCATTGCGGATCGATGGTCGCCCTCTGTGACAAGCAGGCAGGCACCACCACGGATACCTGGCGACGCGAGCAGCGAGCCATCCTCCCCAAGCGATCCGGCCCCAACTCCGCCCGTCGCCCCCATTGGGACGATCCTCTTGCTCCTCTGCGGTTGCAGTGCAAGCGTCGCCATCATGTTGGGGCAGTGGACTGATGCTGTTCCGGGGTGTACTCAACGCGTGCAGAGACGCAGGGTGCGGTGGGCCGGTGTTGCGCAATCGGTTATGGCTGAACGCAGCGTGCTGCAGTTGCGGGATCCGCGTCTTTGGCCGAGGCGGTCAGCCGCGCCGACGGCTACAGCCCCAGCTTGCGCCGCCCCTGCCACATGCCCACGCCGTAGCCGATCGCAGGTAGCAGCAGTGCAGGGCGCAAGGGCAACAGCAGCAGCAGGGCGATCCCCACCAGCCAGGGCAGCAGCAGCAGGCTGCCGAAGGCCAGCTGGCTCAGCCGCGAACGGCGAGCCAGGCTGCCCGAGCGCTGAACCAGCCGAGGCACGCCCTTGCCCAGGCCAAAGCCCAGCAGTGCGGTGAGAACGGTGAGCAGGATCGCGCCCATGGCAGGGTGGCAGCCGTTGGGAGTCTGCCGCCCGGGCGTTCCCGGCGATGGGGACCGGCTGGCCACACCTTGCCAGGGGATCGGCAGCCCGAAGGTCCAAGTGAATGGCCGGAAAGGGTTGGGAGGAAGCCCTTGACGAGACTTGAACTCGTGACCTCTCCCTTACCAAGGGAGTGCTCTACCGCTGAGCTACAAGGGCATGTGGAAGGTGGGCCGGGTTGGATTTGAACCAACGTAGGCAGAGCCAGCGGATTTACAGTCCGCCCCCATTAACCACTCGGGCACCGACCCGCTCCACCCGAGAAACTTACCAGTCGACCTTCCCCATGCAGCTGCTCGTGCTTCACGGCCCCAACCTCAACCTGCTGGGGCGCCGTGAGCCTGGGCTTTACGGGGTCAGCACCCTGGAAACCATCAACGCGGCGCTGACGGCCCAGGCAGCGGCGCAGGGGGTGGACCTGGCCTGTTTTCAGAGCAACCACGAGGGTGCCCTCGTGGACCGCATCCACGAGGCAGCCGGCGTCTGCGACGGCATCGTCATTAACGCTGGTGCCTACACCCACACGTCGATCGCCATCCGTGACGCGCTGCTGGGGGTGGCGTTGCCCTTTGTGGAGGTGCACCTCAGCAACGTTCACGCCCGCGAGCCGTTCCGGCACCACTCCACCCTGGCCGACCGGGCGGTGGGCGTGATCTGTGGCTTCGGGCCCGCCAGCTACAGCCTCGGCCTCGACGGCCTGGTGGCCCACCTGCGCGCCCAGGAGCCGGCATGAGCACCACCGCTTCCCTGCCGCTGGCGGCCGGCGTGGCCGTGGCCGCGCCGGCCCGGGTGAGATGGCTGACGGCGCCCAGCAGCGACGCCTGGTTGGAGCAGGCCCTGGCCCACCCCGAGCTGCTGTTGATCGACCATGCCCACTGCGAACGCAAGGCGGCGGGCGTGGCGCTGCAGCTGATGTTCCGCTACCCCTCCGACGGGGAGCTGGCCGCGGTGCTCAGCCCCCTGGCCCGTGAGGAGCTCGAGCACTTCGAGCGCGTGCAGGCCCTGCTGGAGCGGCGAGGCCATGCCCTGCGCGCCCTGGCAGCCCCGCCCTACGGCGCCGCCCTGGCCGGCCAGGTGCGGCGGGGCGAGCCGCAGCGCATGCTCGACAGCTTCCTGGTGGCCGGCCTGATCGAGGCCCGCAGCCACGAACGCATGGCCCTGCTGGCTGCCCACAGCCCTGACCCGGAGCTGGCGGCCCTGTACGGCGATCTGCTGGCCAGCGAGGCGCGCCACTTCGGCCTCTACTGGGTGCTGGCCGAAGCGCGCTTCAGTCGCGAAGCCACGGTGGAGCGGCTGGAGCAGCTGGCGCTGGCGGAGGTTCAGGCCCTCACAGGAGTGTTGGCCGATCCAGGGCTGGTTCGGATGCACTCGGTGGGCGTGGCCTGACCCTGGCGGGCGGCAACGCCAGAGGCGTGGCTTTGCAGAGTTGCCAGGCCGCAGGCGTGGCCACGGCCGATTTGCCTGGTCTCAAACGGCGGTCAGCAGTTCGTCGAGCAGGGGGAACCGTTCGGCGATGGCCTCACCGGTGAAGGTGGCTACCCACCCCTCCGGGTTGTCGAAGAAGCGCAGGGCGGCGAAGTGGGGCTCGGGCCCCATGTCAAACCAGTGGGGCGTGCCGGCCGGCACAGAGATCAGGTCGTTGCGCTCACACACCACCTGCAGCACCTCATCACCGAGGTGAAGGCAGAACAGGCCGCGCCCTTCCACGAAGAAGCGCACCTCGTCCTCGCTGTGGGTGTGCTCCGAGAGGAACTTCTGCCGCAGCGCCACCCGATCCGGATGGTCGGGCGTGAGGCGGATCGCATCGACGGTGGGATAGGCGCCGCTGCTCTGCAGTCGGGCGATCTCCTCGGCGTAGAGCGCCAGCAGCGCGTCGGCAGTGGTGGCCTCGCCAGTGGCGGCCCGGGCCGGCCAGCGCTCGAAGCGGATGCCGCGGGCCTCCAGCTCCTGGCGGATCCGGTCGCCGTCGCTGGTGCGCAACGTGGGCGGGCAGGGGGTGGCGGTAGGGGCGGCGCTGCCATCGCCGGGCAGTTGGTGAATGGCCAGCAGAGTCATCGGGGTGCGGCATGGGCGATGGCTCCAGCCTATGGAAGCCCTGCGGGCCGGAGGTGCGGGTGTGTTGCGGCGCCGCCGCAAGGCCTGAGCACGCCACTGGCGCGTGGCCCATGGGCTGAGCCGCTGGCGCCACGGCGTGATGGGATGAACCCCACGGATCTGGTGGCAGCACCCAATGAGCGAGGCCCCCTCGGTGCCCCCAGGCTCCCCCGGTTTGTCCGGTTTTCCCGGCCTGCCAGGCCTTCAAGGCCTGCCCGACCCCACCGGCGCCGCTGCCTTGCCGGGGCTCACGCTGGTGGGTGTGGGTCCGGGCGATCCGGATCTGCTTACCGTGGCGGCGGTGCGGGCAATCGCCGCTGCCGACCTGGTGGCCTACCCGGTGGCCCAGGCGGGTGGGGAGGGAATGGCCGCGGCGATCGCGGCGCCGTGGCTGAATCCGGAGCAGGCCACCTTGCCGCTGGTGTTTCCGATGGTGGCGGAGCCTGAGCCGCGCCGTCAGGCCTGGCGGGCTGCGGCTGAGGCGCTGGCGGCCGCGGTGGCCGCTGGCCGCCGGGTGGTGCTGCTCTGCGAGGGGGATGTGTCGCTCTATGCCAGCGCCTCGTACGTGCTGCTGGCTCTGCGCGATGCCCACCCCGCCTGCCCAGTGCGGCTCATCCCCGGCATCCCCGCCGTTGCAGCGGCGGCGGCCGCAGGCCACTGGCCTCTGGCCCTGCAGGGGCAGGGGCTGCTGGTGCGCCCCACGCCCGATGCGCCCGGGGTGCTCGATACCCTGCTCGACGCCATCGCCCTGGAGCCCCCGCAGGCGCGCACCGGCCTGGCCCTGCTCAAGCTGGGCCACCGCTGGAGCTGGGTGCGGCCCCTGCTGGAACGGCGCGGGCTCCTTGGGGACGCCCTGTTCGCCCAGCGGGTGGGCTGGCCCGATCAGGTGGTGGTGCCGGCCGATGCGGTGCCCTCCGAGCAGCGGCCCTACTTTTCGCTTCTGCTGATCCGATCCGGCTGGCCGTCGGTACTTCCTTAGCGCCGGCGCCCCTCGGCTGTGACAGCCTTTGGCTGGCTTCCCCACCCCCCACCACCTGCTCCATGACCCCGATCGACTGGTTCTCGCTGCTGCATCCGGTGCTGGTCATCCTGTTTGTGTATCCCGTGGTGGGTGCCACGATCCGCCTCGGCCTGCTGGCCCGTGAGCGCCGGCTCAAGATCCACCCACAGCCGCCCACCGTGGGGGTGGAGCACGCCGACCATGGCCGCTGGCTCACAGCCGGCATCGTGGTGGCGGTGCTGATCGCCCTCCTCTATTCCTTCATCAGCAAGTTCGTGGTGCCGGAACCCCCCTTCACTGGCGGGGCCGGACGTCTGGCGCTGCTGCTGCTGGTGAGTGCCGGCACCTTCGCGAGTCTGCTGGGGCTCTGGCGGGCGAAGAAAGCGCCGCTGCGGGCCAGCTTCGCCCTGCTCACATGGGTGGGCCTGCTGGGCCTCGGCAGCCAGCCGGAGATCTGGCGCCTCAGCGACAACCCGCTCAGCCCTGCCTTCTGGAGCTCCCACTACTGGGCCGGCGTGCTGCTCACGGGCCTGATGCTGTTCTCGCTGGCCTCCAAGGCGGAGATCTTCCGCTCCCTGCGGATGCGTCGCTTGCACATCACCGCCAACGTGCTCGCCTCCGTGCTCTTTGCCGTGATGGCGATCACCGGCACCCGCGACCTGCTGGAAATCCCACTCAGCTGGCAGAAACCGGCGATCTATTCCTGCAACTTCGAGTTGCGCACCTGCCCAGCACCGGCCCAGTCAAGTGTTGACGCTCCTGCCCCGTCAGCCAACACAGCGACGGTGTCAGCCGCTGCCGCTTCCAGCAGTGCCCTGGCCTCCGCAGGGGTGGGCGCGCGCATCAGCTGATGGCGCAGTTGGGCGGCGCCGGCGAAGCCCTGGCAGGTCCAGCCCATGTGCTTGCGGGCGATCTGCAGGCCTTTCGCCCCTCGGTAGGCCACCAGCGCCTGCAGGTGCTCGGCCGCCAGGGCCAGCCGCTCGGCCGGCGAGGGGTCCGGTGGCACCGGCCGGCCGCTCAGGGCCGCGTCGATGCGGCCCACCAGCCAGGGGGCTCCCAGGGTGGCTCGCCCCACCATGACCCCATCGGCGCCGGTGATGGCCAGGCAGCGCAGGGCTTCTTCGGGGGAGGTCACGTCGCCGTTGGCGATCACGGGAATGCGCAGGGCCTGCTTCACCCGGGCGATGGCGGCCCAGTCGGCGCTGCCGGAGAAGCCCTGCTCCCGTGTGCGGCCGTGCAGGGTGAGCGCCTCGGCGCCGGCCTCCTGCAGACCGAGGGCGAAAGCCACCGGATCGGCGCTGCTGCCGCACCAGCCCAGCCGCGTCTTCACTGTGACCGGCACGCGCACCGCAGCCGCCACCGCCGCCACGATCTCCGCCGCCAGCGCGGGCTCGCGCAGCAGGCCGCTGCCGCCGCCTTTGCGCGCCACCTTGCGCACCGGGCAGCCCATGTTGATGTCGATCAGGAAAGCGCCCGCCGCCTCCGCCCGCCGGGCGGCCTCGGCCAGGGCCTGGGGACGGTGGTCGAACAGCTGCACCGCGATCGGCCCGCTCTCGCCGGCCAGAGCCTCGAACTTCTCACTGCCGTGGCCCCGCTCCAGGCAGGTGGCGTGCACCATCTCCGTATAGAGGAGGGCGTCGGGAGCCCAACGGCGCACGAAGCCCCGAAAGATCTGGTCGCTCACCCCCGCCAGGGGCGACTGGAACACCCGGCAGCGCAGCTGGCGCGGCTGGCCGCGGCCCTGAAGCTGAAGTGGAAGCGGTGGCAGGGTCATCAGAGGTTCATCTTCCCGCTGCCCAGCGCCGCGCTGACCCGCCGAACAACTGCCTCGTTGACCCGCCCAACGACCGCCTCGCTGACCTGCTGACCCGCCGCTTCGCCATGACCGCCGCCTCCCCCCATCCGCTCAGTCGGCAGTTGCTGCAGCTGATCCTCGACGACCGCACCAGCGACCGCTTCGTCTGCGAACTGGTCTGGCAGCGGCTGGGCTACGCACCCGCTGACGGGCTGGTGGATGGGCCTGCTGCTGAGGCGGAACCCACGGCAGAGGCCACCACCGCTGCCGTGGGCGCCTCCGGCGCCGCACAGGGGCCAGCGCCGTGGCGCGCCACCACCGCCACACCGGACGACTGGGCCCTGGCCTACCCGCTGGCGCCGCCGCTGATCGCGGAGCGTCCGGCCAGCGTGCGGCTCACCCGCTCGATTGCCGCCGCCCACAAGCAACTGCTCAAACACCAGCTGGGCTTCGCCGGCTACCGCATCGGCGAGCTGTTTCCCCGCCGCACCCGCCGCGCCACGGCGGTGAACTGGCTGCTGGCTCACCTGGCCGAGCGGGGCGAACCGCTGCCGGACACAGGGCCGCTGCCACCGCTGCTGCCGCAGCCGGCCGATCCGGTGGCGGGGCACCCTGGAGATCTGCCGGTGCAGTAGCCGGTGGACCGCCCCCGAGCCACGCAGGCCCCCCCCGTTCAAATCCCCATGGCCACCCCATCGAGCCGGTGATCCACGCCGGCCTCCAGGCTGGTGCAGTGGCCGGAGTCGTCGCGATGGAGGCGCACCATCTGGGCACCCCCCTTGAAACCCACGAAGCCATAGGAATCGCCGAGCTGATGGCCGCGGGCCACCAGCTCGTGGCCCACGTCTGGATTGAACTGCGGATCGATGTGAACCGCACCGCTCTGCATGACCAGCTTGAAGCGCGGGGCATCTACGGCCTGCTGGGGATTCATGCCCAGATCGAGGGCGTTCACCAGGATCTGGGTGAGCCCCTGGGGGTGGGCGTTGCCGCCGATCACCCCCATCACGAATTCAGGCAGCCCATCGCGCAGCACCATCGCCGGCAGGATCGAATGACGCGGCCGGTGGCCGGGTGCCAGGGCATTGGGATGGCCCGGCTGGCTGGAGAACTGGGCCGCCCGGTTGTTGAGCAGCACGCCCGTGTCGCCCGCCACCAGCCCGGAGCCGAACAGTCCGCTGATGCTGGTCATCAACGACACGGCATTGCCGTTGCCGTCCACGGCGCACACGTAGCTGGTGTCGCCCGAATGGCCGCCCTGGGGCCGGGTGGCCGGCCGGGCCAGGGCCGTGATGCGGCTGCGGGCGGCGGCCAGTCCGTCCGGGCTGAGCTGCTGCCGCACCAGTTCGAGCATCGATGGGGTGGGCTCCCCCACCCCATCGATCGCCAGCTCAAAGCCGAGGCGGATCGCTTCGATCTCATGGTGCAGACGCTCCGCCTCGCCCATCGCGGCGAGGGGCAGGCCGTCGAGGATGCCCAGAGCATGCAGAGCCACCACCCCCTGGGAATTGGGTGGCAGGCCCAGCACCTCCCGGCCGCGGTAGCCCACGCTCAGGGGCTCCACCCATGCGGAGCGGTGCTGCTGGGCGGCCACGTCGGCTGTGGTGGTGGGCACACCGCCCGCGCTGATCGTGGTGGCGATCGCCGCGGCCACGGGCCCTTCGTAGAAGCCCTGGCGGCCCTCCCGGGCCACGCGCTCCAGGGTGTCGGCCAGCTGCGGCAGGCGCATCAGCTGGCCCGGCTGCGGGGCGCTGCCATGGGGCAGAAACACCTCGCGAAGCTCTGATGAGGCGCTCTGCCCCAGCAGCGCGGCGCCAACGGCCCAGAACCCCGCGATCGATTCGCCCACCGGGTAGCCCTGGCGCGCATAGGCGATCACCGGTTCCCACAGCTGCTGCAGCGACTGGGTGCCGAACCGCTCCAGCAAGGTGCACCAGCCATCCACGGCGCCTGGAATGGTGACCGAGGCCGCGCCGTGCTCCGGCATCAAGGGGCGCGCTCCGATGCGCTCGAGGCTGGCGCCGCTCGGGGCCATGCCGCTGCCATTGAGACCCAGCACCCGCTGGTCCTGCGCCGACCACACCAGCACCATGGTGTCGCCGCCGAGGCCGCTCATCATCGGCTCGGCCAGCGCCAGCATCCCGGCCATGGCTACCGCGGCATCGGCGGCGTTGCCGCCCTGCTCCAGCACCCGCAGGCCCACGCGGGTCACCAGCGGCGAGCTGGAGGTGACCATCGCATGCCCGGCAAACACGGGCGAGCGGCGATGAAGAAAGGCAGGGTTGGCCATGGCAGCGCGCGGCTCTGGCGGTCAGGCCGCAGTCTGGTGTGGGTGGCGCCTCCGCCACAGCGGCTCAACGGTGTTGAAAGGTTCGAACGTGCAAGGTTCCCGCTTCCAGGGCTCGGAGTTGCGGGGTGACGCCGCCAACACTTCTCCAGGCCGGCCACAGCTGAGCCAGCCTGTAAGGTCGAAAAGAGATCGTTGATCGGGATATTACGTTTTGGCGCTACCAGTCGTCGCCGTCATCGGGCGCCCCAACGTGGGCAAATCCACTCTGGTGAACCGGCTGTGCCGCAGCCGGGAGGCAATCGTCCACGACGAGCCCGGTGTCACGCGTGACCGCACCTACCAGGAAGGGTTCTGGGGCGATCGGACCTTCAAGGTGGTCGACACCGGCGGCCTGGTGTTCGACGACGACAGTGAGTTTCTCCCGGAGATCCGCGAACAGGCCAACCTTGCTTTAGCTGAAGCGGTGGTGGCCGTGGTGATCGTCGATGGCCAGGCGGGGGTCACGGCGGCAGATGAATCGATCGCCGAATGGTTGCGCGGCCAGAACCGGCCGGTGCTGCTGGCGGTGAACAAGTGCGAGTCGCCCGATCAGGGCCTGGCGATGGCCGCCGACTTCTGGGGCCTGGGCCTGGGTGAGCCGTTTCCGATCTCGGCCATCCACGGTGCCGGCACCGGCGATCTGCTCGACAAGGTGATCGAATTCCTGCCTCCCGCTGACGCAGAGCAAACGGAGGAGCCGATCCAGCTGGCGATCATCGGCCGGCCGAATGTGGGCAAATCCAGCCTGCTCAATGCCATCTGCGGTGAGCCTCGGGCGATCGTCAGCCCGATCCGCGGCACCACCCGCGACACGATTGACACCACGATCGAGCGGGAGGGTCGTCTCTGGAAACTGCTCGACACCGCCGGCATCCGCCGCCGCCGCAGTGTCAGCTACGGGCCCGAATACTTCGGCATCACCCGCAGCTTCAAGGCGGTGGAACGCAGCGACGTCTGTGTGCTGGTGATCGACGCGCTTGATGGGGTGACCGAACAGGATCAACGCGTGGCGGGCCGCATCGAGGAAGACGGCCGCGCCTGCGTGATCGTGGTGAACAAGTGGGATGCGATCGAGAAGGATTCGCACACCATGACCGCGATGGAAAAGGATCTGCGGGCCAAGCTCTACTTCCTCGACTGGGCACCGATGCTGTTCACCTCCGCCCTCAGCGGCCAGCGGGTGGAGAGCATCTTCTCGCTGGCGCTGCTGGCGGTCGAGCAGCACCGGCGCCGCGTCACCACCTCGGTGGTGAATGAAGTGCTGCAGGAGGCCGTGAGCTGGCGCTCGCCGCCCACCAGCCGCGGTGGCCGCCAGGGCCGTATCTATTACGGCACCCAGGTGGCGGTGCGGCCGCCGAGTTTCACCCTGTTCGTGAACGATCCCAAGCTGTTCGGCGACACCTACCGCCGCTACGTGGAGCGGCAGATCCGGCAGGGTCTGGGCTTCGATGGCTCGCCGATCAAGCTGTTCTGGCGCGGCAAGCAACAGCGCGACGCCGAGAAGGAACAGGCGCGTCAGCAGGCTCGTTCCGCCACCCCGTGAAGCGGCTCCACTTCCTGCAGCACTGAATGGACTGGCTGAAGCAGCTCCCGATCGGCCAGTACGTCGATGGTGACAGCGGCTGGCTGCGCCGCGTCGATGCGCGCCTCAAGCTCGCCTGGACCCTGGCGTTCCTTATCACACCGATCCTGGCCGGCCCCGTTTGGCGGCTGGCGCTGGTGGGGGCGTTGCTGCTGATCACGGCGCTCTGCGGGCTGCCGTGGCGGCTGTGGCGCCGCAACCTGCCTCTCCTGCTCGCCCTCAGCCTGCTGGTGGGGCTGCTCTCTGCCTTGCTGCCGGCCGGTGGCGCGGGCACTGCTCAGCTCTCGCGCGATCCGGCTGAGCTGCGCCTGGCGCCGGCGCCGCCGGGGGCACCGCCGCTCGAACGCAGCGGTGAGCCCTGGGAGGTGCTGCGCTGGGGGCCCGTGCAGCTGGGGCCGCTGCCGCTGGGCCCACTGGTGATCAACCGCCGCTCGGCGGAACTCGGCCTCAACAGCGCCACCCTTCTGTTCACCCTCATCCACAGCGCCAACCTGCTGCTGCTCACCACGCCGCCGGAAGAGCTGGTATGGGCACTCAGCTGGGGCCTCACCCCTTTGGGCCGGTTGGGGCTGCCGGTGGAGCGGCTCGGCTTCATCCTGCTGCTGGCGTTGCGCTTCCTGCCCCTGGTGCAGGAGGAACTGCAGAACCTGCTGCGCTCGATCGCCACCCGGGCACTCAACCTGCGGCGACTGGGCTGGAAGGGAGTGCTGGGGCTGGGGTTGGCGGTGGCGGAACGGCTGCTGGCCAACGTGTTGCTGCGTGCCGAGCAGGGGGCCGATGCGCTGGTGGCCAGGGGCGGCCGCTGGGTGCCGCCGCAGCAGCTGCGGCTGGGGGTGCCCGTGGCCCGACGTCTGAATCTCATGGCCTGCCTGCTGCTGCTCCTGCTGCTTGGGCTGCGGTGGCAGTACGGTGCGCTGTGATTGGTAGCCGAACAAACCATCAGTGAGCGCTGAGTCGAGTACCGAGCGATATCTCAACCATCCCACCTTCGGGCTCCTTTACTGGGTGGCACCGGCCGGAGAGGGCCGCGATCTGTTCGCCACCCTTTACGCCCAGCGGATGTTCTTCCTGGTCACGGCGCAGCCGCGCGGCGCCCATTTCGAGGTGATTCCGCTGATGGATGCCCGCCACTACGCCGAGCAGAACCTGGCGCGGGCCCGGCGTGACCGCAGCGAAAAACTCGGCCACTGGCGCCAGCTGTTCGACCAGACCTTCATCTGAAATGGGCGCTGACGCTCCAGCGGCCCTGGCGGTGCGGTGGCAGGCCCTGCAGGAGCAGCTGCCGTCCGGTTCCCGCCTGCTGGCGGTGAGCAAGGGGCAGACGGCCGAGCGCATCCGCGACCTGGCCGCGCTCGGGCAGCGCAGCTTCGGCGAAAGCCGCCTGCAGGAGGCCGAGGCCAAGCAGCTGGAGCTGGCGGATCTTCCCCCCCTGGATTGGCACTTCATCGGTCGCCTGCAGGCCAACAAAGCCCGTGGGGTGCTGCGCCACTTCGGCACCATCCACTCGCTCGACAACCTGCCGCTGGCGCTTCGCCTGCAGCGCATCGCCGCCGAGGAGGGCCTGCAGCCGCGGGTGTTCCTGCAGGTGAAGCTGCTGCCCGATCCAACCAAGGCCGGGTTCGAGCCCGAGGAGCTCGACCAGCTCTGGCCCCAGCTGCAGGCGCTGGCGCCGTTGCAGGTGGTCGGCCTGATGACGATCGCGCCGCTTGGCTTGGATGCAGCCGGTAGCCGTGCCCTGTTCAGCTCCTGCGCCGCGCTGGCGGCCCGGCTGGGGTTGCCGGAGCTGTCCATGGGCATGAGCGGCGACTGGCGCGAGGCCGTGGCGGCCGGCAGCACCTGGGTGCGGCTCGGCTCGGTGTTGTTCGGCCCCCGCGGGGCCTGACCGGGGCCCCACGGGGACTTCTGGGCCGCCCCGGGCCTGCGCAACGCGCTTGCCCCGGCCAATCACGGCGGGGGCCTGAGGTCGCCTTCGCTGGGGGGCGGTGGGGGCGTTCGCCACCCGGCGGAAGCATGAATCCAGTGATTTCAAGGGTTGCGACCAGTTGCAACTGGGAGCGTGGGACGCTATTCAGGTACTGACCTCACGAAGGAACCAAAGGTGTCGTTGTTCTCCCGCCTCCGTGCCGTCGTCTCCGGTGACGACTATCTCGATGGCGAGTACGACGAACTCGACTACGACCCCGGTGACGACCAGGCCCAGACCGCCCAGTCGCGCGCCACGCAGGTCGGCAGCGGCAGTGCCCTGGCCCTGTCCTCCCCCTTCGGCTCCGACGACCTCTTCCCCGGCAGCAATGTGATCGGCATGCCGGGCCTGTCGGCAACGGCCGCGGAGGTGACCCTGATGGAGCCCCGCAGCTTCGATGAGATGCCCCGTGCCATCCAGGCCCTGCGTGACCGCAAGACCGTGATCCTCAACCTCACGATGATGGAGCCGGATCAGGCCCAGAGGGCCGTGGATTTCGTGGCAGGCGGCACTTTCGCCATCGACGGCCACCAGGAGCGGGTGGGCGAAAGCATCTTCCTGTTCGCGCCCAGCTGCGTCACGGTCACCACCGCCTCGATGGAGGAGCCCTCCTCTCCCACCATCGTTTCCACCCGCGACACCGGCTCCGATGCCGATGCGGCCCCCAGTCCGGCCTGGGGCCGCTCCGACTTCGCCGTCGGCGGCTGAGCACGTCTTCTGAGCACGTTTCCCGCCACCGCCACCGGTCCATGACCGAGCACGCCGGGGCCTCTGAGCCCCTCCTGTCGGGCCTCGGGATCATTGGCCTGGGGCAGATGGCCCAGGCCTTGCTGCTGCCGCTGCTGGAGCAGGGGGATGTTCGTCCTGCTGCCGTGCGGGCGGTGGTGGCCAGCCCTGCCTCCGCCGAGCGGCTCCAGCAGCAGTTGCAGGTGGCTGTCTGTGCCGCCGCCGATGGGCAGGCGGCTGCGGCCTGGCAGGCGCCGGTGGTGCTGCTGGCCGTCAAGCCGCAACAGCTCGCGGCGGCAGCCACGGCGGCTGCAGATGCGGCGGCTGCAGCTCGAGCGGAACACAGCCGATCAGGGGCGTCCGCCGCAGCATCGGCCACACCCCCAGCTTCTGGTTCAGCAGCCTCCGCCTCACCAGCAGCGCCCGCTGAGCACGGCGACGCCTCCGCAGCCTCCTCCTCAGAGGACAGCTCCACATCCCAAGGGCACCGCTACGAGTGCCCCCTGCTGATTTCCGTGCTGGCGGGGGTCAGCCTGGCTCGCCTGCAGGCGTCATTTCCCGGCTGGCGCGTGGTGCGGGCGGTGCCGAACACTCCCTGCCTGGTGCGGGCCGGGATCACTGGACTGGCCTGGGGAGAGCAGCTCAGCGATGGGCAACGTCACTGCGTGCGCCAGCTGTTCGGCCGGGTGGGGCAGGTGCTGGAGCTGCCGGAGCCTCAGCTCGATGGGCTGCTGGCGGTGGCCTCCTCCGGGCCGGCGCTGATGGCGGTGGTGATCGAAGCCCTCGCCGATGGCGGCGTGGCCGCCGGCCTGCCGCGGGCGCTGGCTCAGCAGCTGGCGCTCGCCATGACCGGCGGCACCGTGGCGCTGCTGCAGCAGAAGGGCCTGCATCCCGGCCAGCTCAAGGACATGGTGAGCAGCCCGGCCGGCACCACGATCACGGCCCTGCGTCAGCTGGAGCGGGGCGCCGTGCGTTCGGCTTTGATCGAGGCGGTGCTGGCGGCTGCTGAACGCAGCCGGGCGCTGGGCTGAAGCGGCGCCCGGTTCTCGGCTCCAGGCTCTCAGCTCCCGCCTCAGGTCGGGGTGTTGGGTTTGTCTGCGCCGATGCGTGGCTCGGTGCCGTCCATGATCCGGGCCAGGTTGCTGCGATGGCGCCACAGCACCAGCACGGTGGTGAGCAGGGCAAGGGCCAGATAGGCGGGCCGCAGCCCGATGCCGGCGCTCTGGAAGGATCCCAGCATCAGCAGCGGCAGGCCCACCGCCGCCACCACGCTGGAGAGCGACACGATGCGGGTGAGGGTGAGGGTGACGAGGAACAGCCCGAAGCTGGCCAGCCCCACCGCGGGCACCAGACCGAGCAGCACGCCCAGCCCGGTGGCCACGGCCTTGCCACCCCGCCAGCCCAGCCACACCGGCCAGATGTGGCCGGCAAGAGCCGCCAGCCCCGCCGCCACCACCCAGGCATCGCCAGCGGCGGAGACGCCGAGTGGCTCCACCACCGCCTTGGCCAGCAGCACGGCGGCCGTTCCCTTCAGCACATCCACCAGGAACACCACCAGCGCCGGGCCCTTCCCCACCTGGCGCAGCACGTTGGTGGCGCCGGTGGAGCCGGAGCCCAGCTGGCGCAGATCGACGCCGGCGCACCATCGCCCCGCCAGCCAGCCGCTGGGGATCGAGCCGAGCAGGTAGCCCGCCAGCAGCACGGACAGGATCAGCAGGGGATTCACAGCAGCTCCTCGTCGATGGCCAGTTCCGCTGGAGTGGCGGCGAAGGCGAGCCAGAGCGGGAACTGCAGCACCGGGACGTCGACCACCTGTTCGGCCGCATCGATCACGATGAACGGCAGCTCACCGCGCTCCTCGAGCCGGTCGGCGCGCTCGATCAGGGCATCAGGCCGCTCGAACAGCACCACGCCGCTGTTAGGCCCGAAATCTTCACGGCTGAGCCCGAGGCAATCCTGCAGGCCGCGGCGCCATTCCCCCAGCCGCTCCGGCTGGCCGGCCAGCACCAGGGTCTGGAAGCGCTCGCCGTAGAGCTCGCCGAGGATCGCCACCGCCGCCGCCACCGTGAGCGCATTGCGGCTGCGGCTGCCAGCGCTGGCGTGGGCGCCACGCCCGCCCTGATAGAGGAACCACTCCTCCAGCAGAGCCGCGGCAGGGGCTTCCAGGCTGCGGCGCAGCTTCCAGGGATCGGCGTAGAAATCGGGCTGGCCCTGGAAGCGCTCCAGCTGGCTGCGGATCAGGTCTTCGTCCTCGCTGAACAGCCCCGCCGCCGCCGGTGCGGCAGGGGCAGCCGCGGCGGCCACTTCCGCCGGCTGATCCAGTGGCGAGGGCTGCACCACCACCGGCTGCACCACCAGCTCCATCTGCTCGGCCTGGCCGGCCAGATCCTGCAGCGCCACCACCAGGTAGTCCTGGAAGCCCTTCAGGCGCCGGGCGATCGCATCGGCCTGACCATCAAAGCTGCTCACCAGGCTCTTCTGCAGCTGGTTGCGGCGGGTTTCCAGCTCCTGGATCTCCGCCTCCAGTGCCGCGCGCCGCTCCTGCAGCTCCTTGAGGGCGAGCGCCTGCCAGGGCTCGAATGGCTTGGCTACAGGGGCCGGGTCGGCCGCAGGCGAGGGCTCGGCCGCAGGCGGTTCAGGCACGCTCAGGGGCGGCGGGGATTGGTCCGGCGGCACGCTGGGATCGGTCATGGCGAGGTGCTGACGTGCAGCTCCAGTTGTTGGCGCAAGGTGGTGGCATCAAACAACACCGGCAGCAGGTGAATGCTGCGCTGTTCACGGAAATAGAACAGCACCGGCACCGGGTTCCAGAACACGGTCCAGGCGATCCATTCGTCGTAGGGGAAGCGGCGCAGCAGCGTCGACTGACGCCACACCAGCAGGGCATCGCCGCTGAACTGCAGGCGCAGCAGCACGGCCTGCAGCAGCAGGAACAGCCCGAACAGCACCACCACGCCGCTGAGCCACAGCGCCCCCGACCACAGCGGCAGCAGGGCCAGGCCGGCCAGCCCCAGCACCACAACCCCCAGCGGCACCCCGTAGCGGGGTGCGAGCACCGTTCCGGCGGCGGGATCGAGCGTGGCGGCGGGGGAGGTCATGGTGGCGGCGGCGAGAGGCGGAGGTTCCATGCTGGGCAGCCGGCGGCCTAAGCGCCGAACAGCAGCTGGGTCAGCAGCACATCCATCAGGCTGACCGTGACCAGAATCATCACCACGGCGCCGGTGGTGCTGGTGCCCACCTCCTTGGGGCCGCCGCGGGTGGTGAGGCCCCAGCCGCAGGCGATCACGGCGATCTGCAGGCCGAACACCACCGCCTTGACCAGCATCGAGGGCAGGTCGCTGGCGGTCATCCAGCTGCGCACGGAATTCCAGAACACGGTGGGCGGGATCGAGAAGAGAAAGGTGCTGCTCACCTGGCCCGACCAGACCCCCACCACGAAGAACACCAGGCACTGCACCGGGGCCATCACCACCATCGCCAGCACCCGGGGCACCACCAGGTACTCCACCGGATCGGTCCGCAGCATGGTGATGGCGTCGATCTGCTCGGTCACCTTCATGGTGCCGATCTGGGCGGCGTAAGAGGTGGCCACCTTCCCGGTAAGCAGGGTGGCGGTGAGCAGCGGTGCGATCTCGCGCGCCAGCCCCACCGAAAGGATGCCTCCCACGGCCACGCTGGCCCCCTGCTTGGTGAGCTCTGCCGCCACCTGGATGTTGAACACGGTGCCTGCCGCCAGCGCCGTGATGAACACGATCAGAAAGCTGCCGGGCCCTGCCTCCAGCAGATGCTCGAACAGGTCGTTGACGTTGATGCGCCCCCTGCCGATCGCCGCCACGGTCTGGCCGCCGATCAGGCAACTGCTGCCGAGGCGGTTGAGCCAGCGCGGTGACTTCATGGCTGGGCCTGAAGCAGGTGGGCGCCACGCTCAGGCCAGCGCCGCATCACGATCAGCCCCAGCACCACCAGCGTGGCGGGGATCAGCCCCATGCACAGGCGGATCGCGATCAGGGCCGTGTCGGGTTGGACGATGCCCCTGGCCGCCACGTAGCCACTCAGGCTCATCAGGTTGCCGAAGAAGAACAACGCCAGGCTGATGCAGATCTTCTGGGTGAACACCATCCAGGCGCTGTAGAGGCCGGCGGGCTTTTCAGGATCGGCGTCGATGGCATCCGGCAGCAGCGCCCAGGGGATCAGGTAGGCGGTGGAGGCGCCCAGACCCACCACCAGGATGGCCACCAGCAGCGCCACCAGCCGCAGCCCGTTCATCCAGGAGCCCACGGGCGAGAGGTCGGGATCGAGGGGGATCAGCAACATGGCGAGCAGGCAGCCGCCGATCCAGAGCGCCGTGCCCCGGTGCAGCGCCTGGATGCGGCCGTAGCGGTGGGAGAAGCGGTTCCAGATCTGCAGCCCCACGAGGGTGCTGATCTGAAAGGGCAGCAGGATCCAGTTGCTCCAGCTCTCCGGCAGCCGCATCACCACCGGCAGGTAGATGAGGGCGGCGGTCTGCATGATCTGCAGCGCGCACCAGAGCATCAGGTAGAGGCCGAGCACCTTGATGAAGCGACCGTTCTCGCGCACCCGGCGCAGCATGCGGCGGGTGGAGCCTTGCTGGCTGTTGGGCCGCTGGCAGTTGCGGGCCGCCGGGGCGATGCCCCAGGCGCAGACCAGGGTGAACACCGCGATGATGCTGCCCGACAGCACGCCCACCTTGAAGTAACTGCCGGGGTCCTGGTGGTTCTGGAGCAGCAGCCCTCCCAGCACGATGCCCACCAGCCCGGCGATGATCGAGCCGGTGAACCGCGCCGTGTTCAGGCGGGTGCGCAGGCCGGTGTCGGTGGTGAGCTCGGCCGCCAGGGCGGAGTAGGGCAGGTTGACGCAGGTGTAAAGGCTGTTGGCCACCACCGAGATGGCCAGGAAGATGCCGAACTTCACCCAGAGGCTTCCGGGCGGAAGCCACCACATCATCGCCATGGCGATCCCGAGCGGAATGGCGCTCCAGAGGATCCAGGGCAGGCGCGGGCCCCAGGGGCTGCGGGTCTTATCGCTGAGCCAGCCCACCACCGGATCGTTGATGGCATCCCAGAGGCGGGCCAGCATCAGCACCAGCCCCGCCATCCAGGCGGGCAGCCCGGCGGCGGCGGTATAGAAGATGAACAGGTAGAAGCCGATCAGCGACGCCGCCATGCCGGTGCCCGCATCGCCAAGGCCATAGGCCACCAACATGCGGCGCTGGAACCCCCTGGGTGCATCGATGGCGTCACTGACGCCGGTGGTGGAGCTCATGGCCGCAGGGTTGGCGGAAGGGACGACCGGATCAGGAACAACGGTCAACGGCCGGTGGCTTCACGCAGGCCATAATGCTTCAGCCGCAAAGGCAGTGGCACCGCGGGCCACACCAGCACGGCAACCGAGTGATACACCTGTATCCCTGCGGGCGTAGTTTAGTGGTAAAACCTCAGCCTTCCAAGCTGATGATGCGGGTTCGATTCCCGCCGCCCGCTTTCTTTTCACCAAGCTTCTTCGCTGTTCAGCAGGCTTCCTGGCTGCTCAGCAGAACGCCGGGCTGTTTTCCCCTTCCTCCGCCAGGCCCGGCGATGGGGAAAGGGACGGCGCGGGCAGGGCGGCCAGGGGCGGCGCGGAATTGTTGTCTTTGAAGGTGGCGGCGATGGTGGCGAAGCGATCGGCTACCTGGCGGAAGGCTTCCACGATCACAGGATCGAATTTTCGGCCGACCTGGCTTTCGATGAAGCGGGTGGCTTCCTCATGGGAGAAGGCCTGCTTGTAGAAGCGTTTGGAGATGAGGGCGTCATACACATCGGCCACGGCCATCAGACGGGCGGACAGGGGGATGGCTTCTCCTTGCAGCCCCTCGGGATAGCCGCTGCCGTCCCAGTTCTCGTGGTGGTAGTGGGCGATCTCGCGGGCAAAGCGCAGAAAGCTGCTGGGGGCATCCAGCAGACCTTCTGCTTGCGCAATGATGTGGGAACCCAGCTCCGAATGCTTCTTCATCACCATGAACTCTTCAGGGGTGAGCTTGCCTGGCTTCAGCAGGATGTGATCAGGAATGCCCACTTTGCCGATGTCATGAAGCGGCGTGGATTTATAGAGCAGCTCGATTGCCTCTGCGTCGAGCTGGCTGGCGTAAGGGGAGTGCCGGTGTAAGTGATCAGCCAGAAGCTTCATGTAGTTCTGGGTGCGGCGCAGGTGCATTCCGGTTTCGTTGTCGCGGGTTTCCGCCAGTGATGCCATCGCCAGGATCGTGACGTCCTGAACCTTCTGGACCTCGCGGGTCTGGCGCTCCACTTCCTCGCGCAGGTAACGGTTGTGATCAGAGAGGAGGTCGCTGGCGCGCTTCAGGGCCACATGGGTGGCCACTCTGGCCAGCACGATGTCGGGGGAGAAGGGCTTGGTGATGTAATCCACGCAGCCATCAAGAAAGCCTCGCTTCTGATCAACTTCCTGGTTCAGCGCTGTGAGGAAGATCACAGGAATGTTCTGAGTGGCGGGGTCGGCCTTGAGCCGTATGCACACCTCATGGCCATCAAGATCCGGCATCATGATGTCCAACAGAATCAGATCCGGCTGGGGCGTCTGCAGGGCCAACTCCAAGGCAAGTCCGCCACTGGTGGCCAGGCGCACTTTGTACAGCCCACGCAGCAGGCCGTTCATCACCTGCAGGTTTTCCGGCGTGTCATCCACCACCAGCACGGTGGGCTTGCTTTGCCCAAGGCTGTCGGCGAGATGGGTCATGGATCAGGCCTGCAGCAAGGGAGGAACGCGTAGCTGCACGGCCCTGCGCGCCTCTGAGAAATCAAAGCGCATCAGCTCAGCGGCCATGCGCTCAAAGCCCGCCGATCCCAGGGTCGTGATCAGGGCCTCGCGGTGCTGGCTGATGAAGTCCAGGGCTTCCCCATCAAAGGCGGCCAGCAGAGTATCGAGCTTCCCCAGCAGGTGCTGCTGCTCCAGGCTCAGCACTGCTGTTCCCGTCCCTTCCTGTGAGGGGGCGGTGCCCTCTGCCGACTCCATCGCGAAGGCCGCGCGGATGCACGCCATGGTGAGCTGCAGCTGAACCTCAAAGGTCTGCCTGGTGTGGCTGTGGCAGAGCTGCTGGTTGAGTTCGAGCTCCAGCCGCGTGGCGGCCTCCGCCAGGGAGGTGGCCCCCAGATTGGCGGACACCCCTCTGAGGGCGTGCACGATCAGTGCCGCCTCCTTCAGATTGTTGCTCTTAAGGGCGGCCTCCAGCCGCTGGGCCGCATCCGCCTGGGTGTGCACCAGGCTCTGCAGCAGCTGACAGTAAAGAGCGCGGTTGCCAGCCACCCGCCTGAGCGCTCCTGGCAGATCAAAGCCTTCCAGGGCCAGACTATTCAGCTCCGAATCTCCCTGCTCCGCACCATTCAGCTCCGAGCTATCCAGTCCCGGATGCTGCGGCGGTGATTCTTCATCGGTTGGCGCGGGCTGGGGGATGGCCGGCTGGGCAGAGGCTGGAGCTGGTTCGCCTGGGCCCTGACAGTGGCGGCCGCTCCAGTGGTGCAGCCGTTCGTAGAGGTGGTCCGGATCGATCGGTTTGGTGATGAGGTCCTGCATGCCGATGCGCATGCAACGGTCGCGCTCCGGCTGCATGGCGTGGGCGGTCATGGCGAGCACGGGCAGCTGCTGCCAGCGGGCATCGGCACGGAGGCGACGGGTGCATTCCCAGCCATCCATTTCGGGCATGTTCAGATCCATCAGCACCAGGTCGCAGGGGGGAAGCGGCTGCTGCTCCAGCCAGGCGAGAGCCTCCACGCCATTGCGGGCCGTGCTCACCTGCACGCCGGCGATGGTGAGCAACTCTGCGGCGATCTGCTGATTGATCGGATTGTCTTCCACCACCAGCATCTTCAGGCCCTGCAGGCCCCACGCCAGCTCCTGGCCCTGTGTGTAGGCGGCCGCCGCCGCCGATCCCGCGCTGTCGCCGCCGCCGAACATGGCAGTGAGATGGTCCATCAGCTCAGAGGAGCGGACCGGCTTGCACAGGATTCCATCCAGCAGCCCCGGAGGGGTGAGCTGGCAGGTGTCTTCGCCGCCGTAGGCCGTGATCAGCAAGATCCTCGGCTGCTGGATCACCGGGTTGGCGCGGATGTCTGCGGCCACCTGCAGGCCATCCAACTGATCGCCGAGTTGCCAATCCAGCAGGACCAGGCCATAGGGCTGCTGGTGGGCGGTGGCTTGGTGCACCATGGCCAGGGCTTCGGCGCCGCTGCCAGTGGCATCGCAGCACAGGGTGAGCGGGTGCAGCAGTTGTGTGATCACCTCGCGGGCTACGGGGTTGTCATCCACCACCAGCACGCGCACCTGGCTCAGGGCCTCCGGCAACGCCCGCGGGGTGGCGCAAGCACCGAGGTGAAAACGGCAGCGGGCAGTGAAACAGGACCCCTCACCAGGCACGCTGCTCACCGTGATGGAGCCGTCCATCAGCTCCAGCAACCGCTGGCAGATGCTCAGGCCCAGGCCGGTGCCGCCGTACCGGCGCGTGGTGGACGGCTCTGCCTGGGTGAAGGCCTGGAACAGGTTGCCCATCTGGGCTTCGGTCATGCCGATGCCGGTGTCCTGCACGCGGAACACCAGCTCCACCTCCACCTGCTGAGGTTGCTGCTCGCCGACGCTCACCTGCAGCTGGATCTGGCCCTGCTCGGTGAACTTGGCGGCATTGGAGAGCAGGTTGAGCAGCACCTGGGTGAGGCGCAGCGGATCGCCGTTGAGGCAGGTGGGCACGTCGTCGTCGACGCGGAAGAGGAGTTCAACGCCCTTGGCGAAGATCCTGTCGGCGATCAGGGTGGCCACATCGGAGAGCACCGCATCGAGCTGGAAATCGACGGCCTCAAGCGTGAGTTTGCCGGCCTCGATCTTGGAGAAATCAAGGATGTCGTTGATGATCCCCAGCAACCCCTGGCCTGCGTTGCTGATTTTCTGCAGGTAGTCGCGCTGGTGCGGGTTGAGCCCCGTTCGCAGCGCCAGATGCGACAAGCCGATGATCGCGTTCATGGGGGTGCGCAACTCATGGCTCATGCGTGAGAGGAACTCGCTCTTGGCCCTGTTCGCTTCCTCCGCCTCCTGGCGCGCCTGCTCCAGCTGGATTTTCTGGGCGCGCAGGCGGGTGATGTCTTCCCCGGAGCCCAGAAGGGCAATCGGTTGGCCGTCGGCGCCATCGAGCAGGCTCAGGTGCCAACGCATGAAGCGGGTGCCGCGTTGGTTGGTGCAGACGCGGTACTCCAACGCTCCCTCGGGGGGCAGCCTGGAGGCGGCCGCCTCGTTGAGCCAGCGGCGCAGCAACGGCTGATCCGCGGGATCCACCACATCGGTGAGCCAGTTGAGGCCGCTCCAGGAATCGGAGGCGATGCCGATCAGCTCACAGCCGCTGCTGTTGAGCAGGGTGACGCGGCCCTCGAAATCAAGCGCCAGCAGGGTGGTTTGCGCCGTCTGGATGTAAGCGTGCAGTTGCTCCTTGGTTTCGCGCAGGTTGCTGGTGCGCTCCTTGATGCGCAGGGCCAACGCATTGATGGTGCTGGCCAGGGAGGCGATCTCATCGTGGCCGCTCACCACCACTGGGGTGAGGCTGGCTTCATCGGCAGGATCGAACCCCTGAATCGCCTGGTGCAGCTTCTGGATCGGGCCCGCCAGGCGCCGGCCGAGCCCCACGCCGGCCATCGTCACCAGGATGGCAGTGGCCGCCAGCACCATCAGCAACTGCTGGGTGAGCAACTGGCTGTCGAGCCGTGGTTCTTCCTCGGGGATGGTGACGAGCACCGCCACATCACTCTGCGGGATCTGCCGCCAGGCACCGAGCTTCAATGTGCCGCTGCCGGTGCGCAGGTAGCCGGCCCCGCCGTTGCCCAGTTGGCGCTCCGAAAACGTCAGACCACCGCTCAAAGTCGGTCGGTAGTTCAGGGCCTCGGAGTCCTCGGTGGCCTGCCCCATCGGCACGGAGAGGAACTGCCACCCGTCGCCCCGGCGTTGTTCGATCACCAGATGCGCCTCAGCGCCGTGACTCAGTCGCTCATAACGCCTGTTGATCACCTCGCGGAAGGACGCCGCCTCCAACCGCCCCAGCAGCAGCAGATTCTGATTGGCGCGGTCCTTCAGCGGCACGGCCATCCAGGTGGCTGTTCCCTCCGTGCAGGGATCGTGCTTGAAGGGCAGCACCGTCAGGTGGCTCCAGGTGCCCATTCCTTCCACCACCTTGTTGAAGCCGCAGTCGCGCAGGAGCCGGTCCGCTGGGGATTCGCCGATCAGGGCGAGATCCACCGCTGCGCCGATGACCTGGCCTGAGCGGCGATCGATCAGCAACAGTTCATCAAAACCGAGCCGTGCAGACTGCTGTGCCAAATTCCGCTGGAGCGTTGCAGGCTGCCTATGGAGTTCCATGGCCAACTCATCAAGCTCGAGGCCCTTGCTGGTGAGCATGGCCTGCAACTGCTCCACCTTGCCGTTGGCCATCTGCTCGGTGGCATCCAGATGCTGGCTGAGGATGCGCTCCCGGTAGGCGTTGAGCGCTACCACCTGGGAGAACACCATCGGGGTGAGCCCCACACCCAGCAGCAGCACGGTGAGCCGGCTGGAGAGCGTAAGAGCGCTCAACCGCTCACGCCAGGTCTGGATGGTGGGCTCCGGGCGTGTCATTTCAGGGCGAGATCGAGCGGCTCCGTGCTCACCCTCGGCAGGGGCACGCGACCACGAATCAAACCCAGCTGCTTCTGCACGGCGAGGACGCCGGCGAGGTTGCGTTCAAGCTTGCCGCCAGGCAACAGCATGGGCCGCTGCTCCAACAGTGAGCGATAGAGCAGGCCTTTTTCCGTTTGCCTGAACATCTCCACGCTCACATTATCCCGACTGGCCATGATGTCCTTCGCTTCTGGATCGCGAGCCGCCAGGTCGTGGGCCTGCTGCCACACCCGCACCAGGCGCCCCAGCACGTGCAGGTTGGTGCGGTAGTACTGCGGATCCACCACCAGCACATCAAAAATCTCGCCGGGAATCTCCGCACTGGAGAAGGCCGTCACCGCCTCACCACTGGCCAGCACCGCATCGCTGAAGGGAGGAAAGAAGGCCGCCCCATCGATCTGCCCGTTCACCAGACGGCGCCCCATGTCGGCCAGGGGCACGGCCACGATGCGCACATCCGCCAGGCTCATGCCATGACGGGCCAACGCCCTGCTCAGCACAAACGGGCCGAGGGTGCTGGGGGTGACGGCCACGCGTTTGCCCCGCAGGGCAGGGATCGTGCCGACTGAGCGGCGCACCGCCACCTTGTCAGCGCCGTTGGATTCATCGAGGATCAGCACCACCACCGGGCAGCGTTTCGGCTGGCGGCTGCAGATGTCCACAGCTTCCACTGTGGTGAGCTGCGCGATGGGGAAGCGGCCCTCTTCAAAGGCCTTGACGATGTCCTGAGGGTCAGGGAAGCCCAGGGTGTTGAGTTCGAGCCCCGCTTTCTGATCCAGCTGCTTCACATGGGCAAGGTGGAAATACTCAAACCCGGGCCAACTGGCGATTGGAATCGTGACCAACTCGGGCTTCTGGCAGCCCATCACAACGAGCGCAAAGGCTGCCGGTGCCGCGAGCGCTCGACGCTGGAACATGAGTGCAGCCAGGGGATGAATTGAACCTATGCGGTCGCGGCCTCAGAGATTGTTCAACCGCCGTGCAAACGGTTCACGGCCGGCAGCCATTCGCCCAGCTCCCATAGGCTCAGCCGCAGTGTGCGCTTCCCCGATGGCTCCCGACTCCTTCCAGTATGAGCCGCTCGAGCGCTTCGGCGAGGGGCTCACCACCCGCCGGCCCTGGAACACAGCGGCCCTGGCCGGGGTGGAACTGCTCAATGGCCGCGTGGCCATGCTCGGCTTCGCGGCGGCCCTGATCGGTGAGGCGATCACCGGCCTGGGGCCCGCCGGCCAGTTGCTGGCGCTGCTGCGCTGGTATCTGCGCTGAGGCGCGTCAGCCGTCCTGGCGCACCCGCTTCACGGCCAAGCCCGCCTCGGTGGCGGTGACCCCAGCCAGCAGCACGAGACCCAGCAGCCCCACCAGCTGGTTCTGGGCTTCTGCGGCCGCTGCGGCGTCCTGCGCCAGTACGGCCCCGGCCACGAACCAGGCGGTGGCCAGCGCCGAGGTGATCCAGTAGGCCTTCCAGCGGCGCTGGTAGAGGTAGCCGGCGCCCAGCCCCGGCACCACGTTCAGCACCACCGCCACCCAGCCGGCGGAGGCGGCCAGGATCTGCTCGCGGGTGGGGGCCATGGGAGGGGAAGTGAATGAACCCACTCTGGCGCTTGTGGAGGGGAGTGGGGATGCGGAGGTGATGCGGAGGTGATGGGAGTGGTGCAGTCGGGCGGGGTTCGGCGAAAAGGATTCCCACACTTTCAGCCTGAAGGATCTCCTGGTGATGCGCACAAGCCCTGCTTTGCGACTTCGCTTTGGATCCTGCTGCTGTGATTTCCAGCTAATAGGGAAAAATGTCTGGTGATCCGTTGCTTTGCTTGAATCGGTTGGCTGGATTGGTGATGCTGGCCAGGGCTTTTGAAGAGCAGTGCAGAAAGCGCCTCGCTGGACCTGGGGCTCCTATTCATGGCAATAGGTACTCGCACGACTAACTCGACGGCTTTCCTTTCTTCGGTTTTGGCTCAGGTATCACCTTCCACCAGACCGATACGCCTACTTTGCGGCGCTCCAGCATGAAGCCAGGGCGAGGGCTATGGCTGGTGCTCCAGCTGGAAACAGTGCTGCGAGATAGGCCGAGCAGGTGAGCCAGTTCATCGCTGGTGATCCAGGCTCCCAGCTTGGCCGCTTCAGCTAAGCCACGGGCGACCGCCAGGGGATTCAACCTGGGCGCCGGCTGTATGGCTGCCACCAAGGCGGCTAGGGCCAGGATGCTTTCGCTGCCAGCTGTTGCTGGCGGCAACGTTAGGGCTTTACGCTGATCATTGGTGCCGGTTGATGGCATCACTGACAGGGCCTCAATGCTCACACTGGTGGTAGCTGCTGGCTGCGCTGAGGCCAAGAAATTGGAGAGGGTGCAGCCCTTCCTCTGCAAGTGCTGGTGCAGCTGATCGCCCAGGGGGATGAGATCACCGGGCCAGACCGTACGTGTGCTCGATTCCCTGATCAGATCCACCCCCAAGGCGGAAGCACGGGATTTGACGGCCTTTCGGCTAATCCCCCAGCGGCTGCAGCAGTCGTCGAGAGGGAGATCAATACTGGCTTCGCTTGTCACTGATGGCACCAGTTGACATTGTTGATCGCTCCATCATGCCGGTCCGCGGGAGGTTCGCCATCGACCGGGGATCTATTCGGCCCTTGCTGCAAAGGACGAGCAGCCAGCTGGACGTCACTGCATGGATTCGATCAGCAAGTAGGAGCAATCGTCCAACCAAGCGGCAGTTGCACAGGCAGAAGAGGAAAGCACTCGATGCGGAGCAGGCAACTGCCTGATTGACGAGAACGGGCATGAGGCGCCATCGCCCAGGCTTGATCTGGGCAGCCATTGTTTGGCACTGCTGCGATCAAGCTGACCTCGGCCAGCCGAAATGAATTCAGCCCGTCAACCGAGATGGGCGTTCGTTCCCGTTCAGCGGGGGACGGGACAGCCCTTGGGCCCTAACTCTTCGGCAAGATGCTGCTTGGCTGATTCCATGGCGGCACTGGGGATATCGGATCTTTGCTTGAAAATCTCGGTTAACCAATCAGTGGTGTCGTTGCGGGAGAGCAAGCCGATATCCAACAGCGCACATACCGTGATGCCGCTTCCGACAAGAAAGCCATACCAGTAACTTTGCTTGTCCCGAATGTCGGCGCGAACATGCAGTGGCAGCAACATGCTCGATGTCGCGACTAGGCTGATTGTTACTCGCTTTAGGTTTCTGGTCAGGTTGGCTGAGTCCAAGGCGACCTAAAATCATCTGCTCTTTGGCTGCCAGAGTAGGCGGCTGGATTCTGCAGTTGCCACCTGCCCCGCCAGCGACCAGGCTGTACCACTGAGGTGCCAAGATTTAGAACTTGTCTGTCGGATGTAGCGCCTCACACCACGCCTGCCATCCTTCTGTGGGTTGCAGCACAAAGGCGCAACTGTCCAGCCTTTTACCGATCTGATGGCAGCGCCGGCAGCGGGCGTTCCAGCCGGTTGGGGATGCCCTTCACGCCACCGGGCAGGGTTTTGCGGGAACGGGGGCCGCTCCAGGAGGCGAGGTAGATCCGCGCCTCGTCGCCCAGTTGGCGCAGGTCGGAGAAGTTGGCATTGATCACCTGGGCCCCCGAGCCTTCGCCCGTCTCCAGGTTCAGGGCCCATTGGCCGTCGGTGGGGGTGGCGCTGGCCGGCTGGCCGAAGAAGAAGCGGGTGCCCTCCACCTTTGCGCCGTCGAGATTGGCGCCGCACAGATTGGTGCCGGCCAGATTCGCCTCGCTCAGATCGCAGTTGCTCAGGTTGGTGCCGCGCAGGTCGGCGCCGTTGAAATCAATGCCGCGCAGGTCGGTGTCGGAAAGGTCCACGCCCCGCAGCACCTGGTGCAGGTTGATCACCGGCACCCCGCTGAGCCGGTCTTCCTCGTAGTTGCCCTCGCCATCGAGGATGGCCCGGCCGAGGCGGTGGTCGCGGCGCAGGGGCGTGAGCAGGCGGGCGTGGGAGAGGAAGCGCAGGATGCGGGCCTTGCCCTGGCTTTCGATGCTGCCAAGCACCGCCGCCAGCCGCCCCTCCGCCAGCATCCGCTCCAACGGCCAGTCCTCCAGGAGTCCGTCTTCATCGCTGATCAGCTCGGAGATGCCCTGGATGAAGCTGTCGATCGTCTGCCCCTGGGTGATCCGGTTCTGCTGGGTGGTGAGCCGTTGATCCACCTGGAACTGGCGCCAGGCGATCACCAGGGCCACGAACGCCACCAGGATCTGCCCGAAGGCGCCGATCACCCCCTCCCCGATGGCGCCGATCGCCTCCCAGTCACCGCTGCGGTAGACCCGCACCAACGGATCCCACCAGCCGAACAGCACCGACAGCACCACCAGCGCCAGCACCAGCGTCAGCAGCGCCACGGTCTGAACCGTGGCCTCGTCGTCGAGGCGGGCGCGCAGCTGGCTCCATAGAGGAGGCGCCAATCGCACCAGCGCCAACACCAGGCTCACCAGCGCCGCCGCCAGGGCCAGCCAGGAGAAGCCCAGCACCAGGGCCAGCAGGGTGATCCCCGCGGCGATCAGCAGCTGCAACGCCGGCAGATCTCTCACGCCCGCCCAGAAGGCATGGCTGTGGAAGGGCATCGCTGGGCGTTCATCAGCCGGCGGGGTCATCGGATCAGGCCGACTGGAAGTAGAAGCCGGCCGCCAGGATCAGGTAGGCCGCCAGCAGCAGCACGCCTTCCAGCCAGTCGGAGCGACCATCGATGGTTACCAGGTTGCTCACCACCACCGCCGTGATCACCGCCACCAACTCGTAGACATCAAAGCTCAGAGGCAGGGGGTGGCCCAGCAGGGGTCCGATCAGCACCAGCGCCGGCACCACCAGCAGCGCCACCAGCAGGGTGGAGCCCAGCGCCACCGACACCGACAGATCCATCTTGTTCTTGCGGGCCATCGAAACGGCCGTGAGGTATTCGGCCGTGCCCCCCAGCAGCGGCAGCAGCACCACCCCCGTGAACAGGGCGGAGAGGCCGAAGCCTTCGGTGACGGTTTCGATCACGCCCACGAACAGCTCAGATTCGTAGGCCAGGGCGACGGTGGCCGCCACCAGCACCGTCAGCCATACCCACGGATTCGGGGCATGGAGCTGGTCTTCGCCCAGCTCTGCCTCCGCCACCTCATAGAGGCCACGGTGCGTGCGCAGCGAGAACAGCAGGGTGAGGGCGTACACGCCCAGCAGCACCCAGGCCACGAAGGCCCCGAACGGTTCGGTGCTCTCCGCCTCCTGGCCGCCCGAGAGCACCGCCAGGCTTGGAATCAGGATTGCCAGCACCGCCAGGGTCATGGCGGAGCCGTTCACCCGGGCCACCACCGGCTTGAACTCCTGCTCCTGCCGTCCGATGCCCCCCACCAGCATCGAGAGGCCCAGCGCCAGCAGCAGGTTGGCCATCACCGTGCCGGTGATGCTGGCCTTGACGATGTCCACCAGGCCGGCCTTGAGCGCCACCAGGGCAATGATCAGCTCGGTGGCGTTGCCGAAGACGGCATTGAGCAGGGCCCCGATCGAGGGGCCGAACACCAGCGAGAGCTCTTCGGTGGCGGTGCTCAGCCAGATGGCCAGGGGCAGAATCGCCACCGCCGAGGTGACGAACACCGCCAGGTCACCCCAGTGCAGCGCTTCCGCCGCGATCGAGACCGGCACCATCGCCAGCAACCCGATCGAGGCAACCCGGCGGATGGTCATGGGGACAGCGCTCAAGCGGGCAGACAGAAGTTAGGTGGAGGTTGGTGCTGCCGCACTCCAGGCCTGGGTGCGCTCACCCAGGCACTGCGCAGCGATGCGCTTCCCGCCTGCGCCGGTTCAGGCCATGGCCACCAGGGGGCGAGCCTCCTGGTGGCGCTCCCCTGAGGCGGCAGCCGCCTTGCGCAGTTGCTCGCAGAGCCGATCAGGATCGGCGATGGCCTGGATGCCCCGGCCGGCGGTGGCCAGCAGCTGGGGGTTGGCGCAGAGGTTTTCGAGCATCTCGGCCAAGAAAATGTCCGGGTTCTGCACCAGCCCCGCCGCGATGCGCCCGCAGTGGCCGCCAATGCTCCAGCGGATCACACCTGCCGGATCGGTGACCAGCACCGCCGGGCGGTGCGCCAGCCGCTCCTTGATGCGCTCGGGATCACGGCTGAAGAAGAAGGCCTCCGCCTCCTGCGACGTGCAGCGGATCAAGGCGGCGGCCTCCGCCAGCGGCTGGAAGCGCCGCAGCACCTCCGCCGTGGGCCCCGCTTCAGGGGGCAGACCCCAGTGCTCCGCCTGCCAGTTCACATCCAGCGCTACCAGCACGCTGCTGGGTGCCGTGCGGTTGAGCACCATCTGCAGCACCTGGTGCTGGCTGGCGCCGAGCAGGGCGTCGCTGGTGATCAGCAGCCAGAACGATTCGTTGATCTCCGGCAGCATCGCTTCGGTGAGGCCGGCCGGCGTGTGGCCACCCGCGCCGGGAGCGTCCTGGTCGCGGGTGTCTTCGTTGTCAGCGTCTTCGTTGTGGGCCTGTGGGGTGTGGGCCGCTGCGGCTTTGGCGTCTGCGGTGGGGGCCTCCTCTGCGTCATGGAGTGCCTGGGAGAAGGCCACCACGTCGGTGTGAGCGTGAGGACGTTGGGGTGTGGTGAGGGTCAAGGCTGGGTGTGGGTGAAGGGAGGGGACTGTGGTCGTGGCGTGGGCGGCTGGCTGTGCGCCGGGGTCAGTCGTTCTTGCTGGCGAAGCGATGGAAGCGATCGGCCAGGTCGTGAAAGAAGGCATCGCTTTGCTGCAGCAGTGCGTCCCAGTTCTCCTGGCTGCTCTGCTGCAGTTGCTCCAGCTGGGCCGTGGCCTGGTTGCGGGCGTTGCTGAGATCGTCGAGGCGTTGCCGGGTGGTGCTGCGCACGGCGTCGGCCAGGCCGCTCAGGCCCTCCTGCAGCTGCTCGATCTGCGCCGACCAGGCCTCGATCTGCACGCGTTTCTTGTTCAGAACCGCTTCCTTGAGTTGAGCATTGGCCCGGTCCTGGTCGTTGCGGCTGTCGTTGCTCAACGGTGCGTTGTTCAGCAGGGCTTTGTTCACCGGTGCGTTGTTCATCGGTGCGTTGGTGGTCGTCATGGTGCATGTCTCCGTGATGGCAACATCGAACGCGCTGCTCCGCTGGCTGCACCCGAAGTGCTGCGGCTTGGCGGAATCGGAGGGGAGATCCTTTCCGCCGTTCAGTGACACCGGCCCCTGTGGGGCTCGGCGCATGAGGGGCGCAACAGGGCGGGGCCGTTGGTTCAGGTGCTCAGGCGATGGTTGTCAGACCATTCGGCGAGCACGGAACTGATGAAAGGGAACGAAGCCTTTGAAACGGCGGAAGCGCTTGGCGCGCTCGTTACCTTCAACCTATTCGTTGTGGCTGAGACGTCAACATCTCGCTGCTGCGCTGCCGCGCGCGTTTGCCATCGTGGTGCTGTTCAGCTGCACCCCACGCCTGCGAGCCCCGCCGATGCCCCTTCCCCGCCAACCGATCCTGCTGCTCGGCGGCTTTCTGATCAGCGCCGAGGCCTATGCGCCGATGGTGGCCCGGTTGCAGGAGCTGAGCGGTCAGCCCGTGCAGCTGGTGGCGGTGGGCAAGCCCGAATGGCTGCTCACCGTGTTCGCCTTCGCCTGGGCGCGCATTCTCGATCGGGTCGCCGCCGCCGCTGCGGAGCTGGCGCAGCAATCCCCCACCGGCAGGGTCACCCTGATCGGCCACAGCTCCGGCGGCATCATGCTGCGCCTCTTCCTCGATCACGCCCCCTTCCAGGGCCGCACCTACGACGGCAAGGCCCTGGCCGACACGCTCGTGATGCTGGGCAGTCCCCACACCGCCCTCAAGGCCACGGTGCTGCGTGAGCTGGTGCAGCAGCGCCTGCCCGGGTCGCCCTTCGCCGATCGGGTGCAGTACGTGTCGGTGGCGGGAGATCTGGATCTGGCCACCGCCAGCCCGCTGGCCCAGCGCCTGGCCCCCACGGCTTACCGCAACAGCACCGGTGATGCCGCCGATCGCGGCGACGGTCTGGTGCCGGTGGCCTCCGCCCTGCTGGCCGGCTCCACCCCGCTGGTGCTGGCGGGCGTGGCCCATGGCGGTGCCTTCGGGCCGTGCTGGTACGGCAGCCCGGAGGTGGTGGAGTGCTGGTGGGAGCTGGCTCAGCCCGCCGCCTCCAGCAGCTCCGCCAGCGGCACGAAGCTGTAGCCGCGCCGGCGCAGCGCGGGAACGATCCAGCGCAGGCTGGCCTGGGTGCGCGGGCTCAGCTCCGGTGTGTCGTGCAGCACCAGGATGCCGCCGGGGTGGACGTTGAGCCGCACGAAGGCCTGCACGAACCACAGCGGTGGTTGATAGGTGTCCCAGGGAAAGATCGAGCCCAGCACCAGCCGGTAGCCGCGTTCCGCCAGCCAGCCCAGCATCGCCGCGTGGAACCAACCCCGCCCCGGGCGGCACCAGCGCCAGCGCAGCGTCTGCGGCGCCGCAGCCCGCTCCACGCCGCTTCGGTGTCACCCAGCTGGCCCAGGAACGCCGCCTGATCGAGCCCGGCGGAGCGCACATCGCGCCAGAGGTGGTTGCCGATGGCATGCCCCTGCTCCAGGGCCCGACGGGAAAAGTGCGGGTCGTTGGGCAGATGGGAGCCGATCAGGAAAAAGGTGGCCGGCACCTCCAGCTCCCGCAGCAGCTCCAGCAGCGCCTGTGAGCCGGCGCCACTTGGCCCGTCATCGATCGTGAGCGCCAGCCGCCGCTGCCGGCCCCCGCCACAGAACACCACCGCCGGGTTGAGCGGCGCCAGCAGCGTGCGGATCACCAGCGACGGCAGCAGCACGATCAGGGCCAGAAGGATCAGGGCCAGCGCAATGAGAGCCAGGATCAACGGCCGCTCAACCAAACCCGGTTCCGCCCGAGCGTCGCTGACGTGGCCTGTCGGGCAGGGTCACCGGCCACAGCCACCAGCGGCCCTGGTCGCCGCCGGCCGCCAGGTGCAGGCCGTCGGGGCGCCAGGCCAGCGCCTGGAAGCCCTGGCCTTCCCCTTCCAGTGCCTGCAGCAGACGGCCGCGGCCATCCCAGAGGCCCACGCTGCCGTCAGCGGAGGCACTGGCCAGCAGGCGGCTGCCGGGCGCGAAGGCCAGGGCCGTGACGCGTTGCTGGTGCCACAGCAGCGGTTCGGGCTGCCAGCCCTGTTCGCTGCGGTCGCGCTGCTCCCACAGCACCACGTGGTCGGCGGCGGCCACCGCCAGCGCAGGTGCCAGCTTCCCGGGCTGATCGCTCCAGGCCAGTGCGCGCACCTTGGCCGGGAAGCCGCTGAACTGCCACGGCCGCCCCTCGCCTGCCTCGGGCCAGAGCAGCAGGGAGCGGTCCATCTGGCCGCAGGCCAGCAGCTCGCCCACCGGCGAGAAGGCCAGGGACAGCCCCACCGATTCGGTGGGGGCGCGCCGGGGAGCCGGTGTGGCCGGATCGAGCGGTTGCCACAGCGCCAGCTCGCCGTGGCAGCTGGCCGCCAGCCGCCTGCCGTCGGCACTCCAGGCCAGGCATTGGGCGGTGCCGGGCAGCTCGAGGCTGTCGGGGCGCCACTGGCGCAGCGCCCCATCCCAGAGCCGTACCCGGCGGCCGGCGGCCACTGCCAGCAGCAGCCCCCTGGGCTGCCACGCCGCCGCATCCAGCCAGCCGGCGCCGAGCGGCTGCGGCGCGAAGGCGATCGGCCGCACCCCGGAGCCGCCCAGCTCCCACAGCAACAGCTCGCCGGCCTGGCCCACCGCCATCAGGAACTGCCCGTCGGCGCTGAAGCCGATCGCATCGAGGCTGGTGTCGCTCAGGCCCTGCAGCAGCTCTTCGCAGCCGGCGCGGAAATCAAGCAGCAGCAGTTCGCCGCCGGCCGTGGCGATCGCCAGAAACTCGCCATCCGCCGACCAGCTCAGCGCCGTGATCGCCTGCTGCAGCTCCCCGCAGAGCCGCTCCCGCACCAGGGGCTGCGTTGAGGTCATGGCGCTTTGCCGCTCAGGCCACGCAGGCGGTGAAGCCCGCCCGCAGGCCCTCGGCATCGAGATCGCGGCCGATGATCACGAATTCGGTGCAGCGCCGCTCGCCTTCTTTCCAGGGGCGATCGAAATCGCCATCCAGCAGCATGTGCACCGCCTGGAACACATAGCGCTCATCCTTGCCTTCCAGCTGGATGATGCCCTTCATCCGGAACAGATCCGGCCCCCGCTCGGCCACCAGATCCGACAGCCAGGTGCCCAGCTTGTCGAGATCCATCGGCCGCTCCTCCACGAACGCCACCGAGCCCACAGCGTCGTCGTGCTCATGGGCATGCTCCTCGGCCAGGAAGCCGGGATCGAGGCTCAGGGCCCGCTCCAGCTCGAACGCCCCCACGCCGAGAAGCTGATCGATCGGGGCATCGGCGTTGCGGGTGGTGAGCAGCCGCGCCATCGGGTTGATCGCCCGCACCCGTTGCTCGATCGCCTGACGTTCGCCCTCCTCCACCAGATCCGCCTTGTTGAGCAGCAGCACATCAGCGAAGGCCAGCTGTTCCTGCACCTCCTCCGCCTCCCAGTGCTGCTGCACGTGCACCAGATCCACCAGGGTGATCACGGCATCCAGCCGCAGCTCATCCCGCAGGTCTTCATCCACGAAGAAGGTCTGGATGACAGGGGCGGGATCGGCCAGGCCGGTGGTTTCGATCACCAGGTGATCGAAGCGATCCCGCCGTTTCATCAGATTGCCGATGATGCGGATCAGATCGCCACGCACGGTGCAGCAGATGCACCCATTGTTCATCTCGAAGATCTCTTCGTCGGCATCGATCACGAGCTGATTGTCGATGCCTACCTCCCCGAATTCGTTCACGATCACCGCCACCTTGAGGCCGTGTTCGTGGGTGAGGATCCGGTTCAGCAGGGTGGTTTTGCCGGCACCGAGATAACCGGTGAGCACGGTCACCGGCAGGCGATCGGCGGCTGGAACGGCGCTGGTGAAGGCCATGGCGAGGGCGGGGGCGCGGCGGGTACCGCAGAGTCCCCATCGGAGTGAGAATCGTTGTCGTTCTAGCAGCGGTGCTGCCGGCTGGGTGGGGATGGCTGACCTGGTGATCGCCGGCGGCGAACCAGCGCCCTTGGCGCACCCGCCAGCCGCACAACTCAGAGCGCCTTCCCGTTCAGCAGGTGGGGCGCGAGCATCAGCATCAGGCTGCGGCTCTCCAGCGGCGCGCCGTCGTGCATCCAGCGGCTGGGCTCATGGGGAATGTCCTGACCGGCCGGCAGGGCCGTGTCGATCACCCGCAGCCAGCCTTCCGGCGCCGTGGGCAGCTCGAAGTGCATGGGCTTGCTGTAGGCGTTCATCCCGCACCAGAGCAGGGGGCCGTGGGCGTGGTCGTTCAGGCTCCAGGCCAGCGTGTGCGACCAGCTGGCCCAGTCGGGTTGCTGCAGTGCCACGCCGTGCCACTCCCGCCACAGGTGATCGCCGGGCACGCCGGCCCCCTGTGCCCCTTCGGCGTAGGGGGTTTCCGGATTCAGCAGGCTGAACAGATGGGTGCGCAGATGCACCAGCCGTTGCAGGAAGAGTCTGAGGCCGAGGTCTTCGCCATCGGGGCGCCAGTTCATCCAGCCGAGTGGATTGTTCTGGCACCAAGTGTTGTTGTTGCCCCCCTGGCTGCGGCGCACTTCATCGCCCATCAGCAGCATCGGCACGCCCGGGGCCAGCAGCAGGGTGGCGAGCAGGTTGCGCAGCTGGCGGTTGCGCAGATCGTTCACCCCGTGGTCGGTGGTGGGACCCTCCACGCCGTGGTTCCAGCTGTTGTTGTGGTTGTCGCCGTCGCGGTTGTCTTCGCCGTTGGCGAGGTTGTGCTTGCCGTTGTAACTGACCAGATCCGCCAGGGTGAAGCCGTCGTGGGCGGTGATGAAGGTGATGCTGCGCCCCACCGCCGGTGGACGGCCGCCGTAGAGATCGGGGCTGCCGGACAGGCGCTGGGCCATCGCCCAGCAGCAGCTCTCGTCGCCCTTCCAGAAACGGCGCACGTCGTCGCGGAAGCGTCCGTTCCAGGTGCCCATGCGCCGCGCCGGGAAATCGTGGAGGCGGTAGAGGCCGCCGCAATCCCACGGCTCGCTCACCATCTTCAGATCGCTCAACCGCGGATCCGCCTCCAGTTCCTCGAACAGGGGCGGCTGGTCGAGCGGCGCCAGGTTCTCGCCGCGTGACAGGGCGATGCCCAGGTCGAAGCGGAAGCCATCGATGCCGAGTTCCAGCGCCCAGCAGCGCAGCGCTTCCATCATCAGCTGCCGCACCAGCGGGCGGTTGGCCGCCACCGTGTTGCCGCAGCCGGTCACATCGAGGTAGTCACCTTCGGGGTTCTGGTGGTAGTAGAGGCGATCGGCGAAGCCGCGCCAGCTGAGCGTGGGGCCATCCTGGTTGCCTTCGCTGGTGTGGTTCAGCACCACATCGAGCACCACCTCCAGGCCGGCCTGGTGGCAGGCCATCACCAGCGCCCGCACCTGGTTGCGGGCCTGCAGCGGGTCGTCGCCCAGCAGGTAGCCGTGATGGGGGGCCATCCAGCTGATCGGGCTGTAGCCCCAGTAGTTGTGGCGGCCGGGCGGGGCATCCTGCGGGTCGAAGGCCATCACCGGCAGCAGCTCCAGGGTGGTGACCCCGAGGCTCTTGAGATAGGGGATGGTGTCGATCAGGCCCAGCAGGCTGCCGCGCCGCTCCGGTGCCACCGGGCTGCTCTCGCCCTGGCTGAAGCCGGCCACGTGCAGCTCATAAACAACGGTGCGCTGCCAGCTGTGGCGCGGGCGGGGCCCGGCGTTGAAGTCGAACAGGTCGCGTTCTGTGACCACCCCCTTCAGGCAGGAGGCGGTGTTGGGCGCGGTGCCGGTGGCGTCGGCGCGGCGGTACCGCGACCAGCCGCTGATCGCCCGCGCGCAGGGATCCAGCAGCACCTTGGAGGGGTTGAAGCCGTGTGCCCCCGGCTGCAGCGGCCCGTACACGCGATAGCCGTAGCAGCAGCCGATGCCCACCCCCACCACTTCCACGTGCCAGTGATCGCCGGAGCGATGGCGGGCATCGAGCGGAATGATGCGGAAGGGTTCGGGCGCGTCGCCGTCGGCGAAGAGCAGCAGCTCCACCCGGGTGGCCAGCGGTGCCACCACTGAGAAGTTCACTCCCCGCACAGTGACGGCGGCGCCGAGGGGCCAGGGGTGTCCCAGGTGGGTCGAGGACACGGGCTGTGAAGTGCTGCGGTTCAAGCTAGTCGTGTGTTGGCCCTCTGGTGCGGATGTCGGCGTTCTTGCCCGCGGCGTTGGAGGAGGGGCGGCCGCCGCAGCAGGTGCTGCCCGGGCTGTGGGTGTTTCCCCCCAACCGCGACACCCAGGGGGGCACCGCCTGGCTGCTGTCGTTGCCGCAGCGCCCGCCCGTGCTGATCGACTGCCCGGCGCTGACGGCGGCGAACCTGGCCGCGCTGGCGGGGCCGCCGGGTGTGATCGTGCTCACCGGCCGCGCCGGCCACGGCCGCTGCCGCCGCCTGCAGGAGGCGATCGGCTGGCCGGTGCTGGTGCAGGAGCAGGAGGCCTACCTGCTGCCGGGGCTGCTGGAGCTGCGGCCCTTCGGTGCCGCCCACGACCTGGCTGACGACCTGCGACTGCTGTGGACCCCGGGCCCCTCGCCCGGGGCCTGCGTGCTGCATGCCACCGGAGCCCACGACCTGCTGTTCTGCGGACGGCTGCTGGTGCCCCTCGCTCCCGGACGCCTGGGGCCGCTGCGCACCGCCCACACGTTCCACTGGCCGCGGCAGCAGCGCAGCCTGGAGCGCCTGCAGCACTGGTTGCCGGCGGGGTCGCCCCGCTGGATCGCCACCGGTGCCGGCCTGGGTGCCCTGCGCGGCGAGAAGTTGGTGCCCGGCACCGCTCAAGCGGCACAATGAGGGGTGATCAGGGGCGGAAAATCGGGAAAAACCTTGGCCAAGCAAGCGGTTTCGGTTGCCCAGGTCGCCCTTCCCCCATACGATTAGCCCGCCAGGTGATCCGGCCGAGCGTCCAGCCGTTGGTTGGTCTCCGTGGTCGGTTCGTTTTCACCGCATGGCGGGAACGGCTTCTTCCGCTCCGCCCCACTCCCGCCCCTCTCCAGATTTCTGCCCCCAGATTCCCGCCCAATGAACAAAGCTGACCTCGTCAACCTCGTTGCGGCTCGCACCGAGCTCACCAAGACCGAAGTGTCGAAGGTCGTCGACGCCGCCATCGAAACCATCATTGATTCGGTGGTCGAAGGCAAGAAGGTATCCATCCTCGGCTTCGGTTCCTTTGAAGCCCGTGAGCGTTCCGCCCGTCAGGGTCTGAACCCCAAGACCGGCGAGAAAATCGCCATCCCCGCCAAGCGCGTGCCCGCCTTCACGGCCGGCAAGCAGTTCAAGGATCAGGTTCAGGGCTGATTCCTCCCGCCTCCACCGGTCTGCCCTCACACCTTCAGGGGCTGATCGCAACGGGAGAGCAACAGCGAAGCCGCCACCACCGCGGGCGCTTCGCTCCGTCTCCCACGGGCCCCCTGCACCGCGGCAATCTGCGCACCGCCCTCGTGGCCTGGCTGGAAGCCCGGCTTCAGGGGGGTGAGCTCCTGCTCCGCATCGATGATCTCGACACCCCGCGCAACCGCGCCGGTGCCGAAGAGGCGATCCTGGCCGACCTCCGCTGGCTGGGCCTTCACTGGGATGGCCCGCCGGTGCGCCAGAGCGAGCGCACCGGCCTCTACGCCACGGTGCTCTCCGCTCTGCGCCGCCGGGGTCTGCTCTATCCCTGCCGCTGCAGCCGCCGCTTGCTGGCGGATGTGTCTGCGCCGCAGGGGGCGGTGTCGGTGTATCCGGGCTTCTGCCGCACGCGCGCCCACAGCTGGGGCGTGGAGAACGGCCGCCTGCCCAGCTGGCGCCTGCGTCTTCAGGACGCTCCGCTCTGTTGGCCGGAGGCGATCGCCGCTCCCGGCCGGCTGGAGGCGGCGCGCCAGGTGGGGGATGTGGTGCTGCGCCGCGCGGATGGCTTCCTGGCGTATCACCTGGCCACCGCCGTCGATGAGCTGGCGCTGGGCATCACCACGGTGGTGCGCGGCGAAGACCTCTGGGCCGCGACGGCGCCGCAGGTGGCCGTGATGCAGTGCCTGGGTGCCACGCCCCCGACCTACTGGCATGTGCCGCTGTGGCGCGACGACCGCGGCGAACGGCTGGCCAAGCGGTCGGGAGCGGAAGGGGTGGCGGGGCTGCGCGCGCAGGGGCTCGATGCGGCGGCGGTGATCGGCCTGCTGGCCGCCAGCCTGGGCCTGGTGCCGGCGGGAAGCCGCCTGAGTGCCGCGGAGTTGCTGCAGAACCTGAGCAACGCGGCGTTGAAACGGCGTTTATGCGGGAAGGCTTAAGGAAGTGGCGTCAATCCGGGGGGTCTGGCCGACCACACTGAAATCAACACCAAAACGGGGATTGATGGGCGAACCCACACAGGCGGGCCTGCCACAGGGGGTACTGCCGTCAGCGCGGCGAGAGACGGAGGCGCAGCGATGCCCGCGTTGCGGCGGCAGCGGCGTGCTGCGCCTCAGCGACCAGAAATTCCGCACCTGCCTGGATTGCCTCGGCCAGGGCCGACTGCCCCAGTTCAGCGTCGAGCCCTCGCTGGAGTACAGGCTGCGCCGTCAGGATGCCCGGGCGCTCAACGCCGACCCGCTGTCTTCTGGCGCCAGATGAAGAAAGCGGCAGTGGCCACCACAACGGCCAACGGCGCTGCGGTGAGCAGGAGCAGGATGACGGCGGTCCAATCGGTATACATCGCTGCAGGACGAACGTTGATCCATCATTCCAGTCGCCCTGCCACGCGGCGGTCGCAGGCCGTTGTGATGGCTGCTACCCGCCGCCTGGGCCGGACGGCGCTGCTGCTGGGTCTGGGCGCCGGGCTGCTCCTGCCCGCCGCGGTCCGGGCTGATGTGCGCTTCGACGACTGCGTGACCGGCAGCGACGGCAGCGTCACCTGCGACACCCGGCCGGAGGGCAACACCTTGATGGATGACGAAGCCGCCCGCTTCGGTCTGCTTGACGGCGGCGATCCGGGCTGGCCTGAGTTCGACCCGGCGGGCGACGGTGGCATGGGCGATGGCTTCGGCGACGGCTACTGGCCCTGAGCCGCAGCCGGTTTTCCGGGAAGGGCAGAACGCAAGGGTTGAAACCCAGCGCCGCCCCTAGGCCCGCGCCCCTTGCCTGGCACTCAGCAGATGCGCGGCAGCTGCTCGCCCTGGCCCAGAGTCAGCCGCCGCTGCACGCCATAGGCGTTCCGCAGCAGCACTGTCCCCCTGGCGATGGCGGGCAACAGGCGGTTGCCAGCCCCGGACTCGCTGTCTCCAGGCATCCCGGCGTCAGCCACCGCGCCGATGATCGCGGCCTCGGGCTGGAAGCCCTGCAGCACGGCCAGGGCCTGCGCCGCCTCAGCGGCGGGCAGGAACAGCACCAACCGCCCTTCGTTGGCCATCGCCAGCGGATCCAGGCCCAGCAGCTCGCAGGCGCTCGTCACCGCCGGCGCGATCGGCACCGCCTCCTCCTCGATCTGCAGGAGAAGGCCGGTGTCGCGGGCGATCTCAAACAGGGCGCTGGCCAGCCCACCGCGGGTGAGATCCCGCAGGGCGTGCACCTCCAGCCCCTGCCCCAGCAGCGCCTGCACTGATGGCAGCAGCGAGGCCAGGTCGCTGCAGAGGTCCGTGCGGAAGCCCAGTTCGTGGCGTGCCGCCAGGATCGCCACCCCATGGCGTCCCAGATCGCCGCTCACCAGGATGGCGTCGCCCGGCCGCACCGCCGGCGGGCCGATGGCCGGACCCGGCCCCAGGCTGCCCACACCGCTGGTGGTGATGTACAGGCCGTCGCCCTTGCCCCGTTCCACCACCTTGGTGTCGCCGGTCAGCACCGGCACACCGCAGGCGGCGGCGGCCGTGCGGATCGAGGCGACCACCTGCCGCAGCGTGCCCATCGCCAGGCCTTCTTCCAGGATCAGGGCCAGGCTGAGCGCCAGCGGCCGGGCCCCCACCATGGCCAGATCGTTCACGGTGCCGATCACCGCCAGCCGGCCGATGTCGCCGCCGGGGAAGATCAGCGGCCGCACCACGTAGGCATCGGTGCTGAAGGCCAGCGGACCCGGGTCGGCCTTGAACGTGGCCGCGTCATGCAACACCCCATCGCCCGGCCCGAAGGCCGGCACCAGCAGCTCGGCGATCAGCTGCTGGCTGAGGCTGCCGCCGCCGCCATGACCCAGCTGCACCCGCTCGATGGCCTCGCTGTCGCCGGGGCTGGCGCTGGCCATGGGTCAGGGCTCCGCCTTGTCGGACAGGCTGCTGGCCTCCGCCGCACGGACCAGGGGCCTGGCTGCTGCAGAGTTTTCCGCCCGATCGCCGTGGTGCCAGTAGGCGGCACACGCCCCTTCCGATGACACCATCGGCGCTCCGAGCGGTCGCTCCGGCGTGCAGGTCCGGCCGAAGGCCGGGCAGGCGGTGGGTCGGGCCAGGCCCTGCAGCACCTGGCCGCTGATGCAGGCCGCGGCAGCATCGGGCCCAGGCCGATGCTCGGTGGCCTGGCCGGGCAGCCGGGCGGCGTCGAGAGCGGCGTAGGGGGGGCGCAGCCGCAGGCCGCTGGCGGGAAACACGCCCAGGCCGCGCCACAACTGATCCACCGGCTCGAACACCCGGGCGATCAGGGCCCGGGCTGCCGCGTTGCCCTCTGGGCGGCAGGCACGGCCATAGGCGTTCTCCACCCGGCCCTCGCCCCGCTCCAGCTGACGCACGCAGCGCAGCAGCCCCTCCAGCAGATCCACCGGCTCGAAGCCCGTGACCACCACCGGAACGTGGAAGCGTGCGCTGAGCGGCTCCAGCTCCTCGCTGCCCATCACCGCACAGACATGGCCGGCGGCCAGGAAGCCCTGCACGCGGTTGTGCGGGGAGGCCAGCAGGGCCTCCATCGCCGGAGCGATCCGCACGTGGCCCACCAGCAGCGCCAGGTTGCTGCTGCCACAGCACCAGGCCTGATGGGCCAGCAGCGCCGTGGCCGGTGCGGTGGTTTCAAAGCCCACTGCGAAGAACACCACCTGCTGCCCTGGGGAATCGCGGGCGATCGCCAGCGCATCGAGGGGCGAGGTGACGACCCGGACGCAGGCCCCCGCCGCCCGCAGATCCAGCAGGCTGCGGCCATCGGAACCGGGTACCCGCAGCATGTCCCCGTAGGAGCAGAGGATCACCCCCGGGCGGGCTGCCAGCTCCAGGGCGCGATCGATCGTGGCCGCCGGGGTGACGCACACCGGGCAGCCGGGGCCGTGGATCAGCTCCAACCCCTCGGGCAGCAGCCGGTCGAGGCCATGGCGCAGCAGCGCGTGGGTCTGCCCGCCGCAGACCTCCATCAGAGTCCAGGGGCGGCTGATGGCCTGCTGCAACTGCCCCACCAGCTGCTGCACCGCCTCCGGCCGGCGGTAGGGGGCGAGTGGGTTCACCCGGCCCCGGGCGCCGGCAGGGCGGCCAGCTGGCGGTAGTGCTCCCAGCGGGCGTCCACCTGCTGCTGGGCCAGCAGCGCCAGGCGCTCTGCCTGCTCCGGATCGCTGTCGCTGAGGCTGCGAAAGCGGTTCTCGCGGGCCATTGCTTCAGCCACCGGCAGCGAGGGGGTGCGGCAATCGAGCACCAGGGGGTTTAGGCCCGCAGCGCTGCGGCGCGGGTCGTGGCGGTAGAGCAGCCAGCGGCCCGACTCCACGGCCTGCCGTTGCTGGCTCATGCCCTTGGCCATGTCGATGCCGTGGGCGATGCAGTGGGAGTAGGCCAGGATCAGCGAAGGCCCCGCAAACGCCTCGGCCTCCAGGAAGGCCCGCAGGGTGTGCTCGTCGCGGGCGCCCATCGCCACGCTGGCCACGTAGACGTTGCCATAGCTCATCGCCATCAGGCCCAGATCCTTCTTGGCGGTGCGCTTGCCGCCACTGGCGAACTTGGCGACGGCACCGATCGGGGTGGCCTTCGACATCTGCCCGCCGGTGTTGGAGTAGAGCTCGGTGTCGAGCACCAGCAGGTTCACGTCCTGGCCGCTGGCGAGCACCTGGTCGATACCGCCCGCGTCGATGTCGTAGGCCCAGCCGTCGCCGCCGATCATCCACACGCTGCGCTTGGTCAGATCGTCGGCCAGGGCGAGCAGCGCCTCGATCTCCGCCTGCCGCTCCGGCTCTTGCTGCCCTTGCACCTGTCCCTGCTCCAGCCGCCGGCGCAGCTCCACAACCCGCTGCCGCTGCTCGAAGATCCCCGCTTCCCCGCTCTGATCCGCCTGGATCAGCGCCTGCGCCAGCTCCGGCGGCACCGGCGCCTCGCTGCCCCCGTCGCCGGGTTCGGCCAGGCGACGCAGCAGGCGCACGGCGGTGGTGTGCCGCTGGTCGTAGGCCACGCGGAAGCCCAGCCCGAACTCGGCGTTGTCTTCGAACAGGGAGTTGGACCAGGCCGGCCCGCGGCCGTCGCCGTTGCAGCTCCAGGGGGTGGTGGGCAGGTTGCCGCCATAGATCGACGAGCAGCCGGTGGCGTTGGCCACCACCATCCGGTCGCCGAACAGCTGGGTGGCGAGCTTGATGTACGGCGTTTCGCCGCAGCCGGCGCAGGCGCCGGAAAATTCGAACAGCGGCTCCTGCAGCTGCTGCTGGCCGATGTGGCGCAGGTTCAGCTGGCTGCGCTCGGTGTCGGGCAGTTGCAGGAAGAACTCCCAGGCGCCGCGGGCCTGCTCGCGCAGCGGCCGCTGCGGCGCCATGTTGATGGCCTTGTGGCTGGGCGTGTCCCGCTCGCGTGCCGGGCAGACCTCTACGCAGAGGGCGCAGCCGGTGCAGTCCTCAACCGCCACCTGCAGGGTGAAGCGATTGGCGCTGCCGTGCGGTTCGCGGGCCGGTGCGCTCAGGAAGCCCTGCGGTGCCGCCGCCAGCGCGGCTGGCTCCACCACCTTGGCGCGGATCACGGCATGGGGGCACACCATCACGCATTTGCCGCACTGCACGCACAGCTGCTCCGCCCAGACCGGCACGCTGTCGGCGATGTTGCGCTTCTCCCAGCGGGCGGTGCCGCAGGGGTAGGTGCCATCGGCGGGCAGGGCACTCACCGGCAGCCGGTCGCCCTGACGGGCCAGCTGGGGCACGATCACGCTGCGCACGAAGGTGGGGGCGGCGGCGAAGCGATCGGCCTCCGGCTCTGGTGGGCCGGCTGGGTCCTCCGCTGGAATCGGCACCGGCAGCAGCCGTGCCAGGGCGGCATCGACGGCCTGCAGGTTGCGCTGCACCACCGGCTCTCCCTTGTGGCCGTAGCTGTGGCGGATCGCGACGCGGATCGCGTCCAGTGCCTGCTCCAGCGGCATCACCCCGGCGAGCGAGAAGAAGCAGGTCTGCATCACGGTGTTGATGCGCCCGCCCAGCTCGAAGTCGCGCGCGATCGCGGCGGCATGGATGGCGAACACGCGCAGCTGCCTGGCGCGGATCTGGGCGCGCACCGCCGCCGGCAGCAGCTCCCAGATCTGCCCGGCCTCCCAGGGGCTGTTCAGCAGCAGGGTGGCGCCGGGGCGCGCCGTGCTCAGCAGGTCGAAGCGGCTGAGGAAATCCCACTGGTGGCAAGCCACCAGATCGGCCCGCCCCACCAGGTGGGTGGCGTGGATCGGCCGTGGGCCGAAGCGCAGATGCGACTCCGTGACCGAACCGGATTTCTTCGAGTCGTAGACGAAGTAGCCCTGGGCGTGCAGGTCCGTGCCTGCGCCGATGATCTTGATCGTGTTCTTGCTGGCGCCCACGCTGCCGTCGGCGCCGAGCCCGTAGATCACGGCCTGGAATTCCCCCTCCGTTTCGGCGCGGAAGCTGGTGTCCACCGGCAGGGAGCGGTGGGTGAGGTCGTCCTCGATGCCGACGCTGAAGGAATGGGGCGCCGCGTGGCCGCGCAGGGCCTCCAGCACCGCCTTCACCATCGCCGGGTTGAACTCCTTGGAGGCCAGGCCGTAGCGCCCGCCCACCACCCGGGGCTGCGGTCTGGCGTCGGTGGCGGCCGTCCGCCCCCAGCAGCGCCGCACCGCATCGCTCACGTCGAGGTAGAGCGGGTCGCCGCCGGCGCCCGGTTCCTTGCAGCGATCCAGCACGGCGATCGCGCGCACGCTGGCCGGCAGCGCCGCCACCAGCCGCTCGGCGCTGAACGGCCGGTAGAGCCGCACCTTCAGCACCCCCACCCGCTCGCCGCTGGCGATGAGGGCATCGACCGTGAGCTGGGCCGTCTCGCAGCCTGAGCCCATCAGCACCAGCACCCGCTCCGCCAGCGGATCGCCGTGATACTCGAACAGCCGGTAGGCGCGCCCGGTGAGCGCGGCGAAGCGGTCCATCGCCTGCTGCACCAGCGCCGGGGCGGCGTCGTGAAAGGGATTGGCCGCTTCACGGGCCTGAAAGGCCACGTCCGGGTTGTGGCTGGTGCCGCGGATCACGGGATGGTCGGGGCTCAGCCCCCGGGCGCGGTGGGCGGCGATCAGCCCCGCCGGAATCAGGGCGGCGAGGGTCGCGTCAGACAGCGGCGCCACCGTGTGCAGCTCGTGGGAGGTGCGAAAGCCGTCGAAGAAATGCAGGAAGGGCAGGCGGGCGTTCAGGCTGGCCAGGGTGGCGATGGCGGCGAAGTCGCCGGCCTCCTGCACCGACGCCGAGCAGAGCAGGGCGCAGCCGCTGCCGCGGGTGGCCATCACGTCGCTGTGGTCCCCGAAGATCGAGAGCGCCTGGCCCGCCAGGGCCCGGGCGGCCACGTGCACCACCGTGCTGGTGAGTTCACCGGCGATCTTGTAGAGGTTGGGCAGCATCAGCAGCAGCCCCTGGGACGCCGTGAAGGTGGTGGCGAGCGCTCCGGCCTGCAGGGCGCCATGCAGCACCCCGGCGGCGCCCCCCTCGCTCTGCATCTCCACCACGGTGGGCACGCTGCCCCAGAGGTTGGGGCGGCCGGCCGCGGCCCAGCCATCGGCCCATTCCCCCATCGGCGTGGCCGGGGTGATCGGGTAGATCGCCATCACCTCATTCAGCCGGTAGGCCACGCGCGCCACCGCTTCATTGCCATCGACGGTGATGCGGCCATCGGCGCGGGAGGGGCTCATGACTCCACCACCACGCTGAGCGCGAAACCCACGTGCACCAGCAGCAGATCGCCGGGGCGGGCCTCCGGCACGCAGGCCAGGCTCACCTCCCGTTGCACGCCGGAGAACTCCACCACCCCCACCCGCCAGAGCGCGTCGTCGTTGTCTTCGCCGTCGCCGCCAGCGTCCGGCGCGAGGTCGGCCGGGCGGCGGTGCTCGATCCGGATCAGCTCACCCGGCACAGCCAGACACATCACGCTCCTCCGCCGCCAGCGGCGGCCTCCGCAGGGCCTGCCTCTCCTCTATAGGGCGAGAAGCGGCGCCTGAACCCCCGGCTCTGTGCCTTCCTCACATGCCGACCAGGCCAGCGCCAGCAGCTGGCCGAGGGCCAGGCCGCCGTCGTTGCAGGGCACCCGCTGGGGCCACACCGCTTCAACGCCGGCCGCCGCCAGCGCCGTCACGGTCAGTTCCAACAGCAGGCGGTTCTGGAAGCAGCCGCCGCTCAGCAGCAGGCGGTGCAGCTGCAACCGCTGCGCCAGCTCCACCAGCAGGGCCGCCAGGGCGCGGTGAAAGGCCAGCGCGATCGACGGCACGGGGCGGCCGCGGGCCAGATCGTCGAGCACGGAAGTCAGCAGGGGGTGCCAATCGAGCAGCCACGGTGCGGCCACGCCGCTGGCAGCGGCAGCAGGTGCTGCGGCGCAGATGGGGAGGCGATAGGCCGGCCAGCCCTGCGGCTCCGGCGCGTCCAGCGCGGCCTGGGCCGCCGCCTGCAGCCGCAGTGCCCCCTGCCCTTCGAAGCTGCAGCGCTGCACCAGACCGAGCAGCGAGGCGAGGGCGTCGAACAGGCGGCCCATGCTCGTGCAGAGCGGCGCCTTCAGGCCTGTCTCCATGAGGCGCTCCAGCAGTTGCTGCTCCCCGTCGCCGAAGGCGGCCCGGGTGGCCGGCGGGGTGTGGGCCTGGCTGTCCGCCCCGAAGGCGGCGACCAGCAGCCCGAGCGCGGCGCGGCGCGGTTCCCGTAGGGCCCGTTCGCCGCCGGGCAGGGGGAAGGGCCGCAGCCGCGCCAGGTGCGTGAAGCCGAGCGCGGCGCCCGCCCGCGGGGGCTCCAGCCGCAGGCACTCGCCGCCCCAGAGCAGACCGTCGGGGCCGAAGCCGGCGCCATCCCAGGCCACCCCTGTGGCCGGCAGCTGTAGACCGTGCTCCGCCAGGCAGGCCAGCAGGTGGGCGTGATGGTGCTGCACGGCGAGCACCGGCAGACCGCCCCAGGCCTCCGCCAGCTCGCGGCCGAGGCGGTGCGCGCTGTAGCCGGGGTGCAGGTCGACGGCGAGCCGCGACGGGCGCAGCTGCTGGCGCTCCAGCCAGCTGAGCAGGCTGCCGGTCAGCCGCCGTTCGCCGGCCAGCGTGCCGAGATCGCCGAGATGGGGCCCCAGCAGTGCGCGCCTGCCCTGGCTAATGGCGATGGCACTTTTCACCTGGCCGCCCATGGCCAGCAGCACGTCGGCCTGTCGGGGCATTGCGGCCGGCGGGGGCGCCGGATCCGGCAGGGTGATGGCGGTGGGCGCGGTGCCACGTGCCTGGCGCAGCACCATCACTGCTCCGGCCACCACCTGGGCCACGCCGTCGTCGACGGGGTTGGCGATCGGCCGGTTGTGGCTCAGCAGACCATCGGCGAGGTCCGTGAGCAGGTCCAGCCCATCGGCCTCGCTGAAGCCCAGCGGTTCGCCTGAGCGGTTGCCGCTGGTGGCCACGAGCGGCTCCCCCACCGCCTCCAGCAGCAGGGCGTGCAGGGGCGAGGCCGGCAGCATCACCCCCAGCCAGGGGGTGTGAGGGGCCACACCGTCGGCGAGGGGGGCGGCGCGCCGCCGCAGCAGCACGATCGGTGCCGCCGGCCCCACCAGCAGCCGTGCCTCCGCCGCCGACACCTGGCAGTGACGCCGCACCCAGGCCAGGTGGGGAACCAGCACGGCAAAGGGTTGCTCTGGGCGCCCCTTGCGGCGCCGCAGCACAGCGACGGCCGCCGCTGAAGCAGCCCGCACCAGCAGCTGAAAGCCCCCCACCCCCTGCAGGGCCACCACCTGGTCGCGCTGCAACGCCGCCGCCGCTGCCGCCAGCGCGGCGGCGCCAGGCCCGCCGTCGCTGCCAATCCCGCCGGCGTCCCGCTGCCGCCAGCGCAGCTGCGGTCCGCAGGCGGGGCAGCCGATCGTCTGGGCGTGAAAGCGGCGGTCGCCCGGATCGTGGAATTCGCGGTGGCAGGCGGCGCAGAGTTCAAATCCGGCCAGGGTGGTGTGGGCCCGCTCGAACGGCAGGGCGCGCAGCAGGCTGTAGCGCGGCCCGCAATGGGCGCAGCTGTTGAAGGCATACCCATAGCGGCGGTTGCGTGGATCACGCAGTTCGGCGCGGCAGGCGCCGCAGGGGGCCAGATCGGCCGGAACCAGGCCCGTGAGCGCGCTGGTGGGGTCGGGGCCACAAGCGGAATCCGGGTGCGGCCCGCTGGCGGGGGCTGCCGGCAGGATCCTGAACACGTCCGGCTCTTCCCCCAGCATCTCGCGCTGCTCCTCTCTCGGCGCCCCCGCAGGCGCAGCCAGGGGCGCCAACCAGCGACGCGCCAGGCGGTCGATGCGGCTGTGCGGCGGGCGGCGGGTCTCCAGCGCCTGCAGGAAGGCTTCCAGCGCGGCGGCGTTTCCCTCCACTTCGATCAACACCCCGCCTGGGGTGTTGGTGACCCAGCCGGCCAGTTGCTGCTGCGACGCCAGCCGATGCACGAACGGCCGGAAGCCCACGCCTTGCACGACCCCCTCAATGTCGAGCCTCAGGCGCCGCCGGGGGGCGCCGCTCATGCGCAGGCCGGGACTGCACCCTGGCGCTGGTGCTCCAGCCAGTGCAGCAGCGCCTCGAGGCCGGCACCGGTGCGAGCCGAGAGTTCGAAGAGGCGGGCGTGGGGCGCCACCGCTGCCAGGTGGGCCAGAGCGGCGGCGCGATCGAAGCCCACGGCCGCGGCGAGATCGGTTTTGTTGATCACCACCGCATCGGCGGAGTGGAACAGGGCCGGGTATTTGAGCGGCTTGTCTTCCCCTTCGGTCACCGAGAGCACGGCGATCCGCAGCTGCTCGCCCAGATCGAAGGCGGTGGGGCACACCAGGTTGCCCACGTTCTCGATCACCAGCAGCTCCATGTCGCCGGTGTCGAGCTGATCAAAGGCTCCCGCCACCAGCGACGCTTCCAGGTGGCACAGGTCGCCTGTCTGGATCTGCACGGCGCGGGCGCCGGCGGCCTGCAGGCGGCGGGCGTCATTGTCGGTGGCGAGATCGCCCACGATCACCCCCACCGGGCCGTGCCGCCACTGGCGCGCGACAGCTTCGAGCAGGGCGGTTTTGCCGGCGCCGGGGGCCGAGAGCACATTCACCACCAGCAGGCCGGCGGCCGCGAAGCGCTCGCGGTTGCGCGCGGCGTTGCTGTCGTTGCGCTCCAGCAGGTTGTGGCGCAGCAGCAGGGTTCGCGGCGCGGGGGCTGCCGCCACGCTGGCCATCGGCTGGCCGCAGGAGCAGTGGGAGCACATGGCGCAGCCGGCGGCGATGGTTCCAGTCTGGGGAGAGGGCAGGAGCCATGCCCACCGGCGTAGCCCTTCCTCACCGTGGACCGGCGCCGGTCAGCGGTTCGGGCCGGCGGCCCTCAGGCTTTCCTCCAGCTTGATCGCCGGCAGAAACAGCGCATACTCCCACCCTTCTCCAGCCGGCCGATCTTTTTTGGCGATCACGTCCTGGCGCGGCGGGCCTTTGCCTTCAGCGCCTGAATAGCGCTCCACGGCATGAAAGACCACCACTCTGGCATAGGCATAACCAAGCAGGTAGAGCGTCAAGGTTCCAACCAGAACGGCCGGGAGTTTGCTGAACTGAGCCATGGGGGCTGGGCGAACACATGAAAAAGCGAGGCCTGGCACCTACGCGTGCTGGCCTCGCTGATGCAGCGAACCTGCCGGTGACGCATCTCCCCAGAATTGAGTGAAACCAGGGATTCAGCAACCCTGGGGAGACATAGGAATCAGGGGGCAAGAACCCCCGTGAATCCCATGGGCGCTTGAGTGAGCAGGAATCCTGTGCCGAATCTGGAGGCTTGAAGGGCAAAGCCTCGCCGATCGCGCCGCTGAACTGGCACAGGATGAACTGACACGGATTCCACGGCAGCCAGCCGCATCATTCCTGAATCAGAACTTGTGATCGCGCAGGGCTTCCACCGGGTAGATGTAGGTGATGATCGAGTAGTCCGCGTAATACTTTGCTGCGATGTCGCTTGTGATCTTGTCGGCCAGTTCGCGGGTGCCGGTGAGCACCTCGATTTTCACGTTGGAGAGGGTGTGCGACACGCTTGGCTCTCCCGTGGAGCGAACATTGCGGCTTCCTTCACCACCGGCTGCATTGACGGTATAACCGGTGGCGCCTGACGCCTTGATGAGCTTGGTGAGTTTCTTGGAGAGGACTTCCTCTGCAACGATCACCAGCTTCCAGACCTGTTGACTCATGGGTATGACCTCAAAGAATAGTAGTGAGAAATTGGATCAATGGGTTGCGAATTTACTTGCCGAGCAGCACCTCTGCAATCCCGATGAACAGAGGGATGCAGATGGCGATCGCCACTGGCGTGCCGATGGCTGTGGAAGCACCGATGTAGGCCGAGGGGTTTGCTGAAGGGATGCCGGCACGAAGGGTGGGTGGGCCCGAGATATCCGAGCTGGAGGCGGCGATCACCGCCAGCACAACCGCACCACCGATGCTGAAGCCGGTGAACTTGTGGATGAGCAGACCGACGCCGAAGGCCAGGAAGCCATGCACGATGGGGGAAATGAAGGCGTAGATGGCGAACCACTGGGCCACCTTGCGCAGCTCATTCATACGCTGAGCAGCTTCCATCCCCATGATGATCATCAGCACCGCCAGGAAGCCGCGGAACAGGGGGTCGAAGAAGCTCTCATAGACGGGCTCGGGCTTGGTGAGGATGCCGAGGGCCACGCCCAGAAGAAGAGATGTAACGGCAGAACTCTGGAGGCTGTCCTTGATGATCGGCCAGACCTGCACTTTCTCGACGGTGTTGCCGGTCTTCTTGGAGAGGTAGACACTGGCCACCACGATGGCCGTCACCAGCGCCGGAATGTCCATGAAGGGATACAGGGCCGCCGTCCAGGCCTCATAGGGGATCTTGGCGGAATCCAGCTGCGGCAGCACGGCCGCCAGCGTGGAGCCGCTCACCGCACCGAACAGACCGCCGGTGGCCACGGCGTCAGGCACGCTGATGCCGGGCAGTTTCCCGAGGGTGTATCGAGCGATGAACACGATCACGATGCCTAGCCCCACGGCCGCGAGCGCCGGGAGAAAAATCTCCGTGGGGTTGGAGTTCCGAATGGCGATGCCGCCCGTCAGGCCGATCTTCATCAGCAGGAAGAAGCTGATGAACTTGTAGATCGAATCCGGAATGGCCAGCTGGCTGCCAAGTGCGGCAACGATGATCCCGCCGATCAGGAATCCGAGGGTCGGGGACTGAACCTGCTCCAGGAAGAGCGGAATGAAGTCAGAGAGGAATGTCACGTGGCGCTTTTCGTGATCTCAGAGAATTTGTCCGGCGGACTGTAGCAATTGGCACAGGGGATTGGGTCTTTGCCGAAAACCACGGTAATCACTGGGTTCTTGGCCCTCTGCCGCCATCTGATGGCCGGGTGGCTTGGCCCATTCGAGCCTGGGTTCTTGATGGCCTGGACGCCTGCTTGGCTTGATGGCCTGAGCAGCTTGCCCGTGGTGGGGATCGCGCCCGATTCCTGAAAGCGGGGCGGGGAAAGTCCGCGACCGACGAAGGAGATTCTGCGAGAGGAAGAAATGCATCATCCCGCTGCATTTCTTGGCCAGAGCTCTTCTGAGCCGGCGAGGTTCTCAGGCTTGCAAGGGGCTCGGGCGCTGAGGATTTGAGTCGTTGCGCTTTCTGGGCTCTTCCTTGATGGATGCTGCAGAGTCAGTGCGCAGGCTGAGCAATCGTTGGCACTGATCAGCTTTTGCTGCTGACACTCGGCCCTGCCTATGGCCTGCTTATGTCGCTGCTCGGGAGATGTCGCTATGCCGCTGAGCTGAAGGCGCCTCCGCCGGAAGATGCCTGGGATGCTGCGCTCCCGGCAGAGCCCACTGCGCCCCCAGAGCCTGAGCCCCCGTACAACCTCCCAGCCTCAATCCCCAATCCCCAATACCGAAACCCGTATACCGGAGTCGCAAGTCCTGAGTCCTGAGCCCGCGCCATTGCCGGCACCATCACCCGCCTTAACCTCCACCAGCTGATGAGCAAGTCAGTGGCCGCTTTCCTCGATCTTGAGCGGCCCTGGTTGTCGGTGCGGCTGGTGGCCTGGCTGATCCTCGCCAGCGGCGAGCTGCCGCGGGAGTCGGCGCTGAGCGTGCGGGCGTTCGCCCTGCCGGTGCGGGAGGGGGAGATTCCTCACGGCCCCGTCAGTGCGATGAAACCTCACGACACGTCCAGTCCGATCAGCTCCAGCTCCCGGCCTGCGGACAGCTCCAGCTCCAGGCTGGCCCCCTCAGCGATACCACCGGCCATCACCACCTCAAAGGCGAAACGCAGCGCGTCGGGATCCACCCCGGCCCGTTGCCCCACCCGCAGGCGCAGCCCATGAATCCGCGCGGCCCCTTCAGCCGCGGCGGCCGCCAGGGCGATCCGGTGCACCTCCTCCATCAGCGCCAGTTCATGCATCGCCGCACCAGCGCCGCACCGCCGCCAGGGCCTCGGGCAGCAGGGCGGCGGTGGCCTGCGTGAGGTGGCTGCCCAGCCCGCAGCGGTGCGCGCGCACCAGCAGTTGCCAGGCCGGGGGGGTGCGGCCATAGAGCTGGCCGGCCAGCTGCAGCAGCGCGCCGGGGCTGGCGTGATGACTGAAGGGCGGGCCCCCGGCCGCCGTTGCTGCGGCATCAGCCGCCAAGCGCTCCAGCTGCCAGCCCGGCGGCGGACAGGCCGGCGCCAGAGCGGCATCCACGAACAGCACCCGGCGGGCCTCGGCCAGCAGCAGTGCCAGCTCCGGCGTGAGCTGCCGGGTGGCCAGCACGGTGAGCTGCCGCTGGTGCCAGCCCTGCACCGCAGCGGCGATGGCCAGGCCCACGCCGTCGTCCTGCCGCAGATCATTGCCCCAGCCGATCAGCAGATCGCGCCGCTGTGGTGCCGGCCCGCCCGGGGCGGCGATCACGACCGCCACCGCTCCCGCAGCAGTTCCCCGCCGGGGCCGAGCAGTTGCACGTGCAGCGGCATTTCGCCGGCGGCATGGGTGGAGCACGACAGGCAGGGATCGAAGCAGCGGATGCCCGCCTCCACCCGGTTGAGCAGGGCCTCGGCGATCTCCGGCAGGGCGGTTTCAGCCCCGCCTTCCGCACCGGCGCTGGGGCCTGCCTGGATGTGGTGGCGCGCGATCTGGGTGATCGTGCGGTTCATCGCCCGGTTGTTCTGCCCGGTGGCGATGACCAGGTTCACCGCCTCGATCAGCCCGTCGCCATCCACCCGGTAGTGGTGGAACAACGTGCCGCGCGGCGCCTCGCTCACCCCCACCGCCTCGAAGGCGTTGAGGTGGGCGCGAGCGCGCACATGGGAGTCGCCGAGGGCCGGATCATCGAGCAGGGCTTCGATCGCCTCCAGCGCCGCGAGGATCTCGATGAGCCGGGCCAGGTGGTAATGGAAGGAGCTGGTCACCACCCGCCCGCCGCGCTGGCGCAGCTCCAGCAGTTCGCTGTCGGCGCCGGTGGTGCCGATGTGATCGCACACGTTCAGCCGCGCCAGCGGCCCCACCCGGTAGCTGCCCGCTTCCGGCCCCAGCGGCTTGTAGTAGGGGAATTTCAGGTAGGTCCACGGTTCCACCGCCTCGGCCAGCAACGCGTCGAACGGCCCGGCACCCAGGCCATCGGCCGGCAGATCACCGCCCAGCGGCGTGCCGTCGCCATCGATCAGGCGCAGGCGGCCGCCGTAGTGCTCCCACGCGCCGCCTTCCCCCACCAACGCCATAAAAAGAGAAGGAAAGTCCCCGAACACAGCGGCCTCCGCCGCCAGCGGCCCATCCAGCAGGTGTTTGAACAGCGCCAGGGCCGCGCGGGTGGTGGCGAAAGCCTCAGGCAGCCCCGCACGGATCGCGTCGCGGTCGGCGGCGGCGAGGGGGGTGCGCACCCCACCGGCCACCGCCCAGGCCGGATGGATCTTCCGCCCGCCCAGCCGTTCGATCACCGTCTGGCCAAACTGACGCAGCCGGATGCCGCCGCGGGCCAGCTCAGGATCGGCGGCGATCAGGCCGAACACGTTGCGCCGCGCCGGATCGCAGTCCCAGCCGAGCAGGAAATCCGGGCTGCTCAGGTGAAAGAACGACAGCGCATGCGACTGGATGATCTGGGCCAGGTTCATCAAGCGCCGCAACCGCTCGGCCGCCGGCGGGATCGTCACCGCCAGCAGCTGGTCGCCCGCCTTTGCGGAGGCCAGCAGGTGGCTCACCGGACAGATGCCGCAGATCCGCGCCGTGAGCGCCGGCATCTCCGTGAACGGCCGCCCGGCGCAGAAGGCCTCGAAGCCGCGGAATTCGGTCACATGGAAGCGGGCGGCCGCCACGCTGCCGCTGGCATCGAGGTGGATCGTGATCTTGGCGTGGCCTTCGATGCGGGTGACCGGATCGATCAGGATCGTGCGTGGTGTCCCGGCCGGTGGGGTGGGGCTCTGGTCCATGGGTCAGCCGAAGCGGATCAGCTCCGCCCCCTCCATCACTGGCGTCTCGCCCCGCAGCAGCGCCTCCAGCACGGCGCGGATGCGCGCGGCTGGTGGCGGGCAGCCGGGCAGATACACGTCCACCGGCACCACCGCCTGCACCGGCAGCACCTGCTCCAGCAGCTCCGGCACGATCCCGGGTGCCTGCGGCAGGCAGCCGCTGCTGTCTGACAGCTGCAGATAGGCCCGCTCCAGCACGGTGTCAGCGCCGGGATGGGAATTGCGCAGGCCGGGCACGTTGCTGGTGATGGCGCAGTCGCCGAACGCCACCAGCACGCGCGTGTGCTGCCGCACCTGCCGGATCAGCGCCAGGTTGTCGCTGGTGCCCACACCCCCCTCCACCAGGGCCACATCCACGTGCTCCGGGTAGGTCTTCACGTCGGAGGCGATCGGTGAGAACACCACCTCCACCAGCGCGGCCAGCTCGATCAGCCATTCGTCCAGATCGAGAAACGACATGTGGCAGCCCGAGCAGCCCGTCAACCACACGGTGGCGAGACGCAGTTTCATGGCGCCGTCCCCGCACGATGGGCCCGCAGGATCACGGCCAGCCGCCAGGCCTCCTCGTGTTTCTCCTCGGCGCCGTCGCCCTTGTGGAACAGGGCGCCGGTGGGGCAGGCCATCACGCATTTGCCGCAGTCGGTGCAGGCGTCCACCGCGCCCCAGGGCTGATTCAGCCCGGCGACGATCCGGCAGTGCTCACCCCGCCAGCCCACGTCCCACACATGGGCCCCCTCCACCTCATCGCACACACGCACGCAGCGGGTGCAGAGGATGCAGCGGTTGTGGTCGAGCCCGAAGCGGTGGTGGGAGAGGTCCACCGAGCGCTGGGGGTGGCGGTAGGGCAGACGCGTGTGGTCCATGCCCACCGCCACGGCCAGGTCCTGCAGTTCGCAGTGGCCGTTGGCCACGCACACGGCACACACGTGGTTGCCCTCGGTGAACAGCAGCTCGATCAAGGTGCGCCGGTGATCGCGCAGGCGTGGCGTGGCGCTGTGCACCACCTGCCCTTCCGCCACGGCGGTGACGCAGGCGGGCTGCAGCCTGTCGCTGCCGGCGATCTCCACCAGGCAGAGGCGGCAGGCCGCCACCGGGCTCAGGCCCTCCAGGTGGCAGAGGGTGGGGATGGTGATCCCCGCCTGCTGCGCCGCCTGCAGCACGGTGGTGCCGGCGGCGGCGGCCACCGCCTGGCCGTCGATCGTGAGCGTGCAGACGCTCATGGGGCCCCTCCTGTGGCGGTGGGCGCCGCTGTCGGATCGGGCCGCAGGCGCGCCTCGTAGTCGCTGCGAAAGAAGCGCAGCGTGCTGAGCACCGGCTTGGGGGCGCTCTGGCCCAGCCCGCACAGGCTGGTGTCCCGCACCATGTGGCACAGCGCTTCCAGCTGGCTCAGGTCGGCGGCTGTGGCCTCGCCGGCCAGGTGCTTCTGCAGCAGCCCATGCAGCTGCACGGTGCCGGCGCGGCAGGGCACGCACTTGCCGCAGGATTCCTCGCGGCAGAAGGCCATGAAGAAGGCCGCCAGGGCCACCATGTCGGTGGCGTGATCGAGCACCACCATGCCGCCGGAGCCCATGATCGTGCCCAGTGCCTGCAGGCTCTCGTAATCCACCGGGGTGTCGAGATGGGCGGCGGGCACACAGCCGCCTGAGGGGCCGCCGGTCTGCACCGCCTTGATGCCTGCCCCGTCCGGGGTGCCCTCGCCCATCTCCACCACGATCGTGGCCAGGCTGGTGCCCATCGGTACCTCCACCAGCCCGCCGCGGCGCACGTTGCCGGTGAGGCTGAACACCTTGGTGCCCGAGCTGCCGGTCGTGCCGATGGCGGCGAACCAGTCGGCGCCTTCCCGCAGGATCGGCACCACGTTGGCGAAGGTCTCCACGTTGTTGATCAGCGTCGGCAGGCCGCCCACCCCCCGTTCAGCGGGGTAGGGGGGGCGGGGGCGGGGCGTGCCGCGTCCACCTTCGATCGAGCGGATCAGTGCCGTTTCCTCGCCGCACACATAGGCCCCGGCGCCCACCCGCAGCTCCACCGTGAAGCTGAAGCGGGTGCCAAAGAGCTGCTGGCCGAGCCGTTGCCACTGGTGGGCCTGCTCGATCGCCTGGCGCAGACGGGCAATCGCCAGCTGGTACTCGGCACGTACGTAGATGAACCCCTGATCTGCTCCCACCGCATGGGCCGCGATCGCCATTCCTTCCAGCACGCGGTGGGGGTCGCCTTCCAGCACGCTGCGGTCCATGAAGGCGCCGGGGTCGCCTTCATCGGCATTGCACACCACCACCTTGTGCTCGCCCGGCATGGCGGCCACCGTGGCCCACTTCAGCCCGGTGGGGTAGCCGGCGCCGCCGCGCCCGCGCAGGCCGCTGCGGCGCAGCGTGTCCACCACCTCGGCGGGGCTGAGGGTCTGCACCACGCGGCGCAGCTGGGTGTAGGCGCCGCAGGCGATCGCCGCCTCGATCCGCTCCGGGTCGATCCGGCCGCACTGCTCCAGCACGATGCGCCGCTGCCGCGCAAAGAAGGGGGCGCCCGTGTCGAGCCGTGCGCCGCGGGCCGGCTGCCACTGGAGCGGTCCGTCCTGTTCGGGTGCCGCCACCTGCGAGCGCCGGGCCAGGGCGACGATCAGCCCGTCGGCCTCAGCCGCCTCGACGCCGCTGAACAGGGCGCCCTCAGGGTCCACCGCCAGCAGCGGGCCTTGGCTGCACGGGCCCAGGCAGCCCACAGGGGTGATCACGAGCCGCTGCTCCAGGCCATGGCGGGCCACGGCCGCTTCCAGCGCCTCGCGCAAGGGGCCCGCCCCGCTCACCAGACAGCCGGCAGCGCTGCAGCAGCGCACCTGCTGCAGCGCTTCACCGCCGGGGCTGATGGCGCTCATGGCGTCAGCGCTTGCAGGGCCGTTAGGGCGCGGGCCGGGCTCTGGTGCGGCAACGCCACGCCATCGATCACCAGCACCGGCGCGGCGCCGCAGGTGCCCAGGCAGCGCACGCCCTCCAGGCTCACCAGCCCGTCGCCGCTGCGTCCACCGAGGCGGAGCCGCAGGGCGCCCTCCAAGGCCGCCACCAGCTCAGACGCGCCATTCACTTCACAGGCCGTACCGGTGCACACCACGCAGCTGTGACGCGCCGGGGGCTGGAAGCGGAACAGGTGGTAGAAGCTTGCGGTGCCGAACACCTGGCTGTCCGGCAACGCCAGGCTGCGGGCCACATGGCGCAGCAGCGGCTCGCTGAGGTGGCCGTAGATCTCCTGCGCCCAGTTCAGCACCTCGATCAGGCCACCGGCGCTGTGGTGATGGCGACGCAGCAGCGGCTCCAGCGCGGCGAACGGCTGCGGGGGCTGGTCGACTTGCCCTGAACCGGGTTCGAGCCGGTTGCCCTCAGGCCCGGGTGCTGGGCTCATGGGACCACCGCTCCGCCGGCTTCAACGTAGGCAGCCCCGGCCCGGTGGCCCACGGCTGGGGGATTTCTTCGCGAACAGCGCGCAAGGGCGCCCACTAGCTTGAAGCCAGCGCTCACCTTTCCTTCTGAACTCCGGCCTGCACCGTTCCCTGTACCTGCTGGGACCGATCTTCATTGTTTCCTTTCACATCGGTTGCCTGCTGCTGCTGGTCACGGGCCTGAGCCTCGGAGCCCTGCTCTGGGCGGTGGGGCTGTATCTGGTGCGCATGCTGGCGATCACGTCGGTGTATCACCGCCTGCTGGTGCACCGCAGCTACCGCGCCCCGCGTGCCGTGCTCTGGATCGGCTGCGCTGTGGCGGCTTCTGCCGGCCAGATGGGCCCGAGCTGGTGGAAGGCCCACCACCTGCAGCATCACAGCCACGTGGACACCGCCGCCGACCCCCACACCCCGCTGATGCCGCTGCAGGGCTGGCGGGGGCTGTGGAACTCCCAGGCCGGCTGGTTGCTGCGCTCGAGCTTCTTCCCCGATGAGCTGCCGGCGGACGTGGAAGCGGATCCGGTGCTGCGCGGCCTCGATCGGCTCCATTTCCTGCCCCTGCTGGCCCTGGCCGGGCTGTCGTATCTGGTGGGCGGCTGGATGTATCTGGGCGCCTTCTTCCTCAGCACCATCGTGCTGTTCCACGGCGTGGCCACGGTGAACTCGGTGGCGCATGTGTGGGGCGATCAGCCCTTCCGCACCGACGACCACAGCCGCAACAACGCCCTGGTGGCACTGATCACGCTCGGTGAGGGCTGGCACAACCTGCACCACGCCTTCCCCTTCGCGGTGCGTCAGGGCTACACCGTGCGCGACGGCCAGCTGCAGCTGCGGCCCGACCCCACCTTCCGCTTCATCCGGCTGCTGCAACGCTTCGGCCTCGCCGACCAGCTGCGCCAGCCTTCCGACGACACCCTGCTGCAGCGCGCCCGCGGCGGCGCTCCGCTGGCCGTTGCGACTTAAGCGCGACACACTGCTCGCCGTTGCCCCCTGAGCTCAGGAGTCGGCGAACGGCGGACAAACGGGCCGTGCTGGATTCGAACCAGCGACCGTGCGATTAGAAGTCGCATGCTCTATCCAACTGAGCTAACGGCCCACCGGCACAGCCTAAGGTGGTCTGCTGTGAAACCTTCCCAATGGCGTCCACCCGGCTCAGCGACGCTCATCGGCAGGAGCTCGTCGCCCGCTATCAGCAGGGGGACACTGCCCAGGCGCTGGCCGCTGCCTTCGGCTGCAGCGCCGCCACCGCCACCCGGGTGGTGAAGGCCGCCATCGGCGCCGAGCGCTACGAGCAGATCAAGCTGGAGCGCGGCAAGGGGCCGGCAATGCGCAGGGCCGCCATTGCTCACCCGCTCGACGCCACCGCGATCCCCGCCGGGCCCCTGTTCGAGCAGGCCGAGGTCCAGGCTGAAGGGCCAGCCGCAGAGCCTGCCGCCAGCGGCGACGCCGCAGACCAGGCCGGCGCCACTGCCTGCGTTGCGGACGCCGGGGATGTCCTTCCCCAAGCCTCAGATACTGCGGAGCCCGGCAGTGAGCCCCTTGCTCCCTTCGGCTCCGGATTCGCCCCTGCCACCCTTGGCGATCCCGCCGGGCAGGATCCGGCCGCCGACGGCGATGACGATGACGATGCCCAGGTGCTGGCGATTGACGATGCGGATGATTTCGGCGATGACGCCGACGACAACGATGCCGACAGCGACAGCGAAGACGCTGACGATGAGCCCGACCTGTTCACGCCCGTGCCGATCGGCGAAACCCTGCTCGACCGCCCTGCCGCCACCTGCCTGCCGTTCGAGGCGGCGCCCCTGCCTGACAGCCTCTACATGCTGGTCGACAAAACCGTGGAGCTGCAGGACCGGCCCCTCAGCGATTTCCCCGAACTCGGCCTGCTGCCGGAGGAGGAATCCCGGCGCCGTGCCCTGGTGGTGTTCAGCAACCCACGCCAGGCCAAACGCCACTGTGGCCGCACCCAGCGGGTGATCCAGGTGCCTGACAGCCAGGTGATCCGCCGCACCGCCCCCTACCTGCTGCGCAAGGGCATCACCCGTGTGGTGCTCGAAGGGGCGCTTTACTCCCTGCCCGGATCCTGATCATCGCCCGGCATCAGCAGCGCCGTGGCGGCCCCGCCGCTGATCACCCCCACCACCAGCGCCAGGCCCACCAGAAAGCCGCTGGGTAGCGGGGCGCTGCGTCCAAAGCCGAGCCGCAGCTGGGGCCGGTCGTTGAGGTTCTGCCCGCCCAGGCACAGCACCACAAGCAGCAGCAGGCCGCCGGCCACACTGCCGGCCAGGAGTCGAAGGCGCACCAGCATGGCGGCGGCGGTGGTTGAAAGGGTCGCCCCCTGAGTGTGACGCGCCGGCAGCCTGAGGGTCAGCAGCGCTCAGGCGTGCGAGCTCCCTTCGTGGTCGCCACTGGCGCTGTCGCGCTCCTCGGCTTCCGGTCCGTCGCGGTGCAGCAGGGCGTAGAGGTCGCGGCGGCTGTGACCGGTGCGTTCTGCCAGGTTGCGGGCGGCTTCCCGCTTGCTGAGCCCATCCACCAGCAGGCTCTCCAGCTCGGCCCGCAGCGCAGCCTCGTTCCAGGCGGGTTGCGCCGCTGGGGGCGCGCCGCCCAGCACCAAGGTGCACTCCCCGAGCGGGGGCACCCGGCGGAAGTGCTCGAGGGCGGCGGCCACCGTGGGCCCCACCTGCTGCTCATGCCGCTTGGTGAGCTCCCGTGCCACCCGCAGGGGGCGATCGCCCAGCAGCTCCAGCAGATCCTCCAGCAGGGCGATCAGCCGGTGGGGCGCCTCGAACAGCACCAGGGTGCGCGGCTCGGCCGCCAGTTCCTGCAGCTGACGCCGGCGCTGGCTGGGCTTGGCGGCCAGAAATCCCTCGAAGCAGAAGCGGCCACTGGGCAGGCCGCTGCTCACCAGCGCGGTGGTGACGGCGCAGGGGCCAGGAATGCACACCACCTCCAGCCCCGCCTGCCGCGCGGCGGCCACCAGCGGTTCGCCGGGATCGGAAATGCCTGGCAGGCCGGCGTCGCTGATCACTGCCAGCCGCTCACCGCGCTGCAGCGCCTGCAGCAGTTCGGGCAGGCGGGTGGCCTGGTTGTGCTGGTGAAAGCTCAGCAGCGGCCGGCGAATGCCAAGCCGCGCCAGCAACTGACCGCTGTGGCGGGTGTCTTCACAGGCGATGCGATCGACCTGCTCCAGCACCAGCCGGGCCCGGGGGGAGAGATCAGCGAGGTTGCCGATCGGCGTGCCCACCAGATAGAGCACGCCCGCCGCAGGTTCGGCGCCAAGCGCGCCCCTTGAGGATGCCGCCATTGCCTCAGGAGCGCCGAGAGGAAGCGGTTCATCACCCGATGGTGCGGCCATGGCTGGCGGTGGGTTGGGGGCAGTGGGCTGCCAGGGGCAGCCGCGTTGACCTCAGACCGCCACCGGTTCCTGGGACACGCCCCGCAGGGTGAGGTTGATGCGGCCGCGGTTGTCGATCTCACGCACGCGCACGGTGACGGGATCACCCACCTTCACCACGTCTTCGACCTTCTCGACCCGGGCTTCCGAGAGCTGGGAGATGTGGATCATGCCTTCCTTGCCGGGAAGGATCTCCACGAAGGCGCCGATCGGGATGATGCGGGTGACGGTGCCACTGAACTGCTCCCCTTCGCTGATGCGACGGGTGAGACCTTCCACGATGCGCTGGGCCTCTTCGGCGGCGGCGCCGTCATGGCTGGCGATCGTGACGATGCCGCCGTCCTCGATGTCGATCTTGGTGTTGGTGCGCTCGGTGATGCCCTTGATGGTGCGGCCGCCAGGACCGATCACGGTGCCGATCAGTTCCGGATCGATGCGGAAGCTGAGCAGGCGGGGCGCATGGGGCGACATGGTGTCGCGGGGCTTCTCGATCGCCTCCAGCATCTTCTCGAGGATGTGCAGACGGGCGGGGCGAGCCTGGTTCACGGCCTCGGCCACGGTGGTCACCGCCAGGCCGGTGATCTTCATGTCCATCTGCAGGGCGGTGATGCCCTTCTCGGTGCCGGCCACCTTGAAGTCCATGTCGCCGAGGAAATCCTCGATGCCCTGGATATCGGTGAGGATCCGCACCTCATCGCCTTCCTTGATCAGGCCCATGGCGGCGCCGCTCACGGGAGCCTGCAGCGGCACGCCGGCATCCATCAGCGCCAGGGTGCTGCCGCACACCGAGCCCATCGAGGTGGAGCCGTTGGAGCTGAGGCACTCCGACACCACCCGCAGCACGTACGGGAATTTCTCTTTCGGGGGCAGCACGGGGGTGATGGCCCGTTCCGCCAGGGCGCCATGGCCGATCTCGCGGCGACCGGGGGAGCGCATCGGCCGGGTCTCGCCCACCGAGTAGGGGGGGAAGTTGTAGTGGTGCAGGTAGGTCTTCTCGCTCGACGGGTTGAGGTCGTCGAGCTCCTGGGCATCGCTGGGGGTGCCGAGGGTGGCGCAGGAGAGCACCTGGGTGAGCCCACGCTGGAACAGGCCCGAGCCATGCACCCGCTTGGGCAGCACACCCACAGCGGCGGTGATCGGGCGCACCTCGTCGAGGTTGCGGCCATCCACCCGCTTGCCTTCGCTGAGAATCTGGGCGCGCATCAGCTTCTTGGTGATGCCCTTGTAGGTGTTGCCCAGGGCCTTGCCGGCGGCGGCCACGCGGATCGGGTCGTCGTCGCTGAGGGCGCCGATCTTGACGGCCACCTCCGCCTTGATGGCATCGAGATGGGCATCACGCTCCGCCTTGGTGAGCGTGAACTGCTTGAGCACCTCACCGATGCCCTTGCCGCATTCCTGCTCGAGGAAGGCCGGCAGGGCGGGATCTTCCACCTTCGGCTCGGGGATCACCTGCTCGATGCCCAGGTCGCTCAGCAGGGTGAGCTGGGCCTTGATCAATTCACCCACCGCTTCGTAGCCGAAGTCGATGGCCTCGATCACATCCTGTTCGGGCAGCTGGTTGGCGCCCGCTTCCACCATCACCACACCGGCAGGGGTGCCGGCCACCACCAGATCGAGGTCGCTGCGTTCGATCTCGCGGAAGCTGGGGTTCAGCACGAAATCGTCGCCCAGCAGGCCCACGCGCACAGCCGCCATCGGGCCGTAGAAGGGCATGCGCGCCAGCAGGGTGGCGATCGAAGCGCCCGTGACTGCCAGCACATCGGGCGGCACCCGCTCATCCAGCGAGAGGGTGGTGGCCACCACCTGAATGTCGTCGCGCAGCCAGGAGGGGAACAGGGGCCGCAGCGGGCGGTCGATCAGGCGGGTGGTGAGGATGGCCCGCTCGGGGGGGCGTGCTTCCCGGCGAAAGAAGCTGCCGGGGATGCGCCCGGCGGCATACAGCCGTTCTTCGTAATCGCAGGTGAGGGGCAGGAAATCGATGCCTTCGCGGCCTTTGGCGCGGGTGGCCGTGACCAGCACGGACGTATCACCGCATTCAATCAACACCGATCCCCCAGCTTGGGGGGCATACAGCCCTGTGGTCAGCCGGATCTCCCGACCATCGAAGGAGACCGACTGAATTTTTCCTGGCACGTCGTCTTATGTCCGTTTTGTTGTCGAAAGGCAGTCTCGCATCCGGCCCTCCCTTAACCCCGTGGAGCGGGGGTGCAGGAGAGCCGGCGCAGGTTCAGCGGCTCACCAGCTGGACTTGGTGACACCCGGCAGCAGGCCCTTGTGGGCGCGCTCGCGCAGCTGGTTGCGGCACAGGCCGAAATCGCGGTAGTAGCCGCGGGGCTTGCCGGTGGCCCAGCAGCGGTTGCGCACCCGGTTGGGGGCGCTGTTGCGGGGCAGGCCCTGGATCTGGCGGTGAATCTCCAGCCGTTCCATGGGATCGGCGGCGGCTTCAAACGCGGCCTTCAGAGCGGCGCGCTTGACAGCGAAACGAGCCACGATTTTTTTGCGCTTCACGTCACGCGCGATCATCGACTTCTTCGCCATGCGGCTGCTTTGCTGTTGCGGATGAGGACCAACCCTACCCTGCGGCAGGAACGGTGCGTCTGCCGCCCGGTCCGTGGTCGGGATGGCTGGGGCAGAGATCAGCCATCGGGCAGCTGCCGCAGCCGGGGTTGCGGGCCCGGCACACGGCGCGGCCATGGAAGATCAGCCGGATTGAGAGGTTTTCCCACTCCGGTTGCGGAAACAGCTTCATCAAGTCGGGCTCGATCTTCACCGGTTCGCTCTGGCGGGTGAGGCCGAGCCGGTTGCTGAGGCGCCGCACATGGGTGTCCACCGTGACGCCGGCGTGAATGCCGAAGGCATGGGCCAGCACCACGTTGGCCGTCTTACGGGCCACGCCCGGCAGCTCCAGCAGCTCCGGCATCGAGGCCGGCACCTGGCCGCCGTGGCGTTCCAGCAGCAGCCGGGAGGCGGCCACGATGTTCTTGGCCTTGTTGCGGAAGAAGCCGGTGGATTTCACGTAGGGCTCCACCGCCTCGCTGTCCACGGCTGCAGCGGCGGCCGCGTCGGGGAAGCGCTCAAACAAGGCCGGCGTCACCTTGTTGACTCGCTCGTCGGTGCACTGGGCCGAGAGCATGGTGGCCACCAGCAGCTCCCAGGGGGTGCGCCAGTCGAGCGAGCAGGTGGCTTCCGGGTAAAGCGTGGCCAGGCGCTCCAGGATCAGTGGCGCCCGCTGGCGGGCGGTGGGGAAGCGGGGCACGTCAGCGGCCCAGCAGCTGCTGCACCGCGGAGAGCTGGCTGGTGTCCTTGACGATCAGCACCAGGCTGAGGCCTACCAGCAGCAGGAAGCCCGACTGCATGAAGGCCAGTTGCAGGCGCTGCGGCAGCGGCCGGCCGCGCAGGCCCTCCAGCAGCAGCAGCACGAACTGGCCGCCATCGAGCAGGGGCAGCGGCAGGGCGTTGAGCACGGCCAGGTTGATCGAGATCAGCGCCGTGAACAGAAAAAGGCTGCCGCCGCCGTCGCGGGCGAGGGAGGCGCCCATCTCCACGATCTTCACCGGCCCCGATACCTGGGGTGCCGTCTCACCGAAGTGGGTGACGAGGGAAACGAAGCCATCCACGGTGCGGCGGATCAGCTTGAGGCAGGTGCGGTTGGCATGGCCGATCACCTCCAGCGGGCTGCGGGCAGGCCGGAAGGCCTCGCTGCCGCTGGGTTGCAGTTGGGCGCCGATGCGCCCGATGCCGTTCTGGGCATCGGGCGTGAGCGTGAGCGTCACGGTGCTGCCGGCGCGTTCAGCCACCAGCTGCAGCGAGCGCTGTGGAGCGGCCTTGATGTCGGCCACCAGGCCCTCCACGGCGCTCTGGCCGCCGCCCAGGGAGGTGCCCGCCAGGCTGAGGATGCGGTCGCCGGGGCGCAGGCCGGAGGCCGCCGCCGGCAGGCCGGGTTGCACCGCCGCCACCACCACACCGGGGGTGGCGCTGAAGCCGGCGGGGATGCCGACCACGGCCCCCTGGGCCACCAGCACGGCCCAGGCCACCAGCAGGTTGGCCAGCACGCCGGCGGCGATCACCAGGGCCCGCTGCGGCAGCGGGCGGTTGCGCAGCAGATCCGGATCGTCGGCCGGGATGTCACTGTCTTCGTCGTCGTCGGGAAAGGCCACGTAGCCGCCCAGGGGGATGGCCCGCAGGGCGAACTGCACGCCACGGCGTCGCCGCTCCACCAGCACCGGGCCGAAGCCGATCGAGAAGCCGCTGACCCTGATCCCTTGCCAGGTGGCTGCAAAGAAGTGCCCCGCTTCGTGGACGACGATCAGGCCGGCAAGGATGGCCAGGGCCGCGAGGACACCCATTCCGTTGGCTTCAGGCAATTTGTCCATTGTGCGGGGTGCGCCGGGCTGCGTGCGTGCCGGAAACCCCTCCCCCGGCTCCCCCCACACCCTCTTGATCCCCTACGCCTGCCCACCAGTTCCAAGGCGGCTGTCGGGCTTGTGGACCAGGGAACAGACTGTGTTGCGGGCGATCTTATGAAATGGTGAGAGATCCCCCAGAGCTTTGCTAGAGTTTTTCGATTGAGTCGGTCGTTACGGGATGCCAGGTAGGAATTCGCGCTGCGGCGTGCGTACTGTCATCCCCCCCCATGCTCGGGTTCTCAAGGCCCGCTTGCTGTTTCATCTCCTCAGTGGCTCCGCCCGGGCGGAGAGGCAAACGGGCTCCGTCATGGTGGCGGGGATGCTTGTGATCCTGGCGCTTATGGTGGGTTCGCTGGGTCTTGTGGCGGTGGTCACCGGCTCCAATCTGGCGTCATTGGGGAGTGGTGAAAGCCGAGATGCCCAGCAGGTGGCGGAGGCAGGCGCCGATCAGATCATTGCCACCTTCAACCAACCGGAAAACCGTCAGTTGCTGGTGGCGGGGAGCACGCCTCCGAACCAATGGACCACAACCAACGCGGCCCTTCAAAGCCCCTGCATCTCCACCAGCAATGCGCGCCCCGGTGGCACCGGCTTTCCCTCTGCCCGAGCGGTTGGATTGGCCAATGGCCAGTTCCGCAACCTTGAAGACCTTGCCCAGGTGAATCAGGGCAATCGCCGCTTTGCCCTTCAGTCGGTTCGTTACTCCGCTGGTAACGCTGGCAGCACCGACCGCCGCGGCGTTTTCCGCACATTCACCGCCAATGGAACGGCCTTGAGCCAAGGCGGAATCATTCCTGCGGGAACCACCTTCAACTCTTTGTTGAATCTGGATGATCCCGATGGGGGCGGCGCACTGCGGCCGGGAACGAACACGGGTTTCATTGCGGTGACAGTGGAAGGCCGTTTGTACCGTCCAGATGGCACTTTTTCCACCTCTACCATCACAAAAGAGTTTGAGGTGGTGCCGAAGTGCTGCGGGGGGTCGTTCGGGAGCAATGCCTCCGGCGGATCCACATCAGGCACGGCTACGCCAGGCGACCTTGGTGCGGATAGCCGCTTCTGTGGCATTGATTTCGGCATGATTACTGGAATCAACAATGGCAGGATCTACTCCTATGCCGCTAACGATCGCTACACCAGGAGAAATCTGCAAGGACAAGTGGTTGATATCAGGTCAATTTTGGGGGTAATCAATGATCAGAGCTATGTTTGGGACCGCACTACTAATCGAGTCGTTGGCGGTATACAAGTGGGGTGCCGCACAATCCCCAGCGCTTGTAATACCGATACAGAATTGGAACCCCAGACTGCAAACAGCCTAAGGGGGCAATATCTTTCACTTGGCACCCCGCAAGCATGCTTGGGAGGAAACGGCGACGCTGCTTCGATTGCGGGCAGAGCTGCCTCATGCGTTCCGATCGTCCCGCTCTTCCTTTCCACAGGGCTCCCTAGTATTGCAAGTAGATACACTTATAATTGGACATCAGGGCAAAATACGGACACGGTCAGTAAGCAGACTGTTTCTTCAGGGAATGAACAAGGTTATCCAATCATCCGTGCTTCATCGGGAGAGAATGTTAATGTTTGGCTTCGCGCAAATGGGGCTACGGGAGTTAACCAAGTTACGACTGGGCCATTTCTGGAGTACTGCAACACACGCTATCTGCCTGGCAATGTCTGCGGATCAGTGTTCAATGGATCGCAGATCCATACATGGGCAGTGGTATCTGAGCCCGGCCCTGTAACCGGGGGAATTGGCGATGATTTCTCGCAATATGCAAATTTCTCCCAATTCACCACGAGGGGTGGCTTTAGGCCAAATAGCACTCCTCGATGGCCGTCACTCTGGACGACATCAGGAAGTTCCGGTACCATAGAACGTATATCCACTGGACCAGCCACTGGACGGATAAGATTTTTCCACCCCGGCAACGGCAATGCCAACTGGGGCAATGGGCTTGAAAATGCTCCGGCCGTCGCAAGGGCTGTCAATCTTCATGCACTGAAAAATCCAGTCTTGGAGTTTCAGTTCACCAGAAATCTCCGAAACGGTGCTACCGCAGGCAATAGCCCTGCCCTGGCTCTTGATTATAGTTTCGCTGCTGGCGTTACCACCGACGCAGCAGTTGGAACCAATGGTGGTGATTGGACTCGGCTATCAACAATTTCAGCCAATGGAGTTGTAACTGCTCTTTCCGGCGGTGCGACTGGTCTCAATTGCGAGCCAAATACACCGACAACAGGGGTCTATAGATGTCGCATCGGCTTCCCTCCCGGTGCGTATGGCTCTTCCAATAGGTTTAATCATTACGTTAAATTCAGGCTAAAGGCTAATAGTAACTTCAGCAACAATACAAATGCCAATGCGATTCAGGACGTTACCTTGAACAACGTCTCGATCCTCTCTGGTCAAGCAACCCCACCTACTAATCCATCAACGGCTGCTGCTAGCGCTCCCGAATACCTGAATACGTGCGAGTACAGCGGAACCTTTCCGGCTACGGCCTCGTTTACTGGCGGGTTCCATTGCTTGGGCCCCACCGTTGATATGCGTGGGCTCGGCAACAATCTCTGGATTGACACTACCGATCATTCCGTCACCTTTTACTACAACCGCTCAACGGACTCACGGGGTATAAGTATTAACAGTCCATTGATCAATCTGACTCAAGGTGGGTTGATGGCCAACGTGTCTTGCCCAAGAGGTGCGAATCCCCTGGGCACGGTGCCAGCGGAAAACTGCAAGACCCTAGTATCAGAAAACATCTTTAATCCTGTAGGCGAATACGATCGTTTCAATATCTTCGGAAGGGATACTACTCCTGCGAATACATGCTTTGATTCCGGTCTAAGCAACCAGCCTTGCAATCAGTTCATTGCGATTGGCGCTGACGCATCCGCTACGGCCGCCAATCGTTCCCGTATTGCGGGTGCATGGTTCTACTTGCCTTGGGGCTATGTTTCCATCTGCGCCAATGGTTGCGGGGACATTCCAAATGCCGGTTTCGATATTAGCCAGAATGACAGTTGGAACTTTGGTGGGCGCATTTGGGTTAGAACCATTCATAACGGTGGCCAAACCCATTTCAGAGTTCCACCTTCGACATCATCAACCCTGACCCAATTGGTTGGAGCGGCGAACTCGGCTGAAGTTTCTTACATCGGCTGGGAAGGAGTCGACTGGGTGGCGCGTTCCTCAACGGCTGCACGCAAAGGATCCCTGGATTGAGCTGATGCGCAAACTACTCAATCACAGAGGCCATCGCCCAAGCCATGGCCCTTCATCTGCAGCACAGGGATCCGCCATCGTGGAGGTGTTGGTTTTCACCGTGATGATCACGATTGTGTTGGTCTCCACGGGTGCCATCTTCAACGGCATCAGCCGCAGAACCGTTTCCACGCGGCAGCAGGTGGTGATGCAATCGAGAATCGACGACAACCTGCGTGAAATCAAGACATTGGCCCGTCGCTACACCTGCTGTTCTGGTGTTTGCACCACGACCTCCCCCACCACCTTTGGGGTGATCTCGGGAGTGACCCAGCCCTGTGCCACCAACAATCCTTTGGATGATCGTTACTACTTCCCTCAGGTTGATCTCGCTTCCACCACCGCAAACTTTCCGAATACCACTACCCCTTCTGAACCCATCGCTGTGGAGCAGCTCTGTGCGGCGAACAACAACACAGCCTTCTTGACCCCGTTTCAAACGGCGGTGAACGCTCTGCCGCAGCCTGCTAACGCCACCCGCACCACATCCATCCAACCCGAGCGCATCTTGCGGGTTACCTTTACAGATAACAACCTCAACAACCGCGTTGTTCGTGTTGAAAACATCATCCCCCAGATGGCGTATTTCTGCCCATGAAGTTCAACGTTGCTGGTTCCCACCGTAAATCCCGCAGGCAGGCCTTTACGCTCGCCGAGCTGATGATCACCGTGGCAGTGATCGGTGTGATCGCCTTGGGTGGTGTGTATGCCTCCTCCCAGGTGATCGCCCGCCGGGATTTTGCCAACACAGCCGCCGCAGAGTTGGTTGGCTGGTTGGAGGCCATTTCTGCACGCTCGGGATCCGTTGGGCCCTGCCGCGTGCAATTCACAACGGGCAATGCGCTAGAACCAGGAGCCACGTTTGCTTCCCTACAGACCAGCGATGCCAGGTGCACCCCAGAGCCGAACCTGAGGCTTCCCTCCGTCTACGGCAATCGCGTCTACGACGTTGCCGTTACCTACACTCCCGTAGGCACAACATCGTTAGCCTTCACTTCCAGGGGTGGGGTTGTGGCCGGCAATGTGGAAGCCACCGTGAAGATCGCTGTGAGCAATCAATTGCCCTTGCGTTGTGTAAGGATTTCATTCGGCTCGATCAGCACCGGCATCAACAACGCCACAGGCAATGTAGCTCAAACCTGCACCGTTTGGGAGCGCACATGATCAGATCTGCAGCTGCCAAACCCAGGCACGCGAATGGCTTCACCCTGGTTGAACTGCTGATCGGAGGGGTGCTTTCCATCCTGGCGATGGGATCGGTGGCCTTCCTCGCTGTCCAACAGATCCGCATCGCTGACAACGTCTATGCCTCCTCCACCATCGATCGCAGCTTCAGGCGCGTATCCGATCTGTTGAAAGTGGAGGTGGGTGAAGCCTGCCTTCTGCGCGGCGGGGCCAATCCACGCACAACGGCCACCCTGCCCGATACCCCCTGCAAACCTCAGAATCCTTCTGTGTGCGCGCCTGCTGCGGCCGCTGCGGATCTCCGTCTGCTGGTTCCGGTTCAGGCCCCAGGCTCTAACGCCATCACCTACACCGTGATCAGGTATTACCGCACCGGAACCGAGTTGCTTCGCGATGGCCCCCAGGTGGGAGCCAATGGCCTGCTAACGGCAACAGCCGCCACTGGCAGCCGGGTTCTTACCAACGTTTCCGCTTTCTCAGCCACCGTTTCAGCTGACTGCACCTGGGTGAGGTTGAACGTAGGGCTCACCGTGCCGGGTTCTGCAAACGTGGTCACACGCACGCTCGATCTCTATTCTGGAGCCTCCCTGAGCATTCACTGAATTGGCTCAAGCTGGCTGGGATCACGGCTATCACTCCTCAAGTTCTTATACGAGTGTGTTTTACCGTGAGCTAACGCCAAGTTGGCTTGATTTTGCAGCCTTGCTCAAGGGCCACTTGCCGCCCAGAGAATCTGAAGGTGAGCCCTTCGTTTTTCTCGATCTAGGTTGCGGCACAGGATTCTCCCTGGTGGTGCTGGCCTCGCTTTATCCAGAAGGCCGCTTTTTTGGGGTGGATTTTCATCCTGATCATGTGGCCCACGGCCTGGATCTGGCCCGCCGCGCCGGGCTGAAGAACGTGGAGATCATCGAAGCTGATTTTCTGGGCTTGGCTGCTCCAGGTGCGCTCCTTCCTTGGTCTGTTGGAGGCTGCCATTACGTGGTAGCCCATGGCATCGCCACCTGGGTCACCGAGCCCGTTCAACAGGCCCTGCTGGCTGTGGCGGCCGCTTCTTTGCGTTCTGGCGGGTTGTTTTATTGCTCTTACAACACCTATCCCGGCTGGCTGGCAAGGAGCAGTTTTCAGCAGCTTCTTACGCTCGAGGTTCCTGCAGCGCACCAGGGGGGCAAAGGGCTCCACTTCCATGCAGCAGCGCGCGTGCTCACCCAACTGCTTGGCGATGAATCGCAACCTTCCCAGTTAGGCGCCTCGTATCCAAACCTGAGAAGAGAGCTGCAATCCGTTGAGTTTGCACCTGTCGACTATCTCTTTGGTGAGTATGCCAATGCGGGTTGGTCTCCGCTGTATTTCACGCAGATGAGTGCGCGGTGCAAGCAGCACAAGTTGTCTTTTCTGGGTTCGGCCACCTATTCCGAATCGTTCATTGAACTGCTGCCAGCTCCGATGCGCGAGGTGGTGATGAAGGAGCCAAGAACAGAGGCCCGTGAATTGCTGGCTGATCTCGCCACCAATAAGGCATTCCGCAGGGATCTCTTCACCAAGGGCCATGTTCGGCTCACGCCACAGGAATGGAGCCAGCGCCTCGGCACGCTGTCGTTTCGTCTGCTGCAGCCGCCGGAGGGGTGGTTGACGCACCCGCTGGAGGCCCTGCGCTTCAGAGCCTGCTTTGGCGAGATCCAGGGAGATCCGCAGGCTTACGGACCCGTTCTCTCCGCTCTCTCGGCTTCACCGGCATCGATTGAGTCCCTCTTGCCCATCTGCCAGCAACCACACGGTGAGCTCGTCGTGATGCTTTCGCTCTTGCTTGAGGCCGGAGCCATCGGCTTCGAGCGTGGGCCCGCCGGTGCCAAGGCTGCTGCGCAGGTTCAGCGCCTCAATCTGTTGCTGCTGGGTCGCATGCAGGAGGGGCGTTCCTACACGCAGCTGGCCTTGCCCGCCGTGGGTTCCGCCGTTCCCTTTTCCGTGCTGGAGGCCTTGATCTACCGGGCCCAGCGCGAACAGCTTCAGGAGCCCATGCTCAGCAGCTGTGTGCTCCTGGGGCTCAAGGATCTCGATGTGCAGTTGCTTGGCCGTGATCATCAGGTGGTTGTGGAAACACCCGCTCAGATCGCGAGGATCCAAGAGATCGCTGCCGTGGTGATGGGCAGCAAAGTGCCCCTGCTCCAGCGTTTGGGTGGCCTGCCAACCGCGCCGCTCACGGCTTCCCGATCCACTCGGAGCCGAAGTAAGGCACCAACGCGTAAGGAATCCTGACGCTGCCGTCGCTCTGCTGTCCCGCCTCCAGGAGCGCGGCCATGGTGCGTCCCACGGCCAGGCCGCTGCCATTGAGGGTGTGCAGCAGGCGCGTGTGCTTGCCCTCCCGGTAGCGGATCGAGGCGCGGCGCGCCTGGAAATCACCGCAGGTGCTGCAGCTGGAAATTTCGCGGTAGGTGCCGGCTCCCGCCAGCCACACTTCCAGGTCGTAGGTGCGGGCGGCCGAAAAGCCCAGATCGCCACTGCACAGTTCCAGGCGCCGGTAAGGCAGCTCCAGCGCTTCCAGAATCGCCTCGGCATCCCGGGTGAGCTGCTCGTGGGCCTGCTCTGATTGCTCGGGCAGGCAAAACCAGTAGAGCTCCACCTTGTTGAACTGGTGCAGGCGGATCAGTCCACGCGTGTCGCGGCCGTAGGAGCCGGCCTCCCGGCGGAAGCAGGGGGTGTAAGCCGCATACTTCAGCGGCAACTGCTCGGCGTTGATCACCTCGCTGCGATGCAGGGAGGTGATGGGCACTTCAGCTGTGGGAGTGAGCCAGAGGTCGTCCTCTGCGCAGCGGAAGCTTTCCTCGGCGAACTTCGGCAGCTGGCCGGAGCCGGTGAGGCTGGCCGTGTTCACCAGGATCGGCGGCAACACTTCGGTGTAACCCCTGGAGGAGTGGCGATCCAGCATGAAGCTGATCAGCGCCCGCTCCAGCCGCGCACCCTGGCCCATCAGAGTCACAAAGCGGCTCTGGGCAATCCGCACCGAGCGTTCGGTGTCAACGATGCCGAGCCGTTCGGCAATCTGCCAGTGCTCTTCGAGCTGCTCTCCCTCGGCGGCCAGCCGCGGGGTGCCCCAGCGCTTCACCTCCACGTTGTCGGCCTCGCTGCAGCCCGTTGGGCAGAGGGGCGAGGGCAGGTTGGGCAGCACCATCAGCTGCTGCATCAACTGCGCTTCGAGGCCCTTCTCCTGCTCCTCGATCTCCCCCACCCGCTGCTTGATCTGCGCGCCCTGCTGGCGCAGCTCCTTCACCTCCGCGCCGCCGGGGGCGGCGCCGGCCTTGATCAGCTCTCCCACCTCACGGCCGATGCGGTTGCCGTCTGCTTGCAGCTCACTGCGTTGCTGTTCCAGATCACGCGTTTCAAGGGCGAGCTGGTGGCAGCCATCGAGATCAGCCACCGCGCCCCGGCGGCTAAGGCCTTCGGCGATCTGCGCAGGGTTGTCGCGCAGGAGGCGCTGATCCAGCACGGCGGGGATTGCAGATGGGGCGCAGGTTAGTTCTGCGCGGTCCCCCGCTCAGAGCACCTGCACCACTTCGCTCACCTCGGGAATCGATTCGCGCAGCTTGCGCTCGATGCCCATCTTGAGCGTCATGGTGCTGCTGGGGCAGGAGCCGCAGGCGCCCTGCAGGCGCACCTTCACGATCGGCCCGTCGATTTCCACGATTTCCACGTTGCCGCCATCGGCCATCAGGTAAGGGCGCAGCTCATCGAGCACACGCTCCACGTTCTCGACCGTGAGGGCTCGGGGATCGGCGGCTGGGGCCTCAGCGGTGGGGGCGGTGGTTTCGCTGGACATGGATCGGGTTCGAGGATGCGATCAGCTTAGGCAGGGCAGCCGAAGGCAGGGCTGTTCGGCACGGCCGGCGTGGTGTCCCGGCGACGCAGGGACCGCTTTCTAAGATTCGGACACTTCCTCTGAACGGGCTGACCCGCTGCGATGACCGACGTTCCCGTTCAGCGGATCCGCAACTTCTGCATCATTGCCCACATCGACCACGGCAAATCCACCCTGGCCGACCGCCTGCTGCAGGAAACCGGAACGGTGGCGGAGCGCGACATGCAGGCCCAGTTCCTCGACAACATGGAGCTGGAGCGGGAACGGGGCATCACGATCAAGCTGCAGGCGGCGCGGATGGAGTTCCGTGCGGCCGATGGCGAGCTCTACATCCTCAACCTGATCGACACGCCGGGGCACGTCGACTTCTCCTACGAGGTGAGCCGCAGCCTGCAGGCCTGCGAAGGGGCCCTGCTGGTGGTGGATGCCAGCCAGGGGGTGGAGGCCCAGACCCTGGCCAACGTGTACCTGGCCCTGGAGAACGATCTCGAGATCATCCCGGTGCTCAACAAGATCGACCTGCCCGGCGCCGATCCCGCCCGGATCAAGGAGGAGATCGAGGCGATCATCGGCCTCGACACCTCCAAGGCGATCGACTGCTCCGCGAAGACCGGCCTGGGAGTGCCCGACATCCTGCAGGCGGTGGTGGACCGGGTGCCGGCGCCGGCCGACCGGGTGAGCGAGCCGCTGCGGGCGTTGATCTTCGACTCCTACTACGACCCCTACCGGGGCGTGATCGTGTACTTCCGGGTGATCAGCGGCGTGATCGCCCGCAAGGACAAGGTGCTGCTGATGGCCAGCGGCAAGACGGTGGAGCTCGATGAGGTGGGCGTGATGGCGCCCGACCAGCGGCAGGTGGACAGCCTCCACGCCGGCGAGGTGGGCTACATGGCGGCCTCGATCAAGGCGGTGGCCGATGCGCGCGTGGGCGACACGATCACCCTGGCGGCCAATCCAGCCGCCGAGCCGCTGCCTGGCTATGCCGAGGCCAAGCCGATGGTGTTCTGCGGCCTCTTCCCCACCGATGCCGATCAATACCCGGATCTGCGGGAAGCGCTCGACAAGCTGCAGCTCTCCGATGCGGCCTTGAAGTACGAGCCGGAAACCAGCAGCGCCATGGGCTTCGGTTTCCGCTGCGGCTTTCTGGGGCTGCTGCACATGGAGATCGTGCAGGAGCGCCTCGAGCGCGAATACGACCTCGACCTGATCGTGACGGCGCCCTCGGTGATCTATCAGGTGAACATGGTGGACGGCAGTGTTCAGATGGTGGACAATCCCGCCACCCTGCCGGATCCGCAGAAACGGGAATCGATCGAGGAGCCCTACGTGAAGCTGGAGATTTACACCCCCAACAGCTTCAACGGCGCCCTGATGGAGCTGTGCCAGGAGCGGCGCGGTGAGTTCATCGACATGAAGTACATCACCACCGATCGGGTCACCCTGCACTACGAAATGCCGCTGGCTGAGGTGGTGACGGATTTCTTCGATGTGATGAAGAGCCGCACCAAGGGCTACGCCTCGATGGAATACAGCCTGATCGGCTACCGCAAGAACGAGCTGGTGCGCCTCGATGTGCTGATCAACAGTGAGAAGGCCGATCCGCTCACCACGATCGTGCACCGCGACAAGGCCTACAACGTGGGCAAGGGGCTGGTGGAGAAGCTCAAGGAGCTGATTCCACGCCAGCAGTTCAAGATTCCGATCCAGGCCTCGATCGGTAGCCGCATCATTGCCAGCGAAAGCATCAGCGCCATCCGCAAGGATGTGCTGGCCAAGTGCTACGGCGGTGACATCTCTCGCAAGAAGAAGCTGCTCAAGAAGCAGGCCAAGGGCAAGAAACGCATGAAGGCGATGGGCCGCGTGGACGTGCCCCAGGAGGCCTTCATGGCGGTGCTCAAGCTCAATCAGTAGCTCAGGTCATCACCCCGAGGCGGCGCAGCATCGGCAGCACGGTGGTCTGAAGATCCGCGGCCAGCTTCTGGAAGGCCTCCAGCTGGGCGGCAGGATCTTCCAGAAGCTGGCCTTTGGCATCCTTGATATCAGCGGCGCCCATGGAGGCCAGGCCCGCCTGCACGCACATCGCGAGCAATTCTCCTTCCATGCCTTGCTCCAGGCCTTGGGTCGCCATGGCCTGGATGGTGGTGAAGCTCACGGCGTTGCCGAGCAGCGGGCTTGCAAGGTTGGCGAGCTGGGCGCCTTCCAGCATCAGTTCAATCACCGCCACATTGAACGGCTGGCAGCTGGCGCGGGCGGCCTCGCAGGCGGCCCCTCGGTGCAGGCCGATGCGGTTGGCATGCAGCAGCAGTGTCACCACTCGGATGGCTTCCTCTGGCGGCAGGTTGGTGCTTGTTGCGAGGTCTTCCAGACTGCAGGGGCCAGCTTCGGTCAGGCGCGCCTCCATGCCGGCGCAGGAGGCATGGCTGGCGGTGAGGGTGCCGAAGCTGGTGGTGAAGGTGTAGTCGTCCATGGGAGGCGCGGCCTGCAGCGTCAAGAACAAGCGGCCAAGGGCCTGGTGGCGCTGGGCCCGGTTGAGGTGGAGCTGGCCGTTCACGAAGATGTCACGGCGGAAGGATTTGTTGCTGCCCAGATCCAGAAGCGTTTCGCGCACCAGCGGATCCTGCTCGGCCTTCACCACGGCCTGAAGCGGCGCGGGCAGTAGATCGTCGAACAGTTCCGGCAGGGTGGCGCTGGCCAGGGGCCGCAGCTTGTGCGCCATCAGGCGCTGATGCATGTCGGCCACATAGAGCGGTTGCCAGCCGTCGTTGGCGTACTCGTGGGGGAGATAACGCTGATCCTGTTTGATCGCTTGCTCCACTTCCGCCCGCAAAGTGGGCAAGGCCATTCCCAGAACAGCGGGGTCGTTTGCCGGGCCCACCAGGGCGAGTAGGCGTTGGCTAGCACGTTGCATCGCGCCCTTCGCATCGCAGCCAGCCCCCTGCTTGAGCTCCACTTTGAGTAACTGATGGAAGGCTAGGCGTGGTAACCAGCCAGGAAAGGTGTTGTAGGAGCAATAGAACAGGCCGCCGGGCCGCAGTGCCGCCGCCGCCACTGCGAACAGTGCCTGCTGCACCGGTTCGATCACCCAGGTGGCGATGCCATGGGCGGCCACATAGTGGAACTGGGCCGCTCCCCCTGGGGTGGTGGCTGCCGTAGCGGGGGGGCGCAGCGCGGAGGGATCGCGCTGGAGATCAAGGAAATCGGTTTCCAGGAAGGTGATGTTGGCGAGCCCCAGGCGGCGGGCCAACCACTGGCCGTGGGCGATGTGATCGGGCAGGAAATCCACGCCGGTGAACTCCCCTTCGGGATAGAGCGCCGCCAGGATGCAGAGCCCAAAGCCCATGCCGCAACCGAGATCCAGATAGCTGAAGGGTTCGCCCTCCACGGAGCGGGGCGGGCGGTGCCCTTTCACGAGCGCAGCGAAATCGAGCCAGTTCGGCGCCATCTCCCGGTAGTAGCCGATGGTGTAGTAATCACTGGAGTAGTAGCCCTGATCCCAGCCCATTCGGTGGCGCCCGGTTGCGTGATTGTTGGGTAGCGGGCGAAGCCTACCGGGTGTTTCCTGCGCTGCCGGGGAGCAAATCAGCCACGGCCGGGAACACTCCCAGGGTCGTGATCATCCATGCCCATGGAGCCGAGGAGAACACGCTGCGGCAGACGGCAACTGACGCTGCAACGGGCCCAGCGGCGCGCACCCTCGCAGGGCTTTCTGATGCCGTTCAGCTTTGCCGCCTCGTTGGTGCTGCTGCTCAGCGGTCTGTCGGTGCAGACGGCTGCGCTGCAGGCGCGGGCAAGGCTGGAGGCCGACCTCAAGCGCGACCGGGCCGAAGATGCCCTGGCTTCCGCCGCCCAGCAGGTGGTGGCCCAGCTCAGCGGGCCGTTTGCCTGCCTGCTCCACCTGCCCTCGGAGCGCTGGTCGGGGCAGGTGTGCGCTGAAGGTGTCACAACCTCTGCGCTCGTGGCCGGATCGGTGGCGGGGCTGTCCTATCGGGTGGTGGCCTGGAAACCCGCCGCTGCTGCGGAGCCCGCCCAGCTGCTGCTGCAGCTCGTCGGCGAGCAGGGTGCCGATGGCCTGCAACGTCGTTTTGCCGTGAGCCTGGCCGAGGAGGCCGGCGCGGCTCCGATCAGCGCCGTGCGGGGCATGGGGCTGTGACGCTCACCGAAGCGATCATGGCTGTGGCGGTGTTCAGCCTTTCTGCCACCAGCTCGGTGCGGCTATGGGGCTCCAGTGCCGTCTGGAGCCAGGCCGCCGCCGCACGCGAGGCCTTGGCCAGCGGCATCGAGGCGGATCTGCTGCGACGCACCCACCACCTGCGGGCGAGCGTGGCGCGCGACCAGCCCGCTCCCGCCTCTTGCGAAGTGGCGGCGGCATGGATGGTCTCCCGCCTGGCGAGCGGCGCCTCATCCCTGCCGCAGGGCGTGCGCAAGCAGCTGGAGCTGGTTCCGGATGGCGGTGCCGTGTGGCTGATCTACACCGCTGCCGAGGGGCAGTTGGAACGGCGGCGGTTGTTCAGTGCCGCAGCCCATGGCCTTTGCCCGGTGGTTCCCGAGCTGCCAGCGATGACGGATCTGGAGGTGGGGGCATGACCCCGCAACGGCCGCAGGGGGGGACACGGTGCTGGAGGGGGTGATCACGGCGCTGATCCTCGCTCTGCTGGCGGCGCTGGCCCTGCGCGACAGCGGCGAAACGCTGGCCCGCCAGCGGCTGGAGGCGGCGACCCGGCGGATCGCCCTGGCGATCGAGCACGGCCGGGCGGCTGCTGAGGCCAGCGGCCAACCCTGTGCTCTGGAGCTGGGCGAGCTGGGCTGGCAGGCGCCCACGGGGGGCGAGCTGCCCGGTTGCGCGCAGCCGATCACGGGCCTCGATGACGGTGGGCAAGCGGCCGGTGTGGAGCTGAGCCACAACCTGCCCGCCGCCCTGCGCTTCAGCAGCACCGGGCTGGTGCTCGATGGGGGAACGGTGGTGCTGAGCAGCGAGGGCACGGAGTTGCGTCGCTGCCTGGTGATTGCCCTTCCCCTGGGGTTCGTGCGCCTTGGCCGTTATGTGGGCCCGGGCCAGGCCCCTCCCGACAGTGCCGCCTGCGGCCCCGACCCCACGCTTTGAGCCCAATGACGCTGCGTTTGACTCTCTCCTGCGCCCGCCGCCCTGCCGCGACGCGCAGGGGGTTCGGGCTGGTGGAGATGCTGCTGGCGATGACCCTGGGCCTGGGCTTCTGCGGGGTGGTGATCCAGGCCCTGGTGGGAGAAGGGCGCCATGCCCAGCAGTTCACCCGTGCCCTGCGCGAACGCGGCAACCAACAGCGGGCGCTGGCGTTGATCCGCAGCGACCTCGTGCGGGCCCTCTCGGTTGCCGACGACCCTGCCAAGGGCACCAGCCGTTGTGGCCTGGCTGGACGTACCGCAGTGTTGCGTCTGCACACGCCCGAGGGCACGATTGATTACAGCGTGGGAGCCGCGCCGAGTGGCATCTGGCAGGGGCGGGTGCTGGTGCGCTGCGGACCCGCCTATGGCCTCCATGGCCAGGTGAACCCCGGCAGCGTGTTCCAGAGCCGAGTGGTGCTCGACCGTCTTGCTGCTGAAGCCACGCCATGGAAGGGATGCGCCGCCCTGCTGGGGAGACCGGCGGCGCCAGCCGGGGGCCTCCATCCCCACGACCTTGCCGGTTCTTCGCGGTTGCCGTTCTCTGCCTGCCTGGATCGCGAGAGCGAGGTGGTTGGCCTGCGGCTGGAGCAGAGCTTTCCGGGCGGAGCGGGGCGCAGCGAGCAGCGCCTGAGCACGGAGGCGGCGGCCGGAGCGGGGTGATTGATCTAATGTTGCGGTATTAATAGCCGGCAATGCTGTGGGAGGAGACAGCAACAATCCTCTCCACAGCGAGTCTGCTGGCGAGGGGCTTTCCGACCAGGTGCCACCTCCCCAGCCAGAGGGGTATCTCCCGTCTGACCGCGCCAATGTGCGCCGCGTCTTGCCGGAGCCATTGAGCGCCATCATCAGCTTCCCGTCCCTGGAGGGCCAGCCCTGGTTCAACGTGGATGTGCTGGATTTGAGCGAAGGTGGCCTGCGCCTTCAGATCGCCCTGCCTCCTGGCCTCAACCTCGAGAAAGGCCAAGAGGGCGTTATCAGCCTGATCCTTCGGCGTTCAGACCCACCGTGCATTTCCAATTTCACAGTGCGCTGGGTCGAGATCAATTCGCTGATCTCGGTGGCAGGTGTGGCCTTTGAGCAGCCGTTGACCCTGCCGGTCTTGCCCTCAGGGGGCAGCGGCGAAGCGATCCCTGCGGCGAAGCTCTCTGAGCAAACACCCTGAGCCCCGGCCGGGTTCATGGGCCACTCGCTTCAGCGGCAACCCGTAGCTGCATCGGGAATCAGGTTCACCACCCTTGACATCATGGTGACGCCGTCCACCGAGACCGTATAGGTCCACTGCAGTCGGTTGAGGTCGGTGTCGGAGACGGTGGGGCCCGTGCGGGTGAGGGAAACACCCGGCGGGGCGGTGGGCGGCTCCGGGAAGGCAGCAATCATGCGTTCCGCCATGCCCCCGTCCGGGCAGGCGTCGCGCTGGTTTTCGGCCGCTGCAAGGGCGGCGCTGCGGCAGGCGCCAGGGGTACCGCCGGGAATGGCCGCCTCGCCACACTCCTCGCCACAGCAGCTGAAGCGACTGTTGAGCTCGCGGATCAAGGCCAGATCCTGAGCGATGAGGCGCTCCAGCTCATCAGCGTTGTCTATGGGGCGACCAGAGCGGTTGTTCGCCATCAACGTGACGGTGGTGCCGCTGACCACGATGGTGATCAGAATGGCTGCCAGCAGAAACTCCATCAGGCTGAAGCCTTCGTTGGCGGTGTCCGCTCCATGACCTGCCGCGTCAATGAGCCGCTGGCGCCGCATCCTCAGGAGCCGCAACCGCAGGAGGTCTGTGGTCATACCGGGCCGAAACGTATGAACCTGAAAGATCGGGAAGAAAGGCGGCAGGAGGGGAGCAGAGATTGGAAATAGCTGAGAGTTGGGCATTGAATGGCTAAGCCCTCCTCAACATAAGCGCGAAAACTTGGTGATGTGTTCAGCTTGATGTGTTCCGGACACGCAAGCCATCGTGCGCTGATGACGTTGTCGGGCCGGCTTGGATGCCACCAGAATCCTGGCGTCTTCCTTGCTGAGCGCCATAGCGGGCCCGTAGAGGGACACTTACACTCTCTTCATACTTGGCAGCTAGGCCCGTCCGGCATGAGACGCCCCTCGCCCGGTCCGCGCGTTGGCTGAGAACCCAGCACCAAGGCGGCGGCGCTCGCGGGCCTCGATCCGCCGCCAGCTGCAGATCACAAGCCTGCTCGCCATCCTGGTGGGGTACGCGGTGTTGGTTTTTTCCAACGGGCTGATCGCCAGCAAGGTACGGCGTGACCGCCACCGCCAGACGGTGTTTGAAGTGCATCAGGCGCTGCTGCGCGCGCCGGTGCCCCGCAGTGCGGCCGAGATCCAGGCGCGGCTGGATCAGTTGCTCACACCAGGACTGCTGATCTGGGTGGAGACGGCCGCCGGAAAGCCCTACAAAGTGACGCAGCGCGAGAACACCTTCGGGCTGGGCCCACTTGGGCCCTTGGCGGCCCAGCTGGCGCTCATCGCTCGGGGGAAGCCCAATGCGATGACGTTGCGGCTGAGCGGCAACACCTTTCTGCTCTCCACCCAGCCGGTGCGCCTGTCTGGCGGTGGCGCCCTGCTGCGCTACATGGAGGATTTCACCGCCGATGTGAGGCGGCAGATCAATGCCCAGGACCTGCTGATCGCGGTGGCGGTGCTCACGGCTCTGCTCACCAGTGCGCTGATGCGGCTGGCGTTGGATCGGGGCCTCAGCCCGCTGGGCCGGCTCAGCGCCCGGCTGGAAGACGTGACGTTGCCGAACCAGAGCCTCTCGGCGGAGGGCCTGAAGGTGGACGAGCAACCTCGGGAACTGCAGCAGATCGCCGCCTCCTTCAACGACCTGCTCGACCGGCTGGCCACCTCCTGGGAGCGGCAGACCTCGTTTGCAGATGGCGTGGCTCACGAATTGCGCACGCCGATCACGCTGATCAGTGGGTATGCGCAGCGTCTGCGGCGCCAGATCCCTACCAGCGCCCCGGAGAGCCGGCCTCTGGCTTTGATCGAGAGCGAATCCGCCCGCATGGGACGCCTGGTGACCGACCTGCTCGACATCGCCAGAGACGATGCCGGCCGTTTGGATCTGGCCTTGCGGGAACTGGATCTCGACCAGGAGCTGTTGGAAGCCTATGAACGCCTCACCCTCTACACCACCGGTCGCCTGCGGCTGATCCCCTCAGAAGAGCGGGAGCCGCTGCGGGCCTGGGGTGACGCCGATCGGCTGCAGCAGTGCCTCACCAACCTGGTGGAGAACGCGCTCAAGCACACACCGGTGGGCTGCCCGATCGAGCTGTTCGCCGACGGCAGCCAGCGCGAGGTGGTGGTGCATGTGCGCGACCACGGCCCGGGGGTGCATCCCGGCGACCGACGCCGCATCTTCGATCGGTTCGTGCGAGGGGCACCGGCGAGCGGAGTGCCAGCCAACCTGGTGGGCAGCGGCAGTGGCCTGGGACTCTCGGTGGTGAAGCTGCTGATGGAACGCATGGACGGCACAGCGCGGGTGGCGGAAACCCCGGGCGGCGGCGCCGATTTTCAGCTGAAGTTGCGGCGGATCAGCCCGCACCTGCAGGAGGACCCTCCTTCAGCATGAACCCCACACCTCGCACCGTCTGAATCAAGGTGGGCTGGCCCTCCTGCTCAAGCTTGCGACGCAGGTAACGGATGTAGACGTCGAGCAGGTTGTCGTCGCCGTAGTGGTTGTCGCCCCACACGGTCTGCAGGATCGTTTCGCGCTTGAGCACGCGGTTGGGCTCCGAGAGCAGGCAGAGCAACAGGTCGTACTCACGAACGGTGAGGTTGATCGGGATGCCGTTGCGGGACACCTCGCGGCTGCCGGTGTCGACGCTGAGGTTGCCGAGGCTCACCACCGCGGCGTCGTCGTTGGTGGCTTCTTCGTTGGGGATGGAACGGCGGATCAGGGCCCGCACCCGGGCGAGCAGTTCCTCAAGCGAAAATGGCTTGGTGACGTAGTCGTCGGCGCCGGAATCGAGCGCCTCCACCCGCTCGCGCACGTCATCGCGGGCGGTGAGCATCAGCACGGGGGTTTTGATGCCGCTGCGGCGGATGCGACGGCACACCTCCACGCCTGAAAAATCTGGCAGGGTCCAGTCGAGCATCACCAGATCGAACACCTGGTCGCGAAGCAGCGAGAGGGCGTTCTGACCGCTGTCGGCCTGCTCGAGGCTATAGCCCTCCACCTTCAGCTCCTGGCTGAGAAAGCGGCGCAGTTCGGGATCGTCATCGACGATCAGGACACGATGGTTTTTGGGGTCCACCAGGTCGGTCATCGCAAACAATCCCGTGTTGGTCAGTGTGCCCTGCAAAGGCCTGGCCGGGAGCTCGGCGCTCCACCACGGAAACGTAATGGGTAGCGGCCGCTGCAGTTTGCCGCTGACCGGTGGCTCTCACCCCTTCCTCACCCTATACTCAGTGCATCTTCTCAGTCAGATGCCCTGGCGCTTGTGCTGCTGCTGCCGATGAGCCGGTTGTGATCCCCCTCTCCTTCCCACCCTTGAGCCTGCGGCTGTTCAACGGGCGGCCAGCCGGGCTGTCGGGGCGCATTGCCCGCTGGGGCCTGGTGGTGGTGCTGGCGTACGCGCTCGTGGCCTTGCTCACGCCGCTGCTGGTGCAGGCGGGGATGCTGCCGGATCCAAACGCCGGCCTGGAGAACCCGATCTATGCGGGCCCTTCCCTGGCCCATTGGTGTGGCACCGACCGCCTCGGCCGCGATGTGTGCAGCCGCACCCTGGCAGGCAGCGGCGTGGCCCTGCAGGTGGTGCTGCTGGCGCTGGTGGTGGCGCTCACGATCGGTGTGCCGCTGGGCATGGTGAGCGGCTATCTGGGTGGCCCGATCGATCGGCTGCTGGTGCTGCTGATGGACACGCTCTACACCCTGCCGGTGCTGTTGCTCTCGGTGGTGCTGGCTTTTCTGCTGGGCCGCGGCCTGCCCAATGCAGCGGCGGCGTTGTGTGTGGTGTATGTGCCGCAGTATTTCCGTGTGGTGCGCAACCAAACGGCCCAGGTGAAAGCCGAGCTGTATGTGGAGGCGGCGCGTTCGCTGGGGGCTGGCCCGTTATGGATCCTGCGCCACTATCTGCTGCGCAATGTGATCACCTCGGTGCCGGTGTTGCTCACCCTCAATGCAGCCGATGCAGTGCTGGTGCTGGGCGGGCTTGGATTTCTTGGCCTGGGGTTGCCCGAATCCATTCCCGAGTGGGGCGGTGATCTGCAGCAGGCACTCACTGCAGTGCCTACAGGGATCTGGTGGACGGCGCTTTACCCCGGCTTGGCAATGTTTTTGCTGGTGCTGGGCTTGTCGTTTCTGGGTGAAGGGCTGGAGAGCTGGTTGAGCGGCGAAACCGCCTGATTTTTCCAGTTGTCATCGCCATTTGATGGCGATCAAGGTTTCAGCTCATCCAGGCAAGTTTGAGGGGCAGGACACAGCTGAAACTCTGCAGATCGTGGGCCTGCCTGCTTCGTGTCATGCTGGCATTTTCTGGGGTGTTCCTTCGTGTGAAGATCTCCACATCAAGCCACCAGCCCTCTGCAAGACTCCCCTTTTGGTCGATCCTTTGCTAAGATAAGCATGGTTATTCACCAGCTCAACGCCCCATCCAGGCCCATGAAACTCTCTTCCAAAACCCAGCTTCAGCTGATCCGCTCCCTCAATACCCGCCGCGGCATCGCTCGCGCCTTCACGCTCGTTGAGCTGATGATTGTTGTGGCGATCGTGGGCATTCTTTCCGCGGTGGCTCTGCCTACCTATCTGAACGCCCGGAACGCCGCTGCCGCCGGCGCCCGCATCGGCGAAGCCATCGGCATTGCCAAGGAATGTGCCACTGCTGCAGCCTCTGATATTGAAACTGGTGTTACAACTCCTAGCTCTGCAGTGACCCTTGTACAGACTTCAGGATGCACCGGCGGTGGTTCCGTCACAGCCAGTTTTACCGCTGGCGCTGCAGGTATCAGCTGCTTGGATGACACTTCTGACAGTAAGAGTGCCTCAGCCAAGATCACAGTTTCACCAGCAGGCGCAATCAGCTGCACCTTCACTTGATGATCAACAGGCCTGCTTACACCAGGCCTGCTTACACCAGGCCTGCTTACACCAGGCCTGCTTACACCAGGCCTGCTTACACCAGGCCTGCTTACACCAGGCCTGATTTCTTCTCTTGCTCTACCCCGCCTTTGGTGGGGTTTTTCTTTGGAGACGTTCTGCCAGAGCAGCATGCACCTCGCAGACTACTCCGTCCCAGGAATTGATTGTTTGCTGACGAAAGAGCCGTGCAGTGGGGTAGAATGGGGAATAGGAAATGTTGCAATGCCAATACCAGATCAGGCCACGGCCTGCGGGCAAGAGCACCCAGCATTCCTTGCCTAGAGCGCAGGCCAGATGGGCTGTCACATTGCTGATCGTGATCACCAGATCGCAACAATCGATCACACTCGCAAGGGAATTGATGTCCTGGCGCTTGTTGATCGCTGGGTCAATCATCGGGAGAACAGCCTGCTTGTTGAAGCCCTCAATCTCTTCAGCGGTTGTATCGTATTGAAGGTTGATGAGCTGAAGGCGAGAATCTCTCGCCATAGGCAGAAACAGCGAAAGCTCGATGGATTTGAAAGCACCTACACGTGGCCGGATGCTTTTCCATGCCAATCCAATGCGTAGCGGTGAAAGGCCTGCGCTAGAGGAGGTGAGCTGGTGCGCGAATCTGGCCGTAGTGGCAGGTTCGCTCTGCAGATAGCGGGGGGGGAATGCTGGTGTGCTGCGGTACGCGCCTACGAATTCGCCAAGAGAGCCCATCGGCAACGCGTGGGTCACGCCGAAATCGTTGGGCGACTCACCCAGGGGGATAATGATGGCTCCAGGTAGGCTGCGACGGCATAGTGCTAATAATCTTGGCTCCACTTCGGCCACGAAGGGCTGCCCGGTGGCCATCAGGCAGCGAAGCCAGCCGAAGTAGAGAATCTCATCGCCTAGGCCCTGTTCTCGCCAGATCAATACAGGTGTCGAGATCGGCTCGCCAGTCCAGAGTGGCAAATCCTGATGGCGCTCAACGTCTCCAGTGTCACTAGCAAATCGCCAGGCAAAATCTTGCCATGCCTCTTGATAGTACATGCAGGCTAACTTCGCCATGCCGCGATAGGCAAGTTGGTTGGCATTGGAGGGATCCAACCGAAGCCCGTCTGTGAAGGCGGTGATGGCATCACCCATGCGTCCAAGCTGAGCTAGCACTAAGCCGTGAATTTCGTGGGTGCGCGGCTGCTGGGGATCCTGCTGTACCGCACGCTCCGCGTGCAAGAGTGCTTCATTCATGCGGCCTTGGTCACTCAAAGCCTGTGCAAGGCCTACCAATCCGTTGCTGAGCTCTGGGGCTAAGGTGATCACCTGGGAATACGCTGCTTCGGCGGAATCAGGTTCACCTGCTTTGATCAATAGATCACCCAAGCGGATCAACATGGAGATATTGGTGCCATCCAGCAGCACTGCAAACTGCATGGATTCGATGGCCCGATCCAGTTGTCCCTTGGCTTCCAACAAGTGGGACATGGCCACGAGCAAATCAGGAGTGGCCCCACTTGCAGCCAACTGAGCATCTAGGGCCACAAGTGTTGCATCGATCTGCTCAGGATCGGTTAGATCAACATCAATCTTGTGCGTGTATTCAATGGAGGGATCTACTTGGTACTGGGGAGAACTCATCGTGTAGTGGCTGCTGTGAAGCGATTGTACTTGTCGTGTCCTGATCTGATGGCTGATGCTGGAACGGTGCTCCCCGCTCTGTGTAGAGAGCCTCCAAGCCGCATGCCACTCAAAAGTACTGCTGCAGGGACTCTCAAAATCTCATTCTTGCTCTGGATGCTCTCTTCGCATCCAATCAGGCAACGAAGGCACATTGATAGGCTGTAACCTGATTTGTCTGATTGCCCCATCTTGGTCTTGCTGGCCAACAGCCTGGAATTGTTGAGGGCATCAAGAGGTAACCAGATAGTGACGCCAGCTTGGCTGAAAGGTCGCTGGCGTGACACCTAAGATCGCTGCACCATTATTGAATGGCCACTGCGAGTATGTTGTAGGATCATTAGAGGTTGTGATTTCTGGCGTGGCAACAGACAAGCAGCTTGAGCTTACTGCCATGTATGCGGTGATGGCGCGTGAAGGAGTTAACCGCGGGCAAGGGGCCGGCATCGCTAGTGACTTTTCCTTGATGAATATCCGCTTGTTCAAGGAGATGGTCGCTCCTTTGTTCCTGCAGCATCGAATCAAATCTGTCTTGGATTATGGGTCCGGGAATACGAGTTGGGATGCGGAGGGATTCAGCGGTAACCAATCAGCTAAAGAATTCTTTGGCGTTGAAACGGTGTGGCGTTTTGAGCCGGGTCTTGGCGTGGATGAACGGCAGCCAGCAGAAGCGGTGGTTTGTTTCGATGTTTTAGAGCATGTTTTCTTGGCTGATGTCTCGAGCGTAGTGTGGGATCTTTTCTCCTATGCGCAGAAGCTCCTTGTTGTGAATGTTGCTTGCTATTCTGCTCGATCGCTACTTCCCAACGGTGAGAATACTCACATCACAGTACGGCCTCCGCTTTGGTGGAAGGGTGTGTTTGATGCGGTTGCGCCAGCATTCCCAGATGTGGTTGTGTGTTTGTATGCATCAACTGAATTCGCAAAGGCTCAGCTTTTCGCGCCCGCTTCGCCGGCTGATTGGCTTTCAGCGCCAGGGTTTACGAGGCCGCTTTCTTAGTGGGGAATGGCGATTATCTTTTCGATGAGTTTAGAATGTGGATGTCTATTCTGCTGTGGCGATGATGAGGAAGCTTTCAGTGATTACAACGTAGATCGATGCCATGCCCATCTCTGCATCCGTGCAACGTTGCTATTTCCGATTTTCGTTCAAATAGCTCCATTGCATCGAGTCTTACTTGGTCAGGCGAATATTGTTGATCAGCAAGTTTCGTTCGGGGCTCCCATCCCGTATCGGTTCCACTCCGTGAAAGGAAGAGTCGGTTTTAGGAATGAGAACAAGGCGATTTGGAATGTAATCGATAGTTGCAACTCGCTCAAAGTCATCATGGCTGTGGTGCTTAAGTCCAGAGCAAGACATTCCTTCGTATTTTGGCTTATAGAGAGACGTTCCGAGATGACGCATTGAATCATCACTCGGAAGGTAGAAGAGGAATGATATCAGCCTGTGAGGTGCATCTGTGTGAGGACCAATCGCGTAGCTTGTTTGATCTGAAACAATCAGTGCATCGCTACTAAGTAGCACCGAGCTTTGTGTTTCGGTATAAAGTGCCTCAAGCCGGGGGCGCACGTAAGGCTCTAGATAGTCAATGGATGAACTGATGAATTCCGGATGATAGAGCCATGCAGCAAACTCGCTCCAGAAGTCAAACTGCTTCTGGCTTAGCCGTGAGAATCCCAGTTTGTTAAACAGCACGATATGCCTCTTTTCGTAAGATCCACCTATTGTTCTTCCCGTAGAAGACAGTGGTATTAGTTGCTCTGGCAGTGGAAAGTTGTTGAGGATTTCTTGGTAGTAATCTTCTGGAAACACGTTGTCAACAATGCTAACTGGAAAGGGATCGGTCTTAATGTTAGTGAGCCTAATCTGCTTTAGCACATACTCCCTCACCTGTTTGCCACGGTTGGTTTGGGTGCATAGAACTGGCGCTTCATCGACAGTTTGGATTAACTGCTGAATGTGAACACTCTCCTTGCTTCGAGTGAAGATCCATTCGCCAACCCCCTGAAAAGGCCCTTCCTTTCGGCTGGCCTGCTTCACCTGCGCTTCGTCGATTTCAAAGCCAAGCGCTGAGAGAGCAAAAACAATTTCCAGATGTTCTGGGAGATTTGGATTGATCTCAACGATCAACGAACGAACACTGGAATCGTTGAGTGTTTTTGAAGCTCCTAGTAGAACTTTGTGTTCAAACCCATCAACGTCAATCTTAATGTGATTAGGTGTGGGGATGGCGCCTGATTCGACTGCCTGATCGATGGTTATCGCATAGGCGCCTTGGGTAAAGCCTGACTGTCTTGGTCGCAGGTCAAACCCAACTTCTTCTCCGAGTGAGTGGCAGGAGCCGCCAGTCTCAAATCTTGAAAGATAGAGCGGATTGAACCCACTTTGATCCGAGCAGGCGAGACAATAGGCTTGAATGCGATCGCTTGCTTGATTTTCGAAGATGTTCCAGTTTAGCAATGCGTAATTCTGTGATTCAGGCTCAAATGAGTAGACTCTGGCTTCTTGGTAAATCGCAGCAAACAATGAATACATTCCAATGTTTGCCCCAACATCAAACAAAATCTCATTCTGTTTTATCTGGCAAAGCCACTTGATCGTGGAAGGCTCTTTGGATAAGAGCGTATTCACTCTCCAGAGCGCTGTGGCATTGGGAGTGCAGTATCTGATCGTTTTGCCTTGCCATGTGAACGTTTCAACTCGTTGGGCTGTCTCTAATGGTGTTGGCCCCATTGTGTGATCGCGATTCTTTGCTTATATCTTAGCAATGCCCCGTTGATTTGAGTAATTTGCCTGGCCGCTCCTAGGCTCATCTTCCGTGCTGTGCTGTGCTATCCGCAGGCCCAGTCTCACCATGAAACATGGCTGCTCTGTTCCTTGCAGTGTTTCGGCGATGTCTTCGTCCTTCTTGGTGTTCTTCAGGATGAAGGCGTTGCGAGGTGTGCCCCCTTCGCACTTCCTTGGTGTGTGATCAATGAGCATAGTTGAAATCAGTTGAAGGTCTTTGCTGTTGTGCTAGTAAAACTAGCCTACGGAATTAGGCGAAGAGAGGCATGGTTGCTGCAATGTGGCTGGTTCGCTCAAGTGCTCCTTTCTGTTGTCGTCTTACGTTCACTTGGATGATCTGCCTAGGTAACTTCTTCGCCTTCGTGCGAAACTGAATGGCGTTTGCGTGATCGGCGCAGAGTTGATCGATCTTCTGTTTGGGAATGGGCAGAGGACTTGCCTGGCTGGGGTGCTCAGGCTCAGCCTAGGTTGTGGATTGCTCGTGAGCCTTCACTGCATCGCTTTAGGTGTATTGGTGGGTTGTGTATTCTCTTGCCTCCCAGATCGAGGGCTTGGTTGTTTCAGTGTGTTTGCCACTTTCCGAGGTCTCTTTCACGAGAAGCGTGGATTCCTTGGGCAAGGATGCAGGTTATGGCTTGCACGCCCCAGCCTTCGATTCGGCCATCAAGTTGAGCGCCATTGGATGCTTAGAGCCTGCCCGTCGTAGTGGACGGCCAACTCAGTGGGAGTGCTCTGGGTTGTGTTCACTGGCTGACGGTCAGTGCGTAAGCGCTTTCCAGCCTTAAACTTAACCATTGCTTAGCCCGCTGCCTGTGCCCGTCTGGCTCACCCTGCTCCTGCTCTCCGTGTCCGCCATCCTCTGGCTGTCGGGTTCCGGCAACCGCGACGACGTGATCGGTCTGCTGGAGCGGATCCTTTCGGTGGCCGCCCTGTTGGTGGTGGTGATGGTGGGCCGTGGGGTGCCTTTGGAGATCGCCGGTGTGATGCTGGCCATCTGGCTGCCCCGTGCCCGTGCCGACCAGGCGCCGCCGCCGATCCCCCACCGCGACGATGTGCTGATTCCGTTCTGATGCCCTGCTGAACCCATCGCTCAGCACGTAACGCGCTCAATGGCGCATCTTCACGGTGCGCGGCAAAGCTTCGGTGATGGTGCCCTCGGCATCGAGCGGGGGATAGGGCCGCCCCTGCTGCCGGCACCAGTGCGCCACCTCCGGGTAGGCCCACTCGAACAGCAACTCCCGGCGCCGCTCCGCCGGCACCCCTTCGCCGGCCGTGGGCAGCAGCCCGGCCGCCTGCCGCTGGCGCAGCGCCTCGAACAGCAGCACCGCCGCCGCCACCGACACGTTCAGTGACTGCACCATGCCGCCCATCGGCACGAACAGTGCCTGGTCGACCGCCGCCGCCGTGGCCTCGCCCAGGCCCCATTTCTCCGCCCCCAGCGCGAAGGCCGTGGGGCCGGTGAAGTCGCAGCTGCGGTAATCCACCGCATTCACCCCCAGGTGAGTGCCGTACACCTTGAAGCCCTGCTGTTGCAACGCTGCCACGGCATCGGCGCCGCTGGCATGCGGGCGCAGGGCCACCCACTTCTGGCTGCCGCGGGCGGTGTCGTTGAAGGTGCGGGTGCGGCCCGCCAGGCTCACCGCATGGGCCTCCAGCACCCCCACGGCATCACAAGTGCGCAGCACCGCCGAAAGGTTGTGCGGTTTGTCCACCGCCTCCAGCAGCACCGTGAGGTCCGCCATGCGGCGGTTCAGCACGGCCTGGAGCCGTTCGAAGCGTCGGGGGAGCAGGGGCATGGGCGACGGCTGTTACCGCTTCAGTTCAGCATCCGATTGAGGCGGCTGGCCTCTGCGGACTACTGCCTCCCATGAAGGTGCCGGCCAGTTGAGGTCTGAAGGGTGACAGGCCCGCTCCTGATGGCATGGACATTCAGATGGACAATGGAGCTTGGTGAAGAATTGCATTTCGGATCAACCTGCTATCTCACTATGTGTAGAGCCCGATAGACTGCTAGCGTTCAGGTGCTGGGTAGGCCGGCATGGGGTCTGATGAGCCTTTCCTTTGGAGCCAAGCTTGAGCTGAAAGCCTCTCTCCGGGCCCGGGATGGCATCGCTACAGCCTTCACGCTCGTTGAGTTGATGATTGTTGTGTCCATTGTGGGCGTCTTTTCTGCTGTGGCACTGCCCACTTACATCAATGCCAGAAATGCCACTGCCGCCGGCGCCGTGGTGGGTGAAGCCGTCGGCTTCGCCAAAGAATGTGCCACAACTGCCGCTTCTGATGTGGACACTGGCATTACACCGGGATCAACGAATGTCACCGTGGCTTGCACCACGGCTGGAGGCACTGTCACCGCCATGTTCACACCGGGCGCTGCCGGCATTCAGTGCCTTTCCTCCAGTTCTGCTGCAACCGACGGCACCGCTACGATCACGATCTCCGAGCGAGGCGTGATGACCTGCGCCTTCTCCTGATTGAATTCACTTGGCGTTTTCATCATCTGCACAAGCCACTCATCGAATGGTGGTATGGGTTGTTTCCTAAGCAGGGCCCATCGTTAACCTTTGCGGCGGGGAACTACCCCTGAGAAGGGGCTGCCGCCCATGTGCAAACGCCGAATCCTTAGCCCGAGTTCAAGGCCAGGGTCGCGATGCAGTGATCCGTGGTCGCAAGACACTCGAGGAGATCACGGTCATTCACTCCATGCACCCCGGCGGCGCCGCGGTTGTGCGCCTGCAGCGCCACCCACCTCTGGCTGCCCTTGGCGGCGTCGTTGAAGGTGCGCAGCACTGCCGGGAGGTTGTGGGGTTTGTCCACCACCTCCAACAGCAACGTGCCCCGGCCTCGCTTCAGTTCAGCACCGGGTCCAGCCCCGGAATCACGGCGATCGCGTCGCTGCTGCTGCGTACCGCCACCCCGTCTCGCAACACGCGGAAGCGGCCGGCGTCCTGCATGCGGCGGCCATCGGCGCTGCGCGCTTCGATCGCCACCCGCCCATCGCCGAAGAAGGCATAGGCGCTGCGGGCGCCATCAGCCCAGGCGAGCTGGTAGAAGGTTTGCCCTTCGGCGGTTTCGCCTCGGCTCAGCTGGCACGGGATGGAGGCAGCTGCCTCCTCGTCGGGCCGTTTGAACAGGCAGAGCGTGGCGTCGCCAGCGTCATCCGGGGCCTGGGCGATCGGCGGCCTTGAAGGTGCCGGCTCCGCTGCCGAGGCGGGCGGCAGGTCTGCCAGGAATTCCCGCACCACCGCTGCGGAGATCGCGAAGTTGAGGCCCTCGCTGTCCCTGTACTTGAAGGTCGCCACCCCCGCCACGCAGTTGCCGGCATTCAGCACCGGACCGCCGGAGTTGCCTGGGTTGATGGCGGCATCCACCTGCAGGATCTCGTCGCTGTCGCGCAGGCTGCTCACCACGCCGCGGCTGAGGCTGAACTCCAGGCCTTTTGGGGCGCCGATCACGAACACCTCCTGCCCCACCGCCGACGGCTGGTCGGCGATGCGCAGCGGCTCACCCCGGGTGCCCTGCACCGCCAACAGGGCCAGATCGCTGCTGGGCGTGTCACCCCGACCGCGCGCCACCACCCGCGCCCCGTCGCTCTTGCCATCCACCCACTTCAGCCGCACCGTTTCGGTGCCGCGCACCACGTGGGCGTTGGTGATCAGGAACGTCTGGCCATCCTTATGGGCCACCACGAAGGCGCTGCCGATGCCGTCGCCGCGCGTCACCACGGCCACCCCCTGCTTGGCGCTGTTGAACACCTGCTCGGCGCTCTGGGTGCTGCTGCTGCAGCTCTGCCCCGCTGGGCCTGGGGCCGTGGCCGCCGCCGCCAGCTTTGGCGTGGGCGCGGTGGCATTGCTGCGCACCGCCGCGCAGCTGGAGAGCAGCAGCGCCAGGCCGGCGGCGCCCGCCGCCGCGGCGCTCCAGGAGCGGCGGCGAGGGGTCGGGGGCTGGTGCTGCTTCTGGTTGGGTGAGGGTTGGTGGGGGAAGGTCATCGGGGCTGTCGTCAGGAGACGATCCAGGTCATGACTTCGTCCTACGCCGCCTGATTCCCCTGTCTCTCACTGGCCTCCGCACGCCTGATGACAGGATCTTCCCCTGCTGGCCTGCGGGGGGATCCTGTCACTGTTCGGCCCGGCTGGGCCGGTCAGAATCTCTGGCCATGGCGAACCCGTTCGATCAACGCGTCTGGGCTGAGGTGGAGCGCATCCCCCATGGGCGGCTGGCCACCTACGGGCAGATCGCCGATCGGATCGGTGCCTATGGCTGTGCTCGGCAGGTCGGCTGGGCGCTGCGGCGGCTGCCGCTGCCGTCGGCGGTGCCCTGGCACCGGGTGGTGAACGCCCAGGGGCGCATCAGCATGAGCCTGGGCCGGGAAGGCAGCGACTGGATCCAGCGCGACCTGCTGCTCGCAGAAGGCATCCCGGTGGCGGACGACGGACGCCTGCCGTTGCGGCGCTATCTGTGGGTTCCACCGCTGCCTGCCGATTGAGCGCCGCCACTCCCGCTTCCACCCCGCCCGCCAGCGCGCCGGCACCGGGTCTTGATGCCCGGCGGGTGGCCTGGCGGGTGCTGCTGGCGGTGGCTTCGGGGGCCTATGCCGATCTGGCACTGGAGCGGGAGTTGCGCCGCCTGCCGCTGGCCTCCCAGGACCGGGGTCTTGCCACCGAGCTCGCCTACGGGGCGATCCGCCAGCGCCGCCTGCTCGACGCCTGGCTGGATCAGCTCGGCAAGGTGCCCGCCGTGCAGCAGCCACCGCCGCTGCGCTGGTTGCTGCACCTGGGCCTCTACCAGTTGCTGTTCTCCCAGCGGGTGCCGGCCTCGGCAGCGGTGAGCACGGCGGTGGAGCTGGCCAAACGCGACGGCCTTGCCCGGCTGGCGCCGGTGGTGAACGGTCTGCTGCGCGCCTTCCTGCGCCGCAGCGCCCCCTTGCCGCTGCCGGCGGATCCCGCCGCCGCCTTTGCGTTGCGCCATTCCCTGCCCGACTGGCTGGCGGCGGATCTGCAGGTCTGGCTGCCGGAGGAGCAGGCCGAGGCGTTCGCTCTGGCGGCCAACCAGGCGCCGCCGCTGGATCTGCGTGTGAATGTGCTGCGCAGCAGCCGCGCTGCCGTGCTGGCCGCCTTCGAGGCCGCAGGGGTGTCCGCCGAGCCGCTCGCCGATCTGCCCGCCGGCCTCACGCTCAGCGCCCGCAGCAGCGATCTGCGTGCCCTGCCCGGCTACGCGGAAGGGCACTGGTGTGTGCAGGACCGCGCCGCCCAGACGATCGTCCCCCTGCTGGAGGCGCAGCCGGGTGAGCGGATCCTTGATGCCTGCGCCGCCCCCGGCGGCAAGAGCACCCACATCGCTGAGCTGATCGGCGATGTGGGCACCGTGGTGGCTGTTGATCGCTCCAGCGGCCGCTTGCAGCGCGTGCGTGACAACGCCGAGCGGCTTGGGCTGCGGGCGATCCAGCCGGTTCAGGGTGATGCGGCGGCGTTGGGAGCGGATCTGGGCGAGGCGCCGTTCGATCGTGTGCTGCTGGATGCCCCCTGCTCGGGCCTCGGCACCCTTGCCCGCCACGCCGATGCCCGCTGGCGCCTCACCCCCGAGGCCATCGACACGCTGGTGGAGCTGCAGCAGAGCCTGCTGGCCGGTGTGGCACCGTTGCTGCGGCCCGGCGGTCGCCTGGTGTACGCCACCTGCACCGTGCATCCCCGCGAGAACCAGCAGCAGATCGGCGCTTTTCTGGAGGCCCACCCTGGCTGGCAGCTGCGCTTCGAGCAGCAGCTCTGGCCCCGGCCCCAAGGCGGCGATGGCTTCTATGCCGCCGTTCTCGAGGCGGCTTAAGGCGGCGGCGGCGCTACGGGAGCTGGCGCCGGCGGTGGTGCCACGGGCGGGGGCGGGGCCGGTGGTGCGCTCACCGGCGGCGGAGGGGCCGCTGGCGGCGGGGGCTGGCTGGGCGAATTGGGCCGCGACGGCACCGTGGGGATAGAGGGTGCAGGCGCTTCGCTGGGGCCCGATGGGGCGGAGGGGCCCGGCGGTTCGCCCTGGAAGCGGCTGTCGTCGCCAAGGCCTTCCTCCGGGCTGGCGGGCGCGGGCTCCCACGGCCGGTTGGATTCCGCGCCCCGATCACTGGAGCTGGGCGGCGCCTGCGGCTTGACGCCCCGCACGTTGAAGGTGGAGGTGAGCGTGGGCTTGGGCGGGAACTGACGCACCGGCAGATCCTTCGTGATCACGGCCATGTAGCGGCCCCAGGCGGCTGCCGCCGCGCCGCTGTCGCTGTTGGTCTTGCGGTTGTTGTCGTAGCCGAGCCAGACGCCGGTGGTGAGCTGGGGAATCGAGCCCACGAACCACAGATCCCGGGCACCCTCGGAGGTGCCGGTCTTGCCGGCCACCGGCCGGTTCGGCAAGGACGCTGCGCCGCCGGTTCCGCCGGTCACCACCCGCTGCAGCATCCACACCATGGCGTCGGCCACATCGGAGCTCACCACGCGACGGCCGCGATCGCCCTGCACCCGGCGGCTCCACAGCAGCTGCCCCTCTGGCCCGCTGATCTCCTCGAACGGGGTGGGTGGCACGAAGATGCCGCGGTTGACCACCCCGGCGTAGGCGGCGGTCATGTCAAGCACGGTCTGCTCGTAGGCGCCGATGCCCATCGGGTAGAAGCGGCCCAGCGGGCGGGTGATGCCCAGGCCCTGGGCCACGGAGATCACCTTGTCGAAGCCCACCTGCTGCAGCAGGCTCACCGCCACCACATTCAGGGAGTTCTGCAGGGCCGTGGCGATGGAAACCCGGCCCATGTAGCGGTCGCCGAAGTTCTTCGGGCAATAGCCGGCAAAGCAGCGCGGCGCATCCAGCACCGTGTCTTCCGGTTTCATGCCGGCCTTGAGCGCCGCCAGATACACGAACAGTTTGAAGGTGGAGCCCGGTGAGCGCAGCGCCTGGGTGGCGCGGTTGAACTGGCTTTCGTTGTAGTCCTTGCCGCCCACCATCGCCCGCACCAGTCCAGTGCCGGGTTCGATCGTGACCAGGGCTCCCTCCATGCCCCCGTAGGCGCTGCCCTCGATCACCTGTTCGGCTTCCTTCTGCCAGGCGAGGTTGAGGCTGCTGCGGATCGTGAGCCCACCCACTTCAAGCTGCTCCGGGGTCAGCACCTTCGGCAGTTCCTGCGCCACCCAGCTGGTGAAGTGAGGCGCTCGGCTGGTCCAGTACTTGGGCTCTGCCGGCTTGAGTGCCAGCGGCGCCGCATTGGCTTCGGCCTCCTCGCTGGCGTCGATGAAACCGGCCTCACGCATGCGGCGCAGCACCACCGCCCGGCGCCGCTGGGCCAGCTCCGGATTCACCAGGGGCGAATACACCGACGGCGCCGGCGGCAGGCCGGCGATCAGCGCCGCTTCCGGCAGCGTCAGCTGTTCCGGGGTCTTGGAGAAGTAGATCCAGGCGGCGTCCGCCACCCCGTAGGCGCTGGAGCCCAGATACACATAGTTCAGATACTGCTCAAGGATCTGGTCCTTGCTGAGCTCACGCTCCAGCTTTCCCGCCAGCAGCGCTTCCTGCAGCTTGCGCACCAGCGTGGGGTCCTGGCTGAGGAACACCAGCCGCGCCAGCTGCTGCGTGATCGTGCTGGCCCCTTCCTCCACGGCGCCTCGCTGCACGTTGCGCCACAGGGCCCGGCCGATGCCCCAGGCGTCGATGCCGTTGTGCTCATAGAAGCGGCGGTCTTCGGCGGCGATGAAAGCCTGCTGCACCAGCTCAGGCATCTGGCCGCCCACCAGCTTTTCGCGCGTGGCCGGGCCCAGCTTCTGCAGCACCTGGCCATCGGCCGAAAGGATCGTGACGGTGCCAGGCCGGTTGAAGGTGCTGATGCGGCTGACATCAGGCAGGGTCTTGTCGAGGGTGCGCACCACGAACACCTGACCCACGGCCACAATCCCGCCGGCACCGGCAGCCAGCAGCGCCGTGACCAGAAGCTGGCGCTGGCGGCGCCTCACATTCCCACCGTCAGCGGGCTGTGCCCGATCGCAAGGGCGGTGACCAGCATGCCGAGCACCAGAAAGGGCTGGGCGCTGGCCTGATATTTCACATCGAAGGCCACAGGATCGCGCAGCAGCCAGATGTCCTGGAAGGTGATCTGCGGCACGATCAGCAGCACGAGCAGCACGGCCGCAAAATGCTGGCCGATGGCGATCAGCACGCCCACCATCGCCAGTTGGAAGAGATCGATCATCGCGGCACTGATCCAGCTGGCCCGCTCGATCCCGAACACCACCGGCAGCGATTGCAGGCCCAGGGTGCGGTCGCCTTCCACGCTTTTGAAATCATTCACCACCGCGATGCCGAGACCCGCGAGGCTGTAGGCCAGGGTGAGCAGGGCGGTGGGCCAGGTGAGCTGTCCGAACAGGGCCTGACCGGCCCACCAGGGCAGGGCGATGTAGCTGGCGCCGAGGGCGTAGTTGCCAAGCCAGCCGTTCTGCTTGAGCTTGAGCGGCGGAGCGGAATAGATAAAGCTCACGAAGGAGCCGCCCAGCGCCAGCAGCAGCAGCACCGGGGTGGTGTGACCGGCCCAGCGATCAAGGCCCCAGGCCACCGCCAGCCCCGCCAGCAGCAACACCCAGATCTGCGTTTTCACCTGCGGCAGCGAAATGGCACCCGACGGGATCGGCCGGTAGGGCTCGTTGATCGCGTCGATCTCGCGGTCGTAGTAGTCGTTGATGGTCTGGGTGTAGCCGGCCAGCAGGGGGCCGCTCATCAGCATGCAGGCGAAGGAGGCCAGCACGTTCGGCAGAGTCCATTCAAAACGTCCCGACGCCGCCGCGCCGCAGATCACCCCCCAGATCAGCGGGATCCAGGTGACCGGCTTCATCAGCTGCAGCCGCAGCTTCCAGAGGCTGCTGGTGCCACTCGCACCCTTCATGCCAAGCAGCTGGCGGGCGCTGCCGGACGCCTCGGCGGCCTTGCTGGCGTTGGGATCGGGGGTGTCGCTCAAGTGAGAGAGGCGAAGGGGACGCTCAGGCCGGGGTGATTTCGTCGTCGAAGAACCAGCCGGTGCTGCCGTTGCTCAGCTCCACCACCACGCCGATGCCGCTGCCATCCGTCATCTTGAACTCTTTGACCACGCCCGAGGCATCGCTCTGCAGCAGGCCCACCATCTCGGCAGGGATGCGGTCACGCACCCGATGAATCCGCACTTTCGAGCCGATCGTGATGGCGTTCTGCGACATGAAGCCGGGCCAAAAAAGCCCTGAAACATTACCAGCGCCCTCGCGGCACGCGGCGGACTGAAACTGGAGCCATCACCCCCCGCTCCCTGACGGCCCTGCGCCGCCGCCCGCCATGGTTGCCAAACGCATCATTCCCTGCCTCGACGTGGCCGATGGCCGGGTGGTGAAGGGGGTGAACTTCGTGGGCCTGCGGGATGCCGGCGACCCGGTGGAGCTCGCCTGCCGTTACGACGCCGCCGGCGCCGACGAGCTGGTCTTCCTCGACATCGCCGCCAGCCATCAGGGGCGCACCACCCTGGTGGATCTGGTGCGCCACACCGCCGAGGCGGTGACCATTCCCTTCACCGTCGGCGGCGGCATCGGCTCCGTGGAGGGCATCACCGAACTGCTGCGTGCCGGCGCCGACAAGGTGAGCCTCAACTCTTCGGCCGTGCGCACGCCCGAGCTGGTGACCGCGGGCGCCCGCCGCTTCGGCTCCCAGTGCATCGTGGTGGCGATCGACGCGCGCCGCCGCCAGCTGCCGGAGGGGGCCACGCCCGCCTGGGATGTGTACGTGAAGGGGGGACGCGAGAACACCGGGCTCGACGCCGTGGCCTGGGCCCGCCAGGTGGTGGCGCTGGGCGCCGGCGAGATCCTGCTCACTTCTATGGACGGTGACGGCACCCAGGCGGGCTACGACCTGGCACTCACCCGTGCGGTGGTGGAGGCGGTGGAGGTGCCGGTGATCGCCTCCGGTGGTGCCGGCTGCATCGACCACATCGCCGCGGCGCTGAGCGAGGGCAAGGCGGCGGCAGCCCTGCTGGCCTCCCTCCTGCACGACGGCGTGCTCACGGTGGAGGCGATCAAGGCCGATCTGCTTGGCCGGGGGCTCGTGCTGCGCCCGCCCGCTCCGCCGCTGGACGGACTGATGGAGGGTGAGCCGGAGCCGGAAGCGGAAACCGGGCTCGGGGCGCTGTAAAGGGTCGTTACATTAAGGAGATTCCTCTTCGCTTGCCGGTCACCCGTTTGCGTTTCGCCGTGCCGGTCGTTCTGTCTCCCTTCACCACCGTGATCTGCCTGGTGATGGTGCTGGCCGTGGTCGGCCTCGTGGCCTGGGCGCTTCAGCTGATGGAGGCGGCCAACGCACGCCGAGAATTTTCGTTGATGCTCGCCGGCTGCATGGTGTGCTCCGCTGCCGTTGGTCTGGCCACGGTGATGGTGATCACCCTCACCAGCCCTGAGCGCTTCCCCGCTGCCGGAGTGGCGCGCAGCGAGGCCGACGCCGGCATCAGCCTCAACGCCGTGGCCCTGCCCTTCGACGACTCCCTGGACTGCCTGGTGGATGCCCGCTTCTGCGCCCCCCTGCCATCCTCCTGAGCAGCCAACACAGCGCGGTTCGCTTTGAAGCCCGGTGATCCCCAGGCGGTGCGTGAGCTCTTTGACAGCATCGCCCCCCGCTACGACCAGCTCAACGACCTGCTCAGCCTTGGCCTGCATCGCGTCTGGAAGCGTCAGGCCGTGCGCTGGCTGGAGCCGGCTCCGGGCCAGCAGCTGATCGATCTCTGCTGCGGCACCGGCGACCTTGCCCTGCTGCTGGCCGCAAAGCTGCGGCCCGGAGGCCGCGTGCTCGGCCTCGATGCGGCCGCCACGCCTCTGGCGATCGCCCAGCGGCGCAGCGCCCGCCAGCCTTGGTTGCCCGTGTGCTGGCAGCAGGGCGATGCCCTCGCCACTGGCCTGGCCAGCGGCCGCTTCGACGGGGCGGTGATGGCCTACGGCCTGCGCAACCTCAACGCCCCAGGGCCGGGCCTGCAGGAGCTGCGGCGGCTGCTGCGGCCCGGTGGCCGCGCTGCCGTGCTGGATTTCAACCGCCCCGATCCCGCCACCCCGGCCGGTGCCGCCGCCGCCAGCTTCCAGCAGCTCTACCTCCGCCGCCTGGTGGTTCCTGCGGCCCGCCGCTTCGGCCTGCCCGAGCAGTACGCCTATCTGGAGGCCAGCCTGGAGCAGTTCCCCAGGGCGGCGGATCAGGAGGCAATGGCCCGCCGCGCCGGCTTCACGCAGGTGCGCCACCGGCCGCTGATGGGCGGCCTGATGGGCCTGCTGCAGCTGGTGGCGTGAGGCAGCGCACGGCTGCCTTCTGACAGGATCGGTGGCCGGTGCTCTGCCCGCGCCTCTTCACGCTTCGCCCCGCACCCCAGAACCCGGCCATGCTTTTTCAGGACATCATCTCCACCCTGAACCAGTTCTGGGCGGCGCAGGGATGTCTGCTGCTTCAGCCCTATGACACCGAGAAGGGCGCCGGCACGATGAGCCCCCACACGGTGCTGCGGGCGATCGGGCCGGAGCCCTGGGCCGTGGCCTACCCCGAGCCCTGCCGCCGCCCCACCGACGGCCGCTACGGCGACAACCCCAACCGGGCCCAGCACTACTTCCAGTACCAGGTGCTGATCAAGCCGTCACCGGACGGCATCCAGGAAACCTATCTGGCTTCGCTCGAAGCGCTCGGCATCCGCGCCGCTGACCACGACATCCGCTTCGTGGAGGACAACTGGGAATCGCCCACCCTCGGCGCCTGGGGCGTGGGCTGGGAGGTGTGGCTCGACGGCATGGAGGTGACCCAGTTCACCTACTTCCAGCAGTGCGGCGGCCTCGATTGCCGGCCGGTGTCGATCGAGATCACCTACGGCCTTGAGCGGCTCGCCATGTATCTCCAGGATGTGGAGAGCATCTGGGAGCTGCGCTGGAACGAGCAGCGCTCCTACGGCGAGATCTGGCTGCCGTTCGAGAAGGGCCAGTGCGCTTACAACTTCGAGGCCTCCAACCCCGAGCGGCTGCAGCAGCTGTTCGCGCTCTACGAGGCTGAAGCCACGGATCTGGTGGCCCGCAAACTGCCGGCCCCAGCCCTCGACTTCGTGCTCAAGTGCAGCCACACCTTCAACCTGCTGGAGGCCCGCGGCGTGATCTCGGTCACGGAACGCACTGCCACGATCGGCCGCATCCGCCACCTGGCTCGCCAGGTGGCCCAGGCCTGGCTGGAGGAACGGGAGGCTCTGGGCTTTCCCTTGCTGGCCGGATCGGCCGCGCCGCCCCTGCCGGCGGCGGCTGGCACCGCCTCGCGCTGAGCCTTGAAGCGCACGTTGCTGGTGGTGGTGCTGCTGGCCGGCAGCTTCCAGGCTGGCCGGCTCACCGAACGGGCGATCTGGCCCTGCCGGCTGCGGCCGGTGGCCGCCCTGGTGGCGCCCCTGCTGGGCCAGACGATGCCGAGTGAGCAGGTCTGCGATCTGATCCAGCGGCTGCCCAGCTTCTGAAGACCCGCCGCAACCAGGCAAAAGCGGGGAACCCTGAGCGCACACAGGCGATCAGGAGTGGCCGGCATGCCCTTCGTGGTGGTGAGCGTGGCCCTGGCGGCACTGGCGCTCGGCTTCTGGTCGCACGGCTGGCTGGGCGCGATCCCTCTGGCCGCGGTGGCCTGGTGGTGGCTGGCGCGGCAGGGCGCCGCGCTGCACACCCGGCTGCTGGTGCTGGCGCTGCTGCCCCTGCTGATGCTCTGGGTGCAGCTGCGTCTGCCCCAGCCAGGCCCGGCCGATCCGGTGCGGCTGCTGGGGACTGAGCTGTCACGTCCGGCCGAACTGAGCGGACGCCTGCTGGCCGACCCCCGCGCCAGGGGAGAGGGGGGCGGCTGCAGCGTCATGCTGGCCAGCGCCGGCGGGAACACCGAGCTGCGTCTGCCCTCCTGCCTGCCCTTGCAGGAAGGCTGGCGGGTGAGCGTCCGTGGGGTGCTCAGCCGCCCCGCCCCACCGGCCCACCCCCTGCTGGGCAGTGGCGCTGAGCGCCTTGCCCGGCAGGGAGTGTGGAGCCGGCTCACGGTGGCGGCCAGCCCCGATGCGGTGCGGGTGCTCGCCCGTCCGGCCACCCCGGCCGCGGATCTGCGTCGGCGCATGGCCGCCGCGCTGTTGAAGCAGGACGGCCCGGAACGGGGTGGGGTGCAGGCCGCCCTGGTGCTGGGCAGCGCCGTGGTGCCCTTGCCGGCCGCGGTGCGGGAGTCGTTCCGCGTGGCGGGGCTTTCGCATGCGCTGGCAGCCTCCGGCTTTCACCTCACGGTGCTGCTGGGCGCGGTGATGGCCGTGGGCCGGCGGCTGCCGCGCCTGCCCCGTTGCCTGCTGGCGGCCGGCGCCATGCTGCTGTTCCTGCTGCTGGCCGGCCCCCAGCCCTCGGTGGTGCGGGCGGTGTTGATGGGGGCCGTGGCCTTTGCCGTGCTGGAGAGCGGCCAGCGCAGCCGCCCACTGGGTGTCCTGCTGGCCTCGGTGCTGCTGATGCTGCTGGCCCAGCCCGGCTGGTTGCTCGATATCGGCTTCCAGCTGTCGGTGGCCGCCTGCGCCGGCCTGATGCTCACGGCCCGGGATCTGGAGCAGGCGCTGGCTCATCGCCTGCCGGGCTGGGCCGCTGCAGGGGTGGCAGTACCGCTGGCCGCCTCGCTCTGGACCCTGCCGCTGCAGCTGCTGCATTTCGGCACGGTGCCGCTCTGGGCCGTGCCCGCCAACCTGGCGGTGGCGCCGCTGCTCACCCCGCTCACGCTCGGGTCGATGGCGGCGGCCGTGGTGGCCGTCACGGTGCCGCCGCTGCTGCCGCTGTTCGCCTGGCCCCTCGGGCAGCTCACGGCCCTGCTGCTCTGGCTGGCCCAGGCCTTCGCCGCCCTGCCGATGGCGCAGTGGCAGGTGGGACGCTCCCAGCCGCTGCTGGTCGCCCTGTTCACGCTGGGGCTGCTGCCCTGGTTGGTGCCAGCACTGGGGCGGCGCCTGCGGGGCTGGGCCCGCCCGCTGGGCCTGGGCGCCATGGTGCTCACCATGGGCGTGCATCTGGCGGCACTGGCGGGGGATCAGCTGCTGGTGGTGCACCAATGGGGCGGCGATCTGCTGATCGCGCGCCATCAGGGCCGGGCCGCCCTGCTCAGCAGCCGCGCCGATGGGATGAGCTGCGCCAGCGCCGCCCGGCTGGCGGTGGGCCTGGGGGTGCAGCGCTTCGACTGGATCCAGCTGCTGGATCCGGTGGCCACAGCGGATCGGGAGTGCTGGCGGGGGCTGAGTGCCCTGGTGCTGGATGCCGGGGATGGCAGTACCTCGCTGCAACCCGGGCAGCGGCTGGAGATCCGCGGCTTGCGTCTGGCGCCGCTCACCGCCAGCAGCGCCGCCCATGTGCTCACGGTGGGCCGCCACCCCTGGTTGCTGCTGCCCGACCGCCAATCGGTGTGGGCCTGGCAGCAGCAGCTGGCGGAGGGCCATCCAGCGCTGCCGCGCCATCTGGCCGGTCTGTGGCTCGGTTTTGCGCCACAGCACGCTGAACGACAGGCCCTGGAGGTGGTGGGGACAGCCAGGCGCTGGGTGAGCGGTGCCTGGGCGTCCCCACCGGCGGGCTGGAGGGCCAGCGGTTCCAGTGGTTTCCTCGCTGGGGCTGCCGGCTGACCGCTTCGTAAGCTGGGTCGATGCAGATCGCGGCTCCCACCGGAGTGGCAGCTCTGCATTCCCTGGATCCCTGCCTCTTCCGGCGCCTTCGTTGGCATGGGGAGGGCCATCGGTTCCCTGGAACCACCTGGAGAGGTGGCTGAGTGGTCGAAAGCGAACGACTCGAAATCGTTTGAAGGGAAACCTTCCGTGGGTTCGAATCCCACCCTCTCCGTTCTATCCCTCGGCTCAGGGTTGCCATTCCTCCCCGGCGGCATCAAGCGGGGTCAATGCGTAGCGCGCGGGGCTAATGATTCTCACTTGTGCATGGCACGATGGCGTTGTCTCGCCTCATGGTCGAATCCTGATCTTCCCTGCTGCTGCATGGTGATGAGGCACCCAGAACGTGCACCTCTGCCTGAACGTCCTCGTACCTGAAAGCCTGCAGGCTTGCGTGCCGCATTTAGCTTTTTCTCATTCAGGAGAACCACGGCTTCTGGCTTGCTTTGGGACGGTTCTCGGGCACAATTGAACCCATCACCCAGCGGAGCGCTTGTTCCTCTCTGTGCCTCGAAGCCTGAGCAGAGCGCACACCGTTCTGGGCAATGTCCTGGGCAGCATCAGCAAGGGCTGGTCGGGATTGTCCGTTGAGGATTCGCGCACGATCACTACCGATGCCTTCGGGCTTGTTGCCACCGGCGCCTGTGTGTTGGTGGTGTCCACCATCCTTTTCATGGATGGCCAGGCACAGCAGGCGCAACGCAGTTGGCATGCGGAAAGCAATCTGTTGCAGTTGCGCGTGCAATGGCACAAGCTCATGGCCAAGGAATGGGGCCGAAACGATCAGATCAACGCCGCTGTTGCTGGTGGTCCGGCGGATGCCCTGAAGGAAAGGCTGGCCGGTTCAGAGATTCTCCAAGGCGGCCAGAACATGCTGATCGCCGATGCGGATGGCCGGATCCTGTTCGATTCGTTGTCAGGCCCCAGGGGAGAGGCCATGGGTCCGGCGGCCCGTCAGGAGTTGCACCGGTGCGTTGCCCAGAAGCTCAGCAGGGTGATCGCGCTCCGTCGCTTTGAGCCTGCCACCGCCTATGGCTGGATCTGTCTGGATGCTCACGTGTTTGCGATCGGAGCTGTTGCGGGTGTGCTCGATCAAGGCGCGCAGAACTCGCCAAAGGGCTGGTTCTTCCACTTCGGACAGGTGATGGTCAACGATGACGACCCGAACCTTCGCGGCGCCTTCGGCAAGATCCGCGACAACCTTTCCGTCGCGGTCGACGCGGTGCCACTGCTGGGCTCCGGGGTTGAGGGGCTGCGTATCTCCTCTGCCCCAGTGTTTGCGATCAGCGATCTTGAGCCGTCCTCCGCGCCGTGGCGCCTCCAACAGACCGTCCCCTGGAGGCAGTTGCTGGTGGGCTATGGGCTGGATGTGCTCGTCCCCTGGTTCACCCTCTGCCTCGGGCTCGGTGTGGTGGGTCTGTTGCGTCTGAGATCCCTGCGCAGCAGCTCCCACCGCAAGCGGCGGGGGCTGCTCACAGCCCCGCGTGCCTTCCGTGTCGCGCGGCCGAAGGGCCTGCCGCACACCCTGCAGCCCAGCTCGGATCTTGCCGATGCCCTGCCCCTGCTGCCCGCGCTGGTGAAAGCCCACCCCCTGCCCCTGCTGGTGGTGCTCTCCCCTCTGATTCGCGCCTTCGACGGCTCTGTGCCCAGCGGTCTGGAGGCTCTGAACCGCACCCTGGTGCTGCTGGAAGAAGGGTTTAGCGTCGCATTTCCGGCAGCGCTGCTGTGCAGGAGCCAGGAGCTCGCCCTGGTGGCGGTGGTGCCGCTGCCGGAAGCGCTGGACCGCCACCTGGCAGCCACCCGGGAGGAGCTGGTGGCGCAGGTGCAGGCCATCATCGATCGGGCGACCGACAACGTCCACGCGGTCATCCGGGCGGATGTGAATTCCAACCTGACGTGGCTGAAGCCTGATCGCATCGCAGAACAGATTCTGGATCTCATTTCCATGAATCGGCAGATGAAGCATCACTTTCCGCCAGCTTTCCTGGATGCCGATGCTGCTGAGCAGCCCGCTTTACTGCGATACCAGAGCAGCCAGGATTTTAAAGTTGTGCAGTTGGCAGAGAGTTTCATTGACCATCATTACAGGTTGGAGAATGTGATTCTTTTTGATGGCCATCAGCAGCGCATTGCCTATCGCGAAATGCTTTTCTCGCCCTCCAGGAATCAGCACCCCGATGTGCCGCTCCAGGATTTGATTCGTTCGCTGGAGCGAACGTCAGCCATTCATCTGATCGATCGCTCCATGTTGCGCAAGGCCCTCTCCTTCAGCGCTGAAGCTGTCAAGGATGTGCCCCTGACGGGGGAGTGCCAGTTGCCGGTTGAGTCTCGGCAGCGTGGTGAGGTGGGGCTGGTGCGTATGCCAGGGCCGGAGGCTCAGTCTTTGCCGCTGATCGCCACCAACCTTTCTGCGCTCACTATCCAATCGGAGCTGCACCGCAACGGAATCCTCGACATCCTTGAGGCCGCCCCTGCCCCAGTCCGTCAGACCATCGTGATGGAAATCACGGAAACGGCGTTGTTGGGTGAGGAGTCTGTGTGGCTGGATTTCTTCTGCCGCCTCCGCCGCTTGGGGGTGCGGGTGGCGATCGACGACTTCGGTTGTGGCTATGCCGCCCTCTCCTATCTGTTCCGCTACCCGGCCGACTTCATCAAGGTGGACCTGCACTATGCCCGGCTCACCTGCGACCGGCGCGTGAATGCCATGGTGGAGTTTCTGCTGAGTTTTGAGGTGGGCTATCCCACCCGCGTGATCATGGAAGGAATCGAAACGCAGAGCCAGCTCAGCCACTGGCGGCAGAAAGGTGTCACCCATTTTCAGGGCTACCTGTTCGCTTCACCACCACAGAGTTGACATGCGCTGGTTTGTGAAGCTGGAAGAGGGCACGGTGGATCGCCGCCATTTCGACCAGCACCTTCAGGCGCATCTCGCCTGGGTGCGGGAACTGAAGGTCCGTGGCCACTGTCCCAGCACCGGCTATTGGCAGGAGTGCAAAGGCCAACCTGGGGCAGGAGGCATGTTGCTGTTCCAGGCGGGTAGCTGGGAGGAAGCGGAAGCCATCGTGCGAAGCGATCCACTCATTCAGGCCGGCAGCGTGAGCTGGATCCTGCACGAGTGGCATGTGGTGGCTGGAGCTCTGGGGACCGCCGGGGATCCCGGATTCAGCTGACCGCTGCCGGAACCAGGCCAGGCTCTGTAGCCATAGGGGCTCAGAATCGGGCCAAGGCGGAGATCTTCACGAGCTTTTCTTTCTCGATGCCTTCAAGTTCACCCACATGGAGAAGCCCATCTTTCACGAGGGTGGCAAACATGAAGATAAGGGAGGAATCTCTGAGGTCAAACTTGCCATCCATCTCGTGACGTTTAGCACTCAGAAAATCATGCAAGCTCCACACGTCGTTGGGACTGGCTGCCTGCTCCACGCGATTCTGGAGAGTGGCGATCAACGCAGCCACTTCGCGTTGATAGGCCAACTCCACTGCTTTCTGGGCTGCTTCTCTTTCCTCGGGCGTCCAGCCGGAGTGGCTCACTTCCACCTTTCTTCAGAATTGACTTTGTGTTATTGAGACCCTAACACATCAAAAATCCGACTGAGAGGCGCTCGGCGGAGGCTACTTTGCTCGTAGGTGCTAGGTAAAATTACTCACCCTGTAGCCGTGGGTGACCGTTGTGCGACCAGTGTCTGCGATGCAGGCGAGGCAGCTCGTACCAGGCAGCCTCTGGATGTTGATGATGCTCCCAGTGAAAGCCGAAGTGATAACAACTCACCAGGGAGATCAATGCAGGCAGCGGCAGGCTTTCCACCCTGTGAGTGACACCATCACCCGCCTGGCCGTGGCGGTGAGGAAGATAGGTGCCGAACACAAACAACTGCACAGAACTGAGCACCAATGGCACGACCCAGAACACAACGATGTTGAGTTGAATTGCTGGAGCTGCTGATGGCATCACTGCTGCAGTACAGATCCAGGCAGCCGCCAGGCTGACAATCTGGGGCATTGAAAGGTATCCCCGCATGAAGTGCAGGTACCAACTGACAGGATGGGAACGGATACCGTCGTGGAAGTCGGGATCGCCTGGGCTCCCGGGAGCCTGGTGATGCTGGCGGTGCTTCCTGAGGCAGTCGCCGTAGGGAAGGCAGGCGTAGAGCGTCAGCGCCAAACGGCCCAGGCGGTGGTTCAAGCGTGGGCGCGCCGGTATCAGGCTGCCGTGCATGGCGTCGTGGGCGACGATGAACAGCCCGGTCTGCAGAAAGGTGCGCACCAGAATCTCGGTGCCCACCCCAGCCGCCGCGATCCAGGTGTGCGGCAGGCGCCAGTGGGCCAGCTCCTGGGCTGGAGTGTGGCGGCCCGTGGCCAGCAGGGCAGTGAGATCTACCTGCAGCAGCAGCAAGAGGCTGGCCAGCCAGGCGACCACGATCAGTGCCGCTAGGGCGAGCCCCACCCACGACCGCTGCTCGGCGCCCATGGACGGCGGGACCGAAACCGAGGCATCGGTTCCCATGACGATCGGCCGAAACAAGCGCACTTGAGGATCCTCGCTGGTTGTTGTGAGGCCAGCGCGCCGTTGCGATGAGGCTTGATGGTGTGATGTGACAAGCCGTTGGCCTGTCCGTCGGTGCGGCTGCCGCTTTGGAGCAGCAGCTGCTCTCAGGTGCTTCCGGATGGAAGCTGCAGCGTGGTCAACACGGCACGTGCGTTTGTACCACCACCCCTCTGCTTGGAGGCAGTTCCATGGCGGCGGTGATGGCCACCTTGGAAAGGCACCGGCCTAAAAGCTTCAGCCCCCGTGGTGTAGCCAGGGGCATTTCAGAGAGCGCAGGCTTGGCAGCGTGGACCGAGGCTGTTTCTGGCCTGATCAAGGAGCGGTGCACCGATGAACAGCCTCCGGGCAGGGCCCAGGAGGCTGTTCGGTGGTATCAGGCGGAGTGCTCCGCGACGGGCTCAGCGGATGAAATTGAGCAGCTCTTTGGGGGAGGCCAGCAGATCAATCGCCACGAAGAAGATTTTCCCCTGAGGATCGATCAGGAAGCGCCAGGCCACGTTCATCCCCACGCCGGCGCCGAACCAGGGGGTCTGCACCCGACCCGTCACCTTGATCTGGGTGTAACCATCGGCAGCGGGCTCAGTGACGCCTTGCTCAGGCAGCAGCTTGAGGTTCTGGCAATCTTCCTTGAAGAAGCGCAGCACAGCTGCCTTGCCCACGATGGGCCTTTGGAAGGGGGGCTGAAGAGCACCGTCGGGAAGGAACAGCTCAATCAACGCGTCGAAATCGTTGGCATTGAGCAGGTTCATGTAGGAGAGCACAGTGGTGTTGCTCACTCCCTTGATGCTCACTTCGCTGCGCTGGGCGGGCTCGGTGGGGGGCACCACCGGCTCGGCGATCCGCTCGGCATCTTCGATCTTGTTCGGGTCGAAGCCCATGTCGACCACGGCGTTGCGCAGCACGGTGATCTGCTGACCGCCTTCCAGACCCTTGATGGCATTGAGGATGGCGGCGGCGTTCGCCGACAGCTGATACCCCTGGGGAATCGGGGCCACGGTGCCCTGCTCCATCCATTCGCCGAGGCGATACCAGAAGCCAAGCTTGATGTTCGGCGACCAGATCGAATAGGTGCGGGAGATCGGAGTATCCACGCGGTTGGCCAGATCGCACATCACCTGCGACTGATCCTGGAAGCTGAGTTGACGGATCTGGTTGAGGGTGGGCTCGGCGAACTGCATCCGAGCGGCACCGGGAGCCGCAATGGTGATTGTTTTTCCCATTTCCAGATAGGCGTACCAGATCAGAGCGAGCTGATCTTCAGCGCTCAGCTGGTTGAATCGCGCAATCGTGGCTGGCACGACATCCGCTGAAAGCGTTGTTGGAAAAATGCCGCGAGCGTCTTCAAGCGTGATGGCCATGGGAATCCTTCGCTGCAGGGATTGTGACTATCGTAACAGTCTTCCTCGCTCTCCCTTTTTCCTCCCAAACAGCTGCGGCGCAAGGGGTGTGAGCCGACGCCGCGCCTGAGGCCTGCTCCGTGCTGGCGACGCCTGTGGCCCCGCGCGCGACACGCCGCTTCGCACCCCCAGGCTCCACCGCTGGGCAGATCTGCGCTCGCGTTTGTGGGCTGGGCTCGTCCAGAGTTGGAGCAATCCGTGGTTCGGCGATGCTTCCCAACCCCTTCTGCCCGCTCAGGGGTGCTGCCGTGCTGAGCCTCAAGGCCACGGTGCTGCTGTTGCTCACCCTGTTGATCAAGGCGCGCATCCAGATCCGTTTCTTTTCTGCCCTCGGCGTGCTGTTGCTGCTTCTGCAGACGCTCGCCTTTCTGGCCGCTGGCGGGCTGCTCAGCCTGGCGGGGCTGGGCGTGATGGCCACGGGCCGGCGGCGCTGAGCCGGGCACGACCGGCGGGGACCTGCGCCAGGCCAGGAGCTTTTGGAAACGGAGAGGGTGGGATTCGAACCCACGGAGGCTTTCGCCTCGCTGGTTTTCAAGACCAGAGCCATCAACCACTCGACCACCTCTCCAGGTGCCCCGCAGGGGTGGTCAGATTTTCTCATGCCCGCCCTGCCCCCGCCCCGCCGGCCGGTTGAGCCCACCACCTGCCTTGCACCACTCAACGGCCTGGCCAGGGCAGTGGCCGCAGCTGGGCGGGCAGATAGAGCGGATGCATGGGGCAGCCCTGGCGGCTGAGCCGGAGGCAGTGCAACGCCGGCAGCAGGCTTCGGACAGCCTGATCACGACTGGCAAAGCGGCCCTTCACGCCCCAGGCCGCCACCACCAGAGCGGCGCCTTCGGCTTGCTGCTGCAGCCAGCGGTCGTTGGCAGGACCCACCGGATCGGTGGCCGTCAGCATGCTGCGGGGATCGGTGGCGCGAAAGGCGAACAGGTTGCCAATCCTTAGCCCCCCATAGCCCCAGCTGCGGGCGAAGGCCACACAGCGCCGCACCGTGGGATCGTCGCTGTGAGCATCGGCGCTGCTGGGGTTGAGGCCCACGATCAGCACCACCGGCGCGGCCGACCAGCGGCGCCCGAGCGCATACCGGTAGCTCCGGCACGGACTGAACACGACCCAGCGCTGCATCACCGCCGGCCGCCCTTCAGAGGCTGGCCTTGCGGCCGATCACCGCAAAAAAGGGATCTCCCTTGCCGCCCAGCCAGCCCAGCGGCCCCTGGGCAGGGGTGTCTTCGGCGATCACCGCTTCCACAGCCCAGCCCTGGGCGGCCAGCACCCGGGCCACGATCTCCAGGTGGTCCCGGTCGCTGCCGTCGGTCCACACCTGGGGGGCCTTCTGGAAGAACATCCGGTTCGAGAAGGCCACGATCACCTGCCCGGCCGGACGCACCACCCGCAGCAACTCGGCGGCGATCGCTTCCGGCTGCTGCAGATATTGCCAACCGGCCACGATCAGCACCGCATCCACGCTGGCCTCGGCCAGGGGCAGCATCTGGTCGCGGTTGAGGTTCTGCACCCAGTGACGATCCAGCCGGGGATTCGCTTCCAGCTCCCGGGCATTGAGGCCATGGCCGATCACCTCGTCGTAGGTGAGGCCTTCGGGCAGGTGGCTCACCCAGCTGCTCATCAGATCCAGCACCACCGCGCAAGGGGGAATCCGCTCGCGGTAGAGCGCCGTGAGCCTGCTGCGGAAGCTGGCATCGAGATGCTGAACGAAACGGGGCTCCGCATAGAACAAGGCGTCGTCGGAGCCATCGAGCTTCGCCCGCTGGGCTGCGCTCAACACCTGCTGAACCATTGCGATGTCCGCCTGCTGTGAATGGCTGGCGCAGCCTGGCAGCGGCGCCTTCCTGCCGCGAGCGGCCACGCCATCCTGGCGGCGGTGTGTTGCTCACAATCCGGTGACTTCCAGTTCTCAAGCGGGCCCGATCGAGAGTTCGCTGGTGCTGGCGGCTGACGATCCCAAGCAGCTCGCCGGCTTCTATGGGCTGTTGCTCGACAGCACACCCCAGCCGGGGCTGAGCGCGCGGCACTGGCGCCTGCCGCTGCCCTCCGGCGGCCGGCTGGAGATCTACGCCCCGTCGTCACGGCGGCCCAGGCCGCGACAGCATGGCCGGCTGGGGATCTGCGCGACACGGGCGGCCGGAGCACAGCCAGCCCTGCAGGTGCTGCACGACTGGCGGCTGCAGCTGCTGGCCCGGGGGGCCGCTGAACTGGAGCCGGTGCGGCTGGAGCCGTTCGGAGCGGAAGCCTGGATGGCCGATCCAGAGGGCAACCCGTTTCTGCTGCTGGTGCAAGGAGGTACAAGCTGAGTTCGATCTTCAGCCTCTGAAGCAACAGAGAATCCGCACGTCCGTTCCTGCAACGTGCCCTGATTGGTCACGGCGCTGTTGTACCAAATGCGCTTCCCAAGCGCGTGCGCCATCACTCAGCAGCGCCATCCCCGCTTGAGCAGCGCCTTCCCTTGGTTGTTGCAACCTGCAGCGCTTTCGCTGCAGGCGTGTGTTGCCGCTCGGTGCGTGGGCCGTTTGCTGAGCGATGGCTACGGTTGCCATGGATCTTCCTGGCTGTAGGCCCCATGATTGAAACCATCGATGATCTGCCGGAAGGCACACTTGGTTTTCAGTTCAGAGGAAAGATCACGGCCGATGATTACAATCTTGTGCTCACTCCGGCGTTGGATCGAGCACTGGAGGAGCACGACCGCATCAAGGCGCTGGTCTGCCTCGTAGACGATTTTCAAGGCTTCAGCCTGGGGGCCGCCTGGGAAGACACCAAAGAGGGATTGCGGCACTGGGACGGCTTTGAGCGGCTGGCTGTGGTCACCGATGTGGCCTGGATGCGGCACGGCCTGCCGGCCATCGCCGTGGCCCTGCCCTACCCCGTGCGGGTGTTCGGCAATGCCGAGCCTGAGGAGGCGCGCCGCTGGCTCAGCGAGGCCCTCGGCCTCATTCAGGTGTCCCGTGACGCCGATGTGGTGACGGTGCGGTTGATCGGCTCGCTGGATGCCGGTGCCTACGCCCACGCTGAGGAGGAGATCGCGGCGGCTTTCGCCGGCCTCGACGGCGTGCGGCTGCTGCTCGAGTTGAGCGCCTTTGACGGCTGGGCTGGGCTGGCGGCGCTGAGCCGCCACCTGGGACTGATCCGCGACCATCACCGGGCGATCCGGCGTGTGGCCCTGGTGGGCAACAAGGTGTGGCAGAAGCTGGCCGAAAAGGCCACCTCCCGCTTCATCACCGCCGAAACCCGCTTCTTCGCTTCCACGGATGCCGCCTTGGCGGAGGTGTGGATCCGGCAGTGACCGGCGCAAGCATGAACAGATGTACAGAGCGATGGACGGTTTCGGCCCACCGTTCCATGATTCATTTGTTGGGATTCGGAGGCACCATTTGGCAGATACTCCCCCTGAACATCAATCAGGAGTGCGCTGACGTTTCGGACCCTGCTCCAACAGTCTCGCAGGACATTGTGGCTTTATGGTTGCTCTTTGCAGCCACCCAATGCATCGTTTCAGGTGCCCATGGGTATGGATGAAGCCATTCCGTTGATCACCATGGCCCCAGGTGCCAGCGGCAGCAACTCCGTCCCACAACTTCATCTTTTGCGAATCGATTGATTCGCCCTTGGTTCATCTCACTCACCCGTGTTGAGATCACGCCTGTCCTTGACCCTGGCCTGATCGTCACACCCCAGAGGAGCGAAGCCCGGTGGCCTTGCCATCGGGCTTTCTCATGGCTGTGCACCACCCCAGGCCAGTGCCACTTCAGGCTTCCTCGCCGTTGCCCCTGCAGCCGTCCGCTGTGTGCTGCCGCCGCAGGGACCGCAGCACGGGCTCCAGCCTCAGGCGGTTGTAGCGCTGCAGCCACAGGCAGGGCAGGTTGAACAGGGTGGCGAAGCCGAGGCTGATCCACGCACCCAGCGGCGGCAACCACAGGGCCGTGAGCAGCCAGAAGGGCCAGAGCGCCAGGTGCACCAGCTCGGCGCGCCGGGTTTCCGCCACCAGCCGTTGCAGGGTGGCGGCATCCCGCCGTACCAGGGTGTTTTTGCGCACTCCACCCGGCAAGGCGTCGCCGGCATCGGGCAGCAGGGATTTCCAGCGCCGGATTCCCAGCCGGCGCTCGTAGCCCTGGGTCGTTTCCGGCCAGGGTCGCCGAGCGGTGAGCCAGGTGTCCCGCTCAAGGGCCGCCAGCGGCAGCCGCTGAGCGAGCCAGCCGATCAGCAGCGACCACAGCAACCAGCCCAACGCACAGGCGAGTGCCGCTAGCGCGTTGGAAAACGCCTGCCTTTCCATTCGATCGTGCCGCGCTCAAGATTCAGAATGGCCAGAAGGAACACCGCCAGGAAGAACAGCACCGGCAGCGGAAAGATCAGGCAGATCCAGCCGAAATCACCCACCCGCCGGGTGATCACCAGCAGCTGCAGGGCGAACGCCAGGTAGAGCACCAGGTTGGGTGCCAGGGAGGCATCCCCCACCATCGGCCAGCCCAGCAAGGCCGCCGGCAGGCACCAGGCCGCCCAGAACAGACCGGACAGCCACAGCAACACCGCCAGCATCCACAGCCAGCGCACCTCACCGGCGGCGGTGGCGAAGTTCTTGGCGAAGCCCACCACCATGTCGTGGAGGCCGCCGGGGTACATGCGGTATTCGATCAGCCCATCGCCGATGTAGGCGCTCACCGGCAGCCCGGCCTTTTCGTAGAGATGGCCCATGAACCAGTCTTCGACCACCTTGCCTGCCACCGCCTCATGGCCGCCGACCCGGTCGTAGTCGGCCCGGCTGGTGGCCATCGCCGGACCGAACGCCACCCCGCACCCCGGCCCCATCGGCACCGCCATCAACCCCACCAGGTTGAACAGCATCGACAGCTGTTCGTAGGGCTTTTCGGTGCGGTGGAACGGTTGCACCGACACCAGCCCGCCCAGAGCCTGACGGGTGGCCAGGAGCCGCTCCAGGAACTCGGGCCGCGGCTCGGTGTCGGCGTCGAGGAACACCAGGATCTCGCCCGTGCTGGCGCGCACGCCATGGTGCAGGGCCCAGGTCTTGCCGCACCAGCCCTCGGCCAGCGGCGGCGGTTGCATCACCTTCACACCGGCGGACCGGGCGATGGCTGCCGTGCGATCGCTGGAGTGATCGTCGACCACAATCACCTCCAACCCCTTGAGGCTCTGAGCCTGCAGGGCTGGCAGCAGGTTGGGCAGGGTTCGCTCCTCGTCCCGGGCGGGGATCAGCACGGAAATCGTCTGCTCGCCCTGCAGCCGGCGCTCGGGAAGCCGCGTGAGCCGCTGGCAGAGGGCCCAGCCCAGCAACCAGCGCACCACAAGAGAAATCGCCACCAGGTCCAACGGTCGGCTCCGGCGGTATCTCTCCAAGCTAGGTAGGCCGCCCCATGGTGAGAACAGCGTGGCAGGGTTGACCTGCTTACCAGGCGAGTTCTGGCAGCTCCCGGAACACTTTGCGCACGCCCGCACTCCACTCGCCGCTCAGCTGCTTGAAGTAGCTATCTCCTTCCGCGAAGCGGCGGCGCTGCTGGATCGCCAGGCTGTCCCGCTCGTAGAGCAGCAGGTCGATCGGCATCCCTACCGACAGATTGCTGCGCATGGTGGAGTCGAACGACACCAGGACGCATTTGGCCGCTTCCGCCAGGGTGGTGTCGCGGTCGATCACCCGGTCGATGATCGGTTTGCCGTACTTCGCCTCGCCGGTCTGCAGGAACGGGGTGCCTTCGCTGGCCTCGATGAAGTTGCCTTCGGCGTACATGCGGAACAGGCGTGGGGCTTCCCCCTTGATCTGCCCGCCCACCAGGAAGGAGGCATTGAAGCCGCCGGCCGCCCCCTTGAGGTAAGGGCCATCGCGCTCTTCGATCGCCCGCACCGCATCGGAAACGAGGCCCATGACATCGAACATGGTGCGGGCCGTCCACACGTTGGGCGTGCCGTCGTCGGCGTCAGCGCGCTGACGCAGCAGGCTGATCACCGCCTGGGTGCCGGCCAGGCTGCCGGAGCTGAGCAGCACCAGCACCCGATCGCCGCGCCGCTCGAACACCGTCATCTTGCAGAAGCTGGCGAAATCATCCAGGCCTGCATTGGTGCGTGAATCGGAGGCGAACACCATGCCGCTCTCCAACAGCACCGCCACGCAGTAAGTCATGCCGCCCATACCTCGAACGACTCCAGCACCGACGGCCCGAAGCTGGTGGTGAGGGCCACATCCGCCGCATCCCGGCCCCGGGCGATCAGGATCCGCCCGATCCGCGGGGTGTTGTTGCGTGGGTCAAACACGTGCCAGCCCTGGCCGAGATAGGCCTCGAACCAGGCCGAGAAATCCATGGCGGTATGGGGCGGTGGCACCTCGATGTCACTCAGGTAACCGGTGCAGTATCGCGCCGGGATGTTCATGGAGCGGCAGAGGGCAATGGCCAGATGGGCGAAATCACGGCAGACCCCCACGCGGCTTTCGAAGGTCTGCAGGGCCGATTTTGTCGGGCTCGAGCGGTTGTAATCGAAGCGCACGTGCTGATGCACGAAATCGCAGATCGCCTGCACCCGCCCCCAGCCTTCTGGCGCCTGGCCGAACTGGGACCAGGCGAAGTCCGTGAGTAGGTCGCTCTCGCAGAAGCGGCTGGCCAGCAGGAACAGCAAGGCGTGATCCGGCAGTAGCTCCACCGGCTGCTGCTCCAGCCAGGGCAGCACCGGATCCGGCAGGCCACTGTCGGCCACCAGGCCACGGCCCCGCAGGCGCATCGGCCCGGCGGGGGCCAGCAGCCGGTTGCAGTGGTTCCCGTAGGTGTCCACGTACGACTGGCAGGGCACCTGCGGCGATAACTGCAGCGGGTCCGCTTCCAGCAGATCGCCGGCGCGGGAGTCATGCACCCCCAGGATCACGATCATCGGCGTGGGCCGCTGGCAGCGCAGCAGCAGATCAAACCCCACGCGAATCTGCAGCGGCTGAGTCGGTGGCGTCGGTTCCGCTGGGATTGGTTCCGCTGGCGGCGGGGTGGGGCGTTCAGGTCTTTCCATGTCCCAGCTTAAGAACGTCTGCTCTCAGGGAAGCGGCGGGAATCCCTCTGTCAGCGCATCCAGCAGCACGGCGGCGAGCCGCTCCACCCACTCGCGCTGCCCGGCGTCGCTGGCCAGCAGGTCCTGGCGGATTTCCAGTTCCACATGCGGAATCCGGCGCTGCTCGCCATGCACGACCACTGTGTAATCGCTGGCGTCGCAGACCGCGTAGGGCTCGTTGTTGCCCACGCACAGCCCCTGCTCCCGCTCCAGCCGCTCGCGCACCCGTCCGGCCAGGCGGCCATCGCGGCCGTGCAGCACGCCCACATGCCAGGGACGTACGTCGCCGGCATGCACTGGCGTGAAGCTGTGCAGCGCCACCAGCACGCTGGGCCGGGCCCGTTGCTGGCGGGCCTCCAGCTCGGCGCCGATGCGCCGGTGGTAGGGCTGGAAGAGCTCCTCCAGCCGCTGCTGCCGCTCGTCTGCGGAGAGGTCGGCGTTGGCGGGGATGGGGGTGTGCTCGCTGAGGCACACGATCGAATCGGGCGCCTCCGGAGGGCGGTTGGCGTCGATCACCAGCCGTGAGTAGTTGTGCAGGATCAGAAAGGCGTCGAGCCGCGCCGACAGCCCCAGCCCCAGCTGGGCCACCCCCAGATCCCAGGCCACGTGCGTGTCAAGCACCGTGTCGCTGAGGTTGAGGCGGTTCAGACGACGCGGAATGGCACGGCCGGCATGGTCGGCCGTGAGCAGCACCGCCGAGCGGCCGGTGGGGCGCACGACGCGGAACACCGGCGGATCCGCCGCCTCCAGCAGCGGGTTCAGTGGCAAGGTCTGGCCGTCAATGGGGTGCCCCAGCCGGGCCTGTCCGCCCCGTGGCCGTCGCCTGGGAATAGATCAGCACGCTGTAAGGCGCCAGTGCCACGGCGGCTGACCAGGGAAGCCCGTCTCTGCTCTGCGCCACTGCTTCAACGTCACCGCAGAGGTGATCATCGAACAGATCGCTGTAGCCCTGCCAGTTGCTGTTGAAGCGCAGCTCCCAGGTGCCTGCTCCAGGGAAGCCCACGGTGTAGGTGTCCTGGAAGCCGTTCAGGAGGTTGGCGATCACCACCACATCATCTCCCGCACCACCTTGATCCCAGCGGTGAAACGCGATCACGTTGCGCTCCTCATTCAGGTGAAACACCTGGGTGAACTGCCCACACAGTCCACGTGACACACCCTCACGGTTGAGACGAAGGCGGATCAGATCCCGGTACATCCGCACAATCCCCCGGAACTCATCCCGTTGGTCCCAGTCGATGGGCACCGAATCACGAAACCAGCCCCCCTCCAGAAACTCCTGCCCCTGAAAGAGCATGGGAATGCCCGGCGAGGTCAGCACCAGGGCTGCTGCCATGGTGGAGCGCTTCTGGGCAAACCAACCCGTGGGATCGTCGGGGTTGACATCCTGCGGTACACGTGACTGCCCGTTGGCCACATCATCGTGGGATTCGCTGTAGATCACGCGCTCAAAGGCGTCGTCGTTGTAGCGGTAAAGGATGGCCTCTCGAATGCTGTGCAAGGAACGGCTTTCATCCTGCGTTGTGATCATCGCCTGGCGAATCGCTCGCACGAAATGCGGATCCCACTGCGAACCGAAGCCAGCGCCTCCAGCGCCTACATCCTTGGTGATCCAGGCGTTGCTTTCCAGATCTTCGCCGATGGTCAGGAAGCCGGGTTGAAGCTGAGCGGTGGTTTCATTGATGGCCTGCAACAGGCTCCAACCGTCCGGAAGATCTTCGGTGCCCGCATCATCGATGCTTCGGATGAACAGCGTGCTGTCGAGGCGCAGGCCATCGAGGTGGTACTCCGTGATCCACATGCGCACGTTGTCGAGGATGTATTGACGCACTTCCCCGCGGCCGTAATCGGGACGGGTTGCCCCCCAGGGCGTGAGCGCGCGGTGGTCGTTGTAGAAGTAGATGCCTCCTTGATCGTTTTCGCACCAGCCATCAAATCGCCAGAGATCCAGGTCGCTGGGGCCGAAATGGTTGTAAACAACATCAAGGATCACTGCGATGCCAGCCGCATGGGATTCCTTGATGAACTGCTTGAAGCCCAGGGATCCGCCGTAATCCGAATCCACTGCAAAGATGTTGGATGGGTTGTAGCCCCAGGAGCGCATCCCTGCGAACTGGCTCACTGGCATGATCTGAATGGCATTGATGCCAAGTCGCTTCAGGTGCTCCAGCCGAGCTGTGATCGACATGAATTTGCCTGGGCGGCTGGATTCGTCATTGAAGGTGCCAACATGCAGCTCGTAGATGACGAGCTCGTTCCAGCCGCGCATCGAGAAGCTGTCTTCTCCCCAGTTGAAGCTGGGATCATGAATCACCCCATTCCCTGCGGAGTTGGTCACCTCATGGGCATAGGGATCGATGCGGTAAACTGTGCCTTTTCCGGTATCAATGGCGTATTTGTATTGATCAGCAATCCCTGCATGCGCCACCTTGGCGTACCAATAGCCTCCCTCCTCCGCTTGCATTGGAGTCACGCGGCTGTCCCAATCGTTGAAGGTGCCGATCACGGCCACCCCCCTGGCATTGGGCGCCCATACGCGGAACGCCACGCCATCCGCGCAAAGAATGGTTCCCATGCCTGTGACGGCTTGCTGCTGCCCCATGACTGGCTCCCGATGTTTCCACTCTTTCACAAGGAAGAGGCTTCAGATCGCTTGCTTGAGCGTTCGAATTGGAACGACAGAATGACTGGTAAGCGAGCTCTTCAGGCGCTGCAATCACGTGCAGTCCGATGCGATGTGCAGCGGATTTACCTCGCTTCAACACGTGGAAAGTGGCATGGCTCTGTCAGCAGCAGTCAGCACAAGGAAGGATCAGGAGCAACCATCCGCGGGTCTCACCCGGATCCTGCATCGGCAGGAAATCCAGAGCAAGCCTCCGCCCGTGATGGGCGCCTGGGCGCCGTTTAGCTTTCCTACGACCGCAGGGGCCACCGGTGAACGCGAATCGTTCCTCACCCTCCGGCGCTCCGAGCGACCACGACCGCCACCCCAACCCCAACCAATCTCACGGCCGTTCCCACGGCCACCAGCACGGCCACCAGCACGGCGGCAGCCCTGCCGGCGCCTTCAAGTGGAGCGTGCTGCTCAACACCGTGCTGACCAGCCTGCAATTGGTGATCGGCCTGAGCTTCGGCTCCCTGGCCCTGGTCGGTGACGCCCTGCACAACCTCGGAGATGTGGTGGGTCTGGCGCTCGGCTGGGGGGCGGAGCGGGTGAGCCAGCGGCCGGCGAGCGGACGCTTCACCTTCGGCTATGGCCGCACCACCCATATGGCCTCGCTGGCGAACGGGCTGTTGATCCTGGTGGCCGGTGGCGTGGTGGTGGTGGAAGCCATCGAGCGGCTGTCTGCGCCCGTGGCGCTGCATCCTGCGCCAGTGGCCTGGGCGGCGGCGGCCGGTGTGGTCATCAACCTGCTCTCGGCGCGCCTGTTCGGCCAGCACCATCACCACGACCTCAACCAGCGCGCAGCTGTGCTGCATCTGCTCACCGATGCGGCCGTGTCCGTTGCCGTGCTGGTCAGCACCCTGCTGGTCGGTCTCACCCAGTGGGCCTGGCTGGATCCCCTGACCGCCATCGGGGTCGGCATTGTGGTGATGATCAGCGCCCTTTCTCTGTTGCGTGAGGCGATTGCCGTGAGCCTCGATGCCGCGCCGCGGGGCACCGACCTGGCGGCGATCCGCGCGGCGCTGCTGGAGTTGCCGGATGTGGTCGATGTGCGCGATCTGCACGTCTGGGGGGTCAGCACCTCCCGGCTGGCACTCACAGCCCATCTGGTGCGCCACGACCATGCATCCACCGACGATGGCCGCGCTCTGTTGACAGAAGCCCGCCAGCGGTTACAGGCGTTGGGAATCCGGCAGAGCACGCTGCAGCTGGAAGTCAGCCACGACGACTGCGCCGCTTCCCCTTGAGCGCCGTTCGTGCAGCCGGTGCTGGCTTGACGACGTCGGACTGTTGCGCGGCCACTTGCCGCCACCGCTGCTTGCGGCAACGCTGAAGCAAATGCAGCGGGCGCCATGAGCTGGAGCGAACTGGAGCGATTGGTGGCCGAAGCGGAGCAGGATCCGGCGCTGCGATCACCGCTGCGTCACTGCCGCTCCCTGAAGGAATTCCTGCTGGTGGCGCGCAAGCTTGGCTACGCCGTCACCCGCCACGATCTGCGCCTTGCCCGCGAGGAGCATCGCCGGCAGCCTGCCGGCCCGGCAGCCCTCAAGGCCTGAGTAGTTCCAGTCCAGTCCAGAACAGTTCCAGCCCAGAACAAACCCACCGGCCTCGGCGTTGAGCGCGGTTTTGGCGGCGGATTCGCTCCCTCAGCGCGTGGGCACCCATGAGAACGTCCGGCAGGATCAAGCGTGGTGGGGAGAAGCCGCATGGAACGCATCCCGGCAGCAGCGCCCGAGCGGCTGCTGTTTCTCCCCGGAGCCTCCGGCAACATCTGCTTCTGGCATCCCGTCGCTGAACAGTTGAGCGCGGCTGGCCTGCCGCACCGCCACCTGGGCTGGCCAGGCTTCGGTGGCACCCCCCGCGACCCCGCCATCAACGGCTGGTCGGATCTGCTGCAACAGGTGCTGGCCCAGCTGGATGGTCCCTGCGCGCTGATCGCCCAATCCATGGGCGGGGTGCTGGCGGTTCAGGCCGCCTTGCAGCGGCCTCGCCAAGTGACCCATCTGGTGCTCGCTGCCACCTCCGGCGGCCTGCCGATGGCCCGCCATGGCGCACTCGATTGGCGTCCGGGTTTCCGCGCCAGCCACCCCGACCTGCCAGCCTTGTTCAGCGAGGCTGCGGTTGACCTCACTGGCCAGCTGTCCCAGCTGCGCCTGCCCGTGCTGCTGCTCTGGGGCGATGCCGATCCGATCAGTCCCGTGGGTGTGGGCGAGGCGCTGGCGCAGGCGATCCCCCGCAGCCGCTTGCACGTGATCCCCGGGGGAGATCACGATCTGGCGATGACCCACGCCGCCGTGGTGGCTCCGTTGATCACCGCCCATCTGCAGCTCCAGCCATGAGCAAATCCACCATCACCTACTGGAATCCCTTGTTGCCGGCGGAGCAGCACCGCTGGCGCTGGATCGAAGGACTGGAAGGCCAGGTGGAGGAGCTGATCCTCAGCCACGACCCCAGCAGCGGCGAGATCACCCGCCTCACCCGCTTTCTGCCGGGAGCCGACACCACCCCCTTCGGCGCCAAGGCCCACACGTTTCCCGAGGAGATCTTCATCGTGAGTGGCCGCCTTCACGACGCCGCCTTCGGGATCTGGCTGGAGGCGGGCCATTACGCCAGCCGTCCTCCGGGGGAACTGCACGGCCCCTTCCGCAGTGACGAGGGGTGCGTGGTGCTGGATGTGTCCTTTCCGCAGCGCAACGAGGAAGCGCACCATCTTCCTTGTTCAGGGTCTGTGGATTCGCCGCGTCCATCGGCTTCGGACCGGAACCTTCCCACAGCCGCACCGTGATCCATTCGATCGGATGCTGGTGGCCCAGGCAGAGACTGAGCGGCTGATGCTGCTCATGGCCCATCCCGCCCCTGGCGGACGTTCCCTACCCATCCCGACCTGACGGCCTTCCCTTCCCTCCGGCGACGCCGCACCGCGCGATCACCCCCTTACACATCTGCGCTACGAGCACTCCTTCGCGGCTGCCGAGGCTTATCCCCTCGTCCCTGACACGAACACTCTGGCGTTCGCGACGCGACACCAACGACTGAACGTCAAGAACAAAGCCAAAAGCCAGAGCCAATGGAGGTGGAGGTGGGGAAGCCCGATTGATCGACGCCGCCGAACGTCATCCTGCCAATCGTGGTGACACCAATCCTGGCGGCGGAAATCGTGATCCTGACTGATCGTCCCACTGGCGCCCTGGATGACGCCCATCGTGACGCTGGCTGATCGTCACCCTGACGAATCGCTGCTCAGATCAATGGTGAGCCTGAACATTCGTCAGAGATAAAGAGGTGCCGCCAAAATTGCGGCGAGTCGAACGAGAAGAGAAAGCCGGTGATCGGACTTGAACCGACGACCTACTGATTACGAATCAGTTGCTCTACCACTGAGCTACACCGGCAGTCCATGGAAACTAGCATCGAGCCCTCCCCCAGCGCCTGCCGATGCCACCCACCCCGCCCAGGCCGCTCGATCCCGAACTGCGGGCCCGGCTGCTGGAGGAAGCACGCACGCCCTGGCGCGGGTTGCGCCGAGGCCTGTGGTTTGCCTTCAGCGCCTCAGCGGCGATCGGCCTGGCCACCATGGCGATGCGGGTCTCGGCGGGAGGAGAGCTGGCCTCAGGAGACCTGATCATCCAGAGCGGAGCCCTGCTCCTCTTCGGCGTTCTGCTCTGGCGCGATCGCTGAGTCCACCTCGCTGGCCGTGATGGAAGTGGTGGTGGGTGAGGAGCTGGAGCTGGTGGCTGGAGCAGGAATCGCTAGGGGCTGGGCGGGCAGCAGCTCGGCCAGCAGCAGGGGCTCGGGCAGCAGCAGCGGCAGACCCAGGCAGAGGCGCTCCCTGGCGGTGGCCTCCAGGCTGAGGCCACCTGGCCCCGCGCCTGCAACCACCGCTTCTGGCCGGCTCAGCAGCCAGGCGGATTGGCACAGCTGCTGCCACTGCCACAGGCACACAGCCAGCAGGGGGATCGTGAGCAGCAGCGTCACCAGGCGGGAGTTGCCCGCCAGTGGTGACACGGCCATGGCCAGGCCGGCGCGATCGTCCATCAGCCAGACCAGTGCCAGCAGCAACGCCGTGCCGGCCGCCCCCACCACCTTCACCGCCAGGGGTGCCTGCAAGGCACTCAGGCGCCGCTGCAACTCCCGTCGCCCCTGCAAGGGGATCTGCACCAAGAGCAGCGACCACACATCGGGTGGCTGGCGCCAGAACAGCACCGCCGGCAGCAACGCTCCCAGCGACCAGCAAAGCACCCTCTCCAGGCCGGGTAGCGGGCCTGGGTCAGCCCCGGCGAGCAACAGGAAGGCCAGCAGCAATTCGGCGGGAAGTGCTGCCAGGCCGAGCAGTTGAATCCACAGCAGAGGCTCGCTGCGGGGGTTCATGGTCAGTTGGTGCTGAGGGTGCGGCGCTGGGTGACGAGCTTGTAAGCCTCCACCCGGTCGCCGTCCTGCCAGTTGGCGAATCGATCACAGCCGATGCCGCATTCGAAGCCGGTGGCCACGTCCTTGACGTCGTCCTTGTTGCGACGCAGGGAGTCGAGGTCGCCCTCGAACACGATCTGCTTGCCGCGGTGGACGCGCACCTTGCAGTTGCGTTGCAGCTTGCCGTTGGTGACATAGCAACCCGCGACGGCGCTCTTGCCGATGCTGAACACCGCGCGCACCTCCGCTTCGCCGAGTGTTTCCTCCACCATCTCCGGCTCCAGCAGACCTTCCATGGCCAGCTGGATGTCCTCGAGCAGCTTGTAGATCACGTCGTAGTCGCGCACATCGACGCCGGTGGCATCGGCGGCGCGCTTGGCGCCTGGTGCCATCGAGGTGTTGAAGCCCACGATCACCGCACCGGAGGCGGCAGCGAGGTCCACGTCGGTTTCAGTGATCTCGCCCGGTGCCGAGAGCAGCACCCGCACCTGTACCTCGCCCTGGGGCAGCTGTTCGAGCGATCCGAGAATCGCCTCCACACTGCCCTGGACATCGGCCTTGAGGATCAAGTTGAGCTCCTTGAGGTCGCCCTCGCTCGCCTGACCCGACATGGAGGCCAGCGACACCCGCCGTGAGGCCATCTGCTGGGCCAGCCGGGTGGCGCGGGCCTCGGTGGCCCGTTCCCCCACCACCGAGCGGGCTGTCTTCTCATCGGGGTAGACCTCGAACTCGTCACCGGCGGTGGGCACTTCGCTGAAGCCGAGGGCTTCAACGGCCGAGGACGGACCCGCCGTCTTCACCCGCTTGCCGGTGTCGTCGACCATGGCGCGCACCTTGCCGAGCACAGGGCCGGCGGCCACCACGTCGCCGGCACGGAGGGTGCCGTTCTGGATCAGCAGAGTGGCCACCGGGCCCTTGGCCTTGTCGAGGTGGGCTTCGATCACGGTGCCCTTGGCCATCCGGTCAGGGTTGGCCTGGAGGTCTTCGACCTCCGACACCAGCAGGATCATCTCCAGCAGCTTGTCGATGTTCTCCCGCTTGATGGCGCTCACCGGCACCATCACCGTGTCGCCGCCCCAGTCTTCGGCCACCAGTTGCTGGCCGGAGAGCTCCTGCTTGACGCGGTCGGGCTGGGCGCCTTCCTTGTCGATCTTGTTGATCGCCACCACGATCGGCACTTCGGCGGCACGGGCGTGGCTGATCGCCTCAAGGGTCTGGGGGCGCACGCCGTCATCGGCAGCCACCACCAGCACGGCCACGTCGGTGACCTTGGTGCCGCGGGCACGCATGGCGGTGAACGCCTCGTGGCCCGGGGTATCGAGGAAGGTGATGCGGCGCTCTTCGCCGGCGTGGGGAATCGTGACTTGATAGGCCCCGATGTGCTGGGTGATCCCGCCGGCTTCGCCGGCGGCCACGCGGGTCTTGCGGATGGCGTCGAGCAGGCTGGTTTTGCCGTGGTCGACGTGGCCCATCACGGTGACCACGGGTGGCCGGCGGATCAGATGCTGGAGATCGCTCTCCTCGATCATGTCCACCGTCTTCTTGGCGGCTTCCTGGACGTCGTCTTCGAGCACGGGAACGCCGAACTCCTCAGACACGGTTTCAATCGTGGAGAGATCGAGGGTCTGGGTGACCGTGGCGATGATGCCCTTGAAGAAGAGCGACTTGATGATCTCGGAGCTCTCCACGCCAAGGCGATCGGCGAGCTCCTGCACCGTGAGGTTGCCCTCCGGCACGATCAGCATTTCCGGCCGTGTGGCCTTGGCCTCGCGGGCGGCACGCAGTTCCATGGCCCGGCGCCGCTGGCGCTGGCGGGTGGTTTCCTTCTTGCGCTTGCGCATCGCCACCACCGGCTTGGCCGCCGGGGCGCTCTGGCGGGTGCGTGGTTTGGCAGGGCGGGCCAGACTGGCCTGAAGCACCTGGGCTTCGTGCTCGCCGGCGAATCCGCCGGTTTCAGCGGTGAGCGCATCATCGTTTTCGCCGATGATGTGCACCTTCTGCCGCAGCTTCTGCGGCGACTTGCTGCGCAGTGCTTCGAGCTTGGCGCTGTCGTCCCATTCCGGGCGACGGGCCTTCCCGGCCGGCTGGGGCGTGCGGAACCCCGGGCGCCGCGGCGCGGCCGGTGGAGTGGCCGTGGGTCGTGGGCCGGCATCGGCAGGGCTGGCGATCTCGCCGCGTTCAGGCCGGCGCGGGGGCGGGGCAGTGGGGCGGGTGCCGGGTTTCTGCAGCTGCATGAGCTCGCCGGGCGCCACCGGCTTGCGCATGCCCTGAGGCATGCCGCCGGCCCGGATCGGCGGGCCCGGCTTGCCGGGAGCACCAGGACCAGCGGCGTCGCGGCGGATTGGCTTGCCCACCAGCTCCAGGGGGCTGCGGGCCTGCACCGGCCGGGGGCTCGGCGCTGGAGTGCGCTGCGGGGCGCCGGCAGGGCGCTGGCTGAGGGCTGGCCGCCCCGAAGGCGGAGCCGGCCGGTTGCTCGTGCCGGCGGAGGGGCTGGGCGCGGCCGGGCGTGGTTGGGGCTGACCGGGTGCCACCCGTCCGATCAACTGGGGTTTGCCGCCACCGTCGGCGCGGGTCGGCGCGCTGGGGCGCTGCGGTGGCGCCGGACGGCTCGACGGGGCATTGCCGCGGGGCACGGGCCGGGGGCTGGTGCTGGGCCGGGGGCTGGTGGCGGGTGCGGCGACCGGACGGGGGCTGGTGGGCGTGCTGGCTGCAGGCGCTTCGGGTTTGCGTGCCGGCATGGCCGGGGCCTTGCTCACCGGGGTGGCAGGGCGCGCGGGAGGGGCCACCGGCCGTGAGGGTGCCGGCTTGGCGGCAGCTGAAGGGGGCGCGGCAGGGGGCCGGGAGGGAGGCGATGAGCCGGCGGCCGGCGCACGTGTGGGCAGCGGCGCCGTGGGCCTGGCTGGTGGCGGAGTGGTGGAGGGGGGCTTCTGAGCCGCAGGTTGCGCGGCAGATTGCACCAGAACAGGTTTCACCGGCGCTGGCGGGGAAACCGCAGGGCGGGCCGGCTGGGCAACGATGACCGGAGGAGCTGGCGGCCGGGCCGGGGGGGGTTCAGGTGCGGCAACAGATGAGGCGGCCGCGGTGGCCGGCGGCGTTACAGGAGCCGCTTTCTTCACGGCCAGGATCGCTTTGCCAGGCTCCGCCAGCGGCGGTGTCGCGGGCTTCGGGGCGGTCATGGAGGGCGGCGTGGGTCGGGAGATGCCGCTGCCGTTGGGGCGGATCAGCTTCCGGATGCGGGCAGCTTCGTCATCGCTGATCGAGCTGCTGTGGCTGCGGGCGGCAATGGACAGCTTTTCGGCAGCGTCGAGCACGTCCTTGTTGTCCAGGCCCAGGTCCTTGGACAACTCATAGATTCTCACTTTGCCGCTGCTGGTCATTCAGGTCTCCGATCGGTCGGGGCCGCAGGTGCCGCCGGGCCCCACACGCGGTGCAGCCATCAATCATCTTGCCTCAGAGGCTGCTGCCGGAGAGCGGTTCAGCCGCTGTTCAAGCGCGGCATAGGTGGATTCCGCCACCGCGCAGCGCAGGGCGCGTTGCACCCGCTTTCGCCGCTTCGCCTCGTCAAAGCAGGCCCGGGTGGGGCACAGATAGGCCGAGCGGCCCATGCCCTGATCCAGGGCGATGCCGCCACCCGCCAGGCGGATGACCCGCAGGAACTGGTCCCGGTCGGCCAGCAGGCGGCAGCTCACACAACGCCGCAGGGTGGGGGGGGTCGCCATCGGGTGACCCTCAGCCGTTGAGCGGCTCAGCTTCCGCATCGGGTTCGCCTTCGGGCTCCAGGTCAGCTGCCGCTTCCGCGTCGGCCTCAGTTTCAGCGTCTTCCCCAGGCTCGGCTTCACCTGCATAGACAGGCTCTTCGTCTTCTTCCTGGAGGTCGAGCTCGTCTTCGGGCAGGGGATAGAGCTCCCGCAGGCGCGCATCCTCCTCCGCGCGGTTGGCCTGCTCCACCGCCAGGCGGGCTTCCGCCTCGGCCTGCTGGCGCTCGTCTTCCTCGCGCAGGGCGATCAGCTCGGCGGCGCGGGCGTCCTCGCTCACCTGGTCGTATTCGGCCGCGTTCTTGATGTCGATCTTCCAGCCGGTGAGGCGTGCGGCGAGGCGCACGTTCTGGCCTTCCCGGCCGATCGCCAGGCTGAGCATGTCCTGCGGCACAAGCACGTGGGCGTGATGCCCTTCCGGATCCACCAGCCGCACCATCTCCACCCGTGCCGGGCTGAGCGAATTGGCGATGTACTGGGCCGGATCGGGAGACCAGCGGATCACGTCGATCTTCTCGCCCCGCAGTTCGTTCACCACCTGCTGGATGCGGGAGCCGCGGGCACCGATGCAGGCCCCCACGGGGTCCACTTCGCGCTCCACGCTGTCCACTGCCACCTTGGTGCGTGGCCCCACGGCCCGTGACGGGGGGTTGGCTTCCCGCGCCACCGCCACGATGCGCACGGAACCTTCCTGGATTTCCGGTACTTCGTTTTCGAAGAGGTACACCACAAGGCCGGCGTTCGCCCGGGAGACGAACAGCTGCGGCCCGCGGCGCGCCACCTCGCTCACCTCCTTGAGGAACACCTTGAAGGTGGCATTGGCGCGGTAGTTGTCGTTGGGAAGCTGGTCGCGACGAGGCAGCTCCGCCTCCACCTCCGGCCGGCCAAGCCCGGAGCTCACCGCCATGATCACCGACTGGCGCTCGAAGCGGATCACCCGGGCGGTGAGCACGGGATCCTCCAGATCGGCGAACTCCTCCTGGATCATGCGGCGCTGCTGGTCGCGCAGTTTCTGGGCCAGCACCTGCTTGGTGGTGGAGGCGGCCATGCGGCCGAAATCGTCCTTCTCGGGGGTGACATCGAGCACCACGGTGTCGCCGATCTGGGCGTCTTCCGCCACCTGCTGCACCTCGGCGAGGGCGATCTGGTGGTCTTCACTCTCCACCTCCTCGACGATGATCTTGCTGGCGAGCACGCGGTAGCCCTCCTCATCAAGATCGAGGGCCACATCAAAATTGCTGAAGTAGTCCTCCTCGAACGGGTCCTCGCTGATGCCGAGATAGAGGGTGCGGCGGTAACGCTCGTAGCCCTTCAGCAGCGCCTCGCGCAGGGCCGCTTCCACCACCTGGGTGGGCAGCTTCTTCTCATCGCTGATGTCCTCGATCAGGTTCTGCAGACCGGGGAGAAGAACGAGCGCCATGGGATGGGAAGAGGGGTTGGAACAACAATCGGGTTGGGAAGCGGCGCGCCGCTCAGGCTGAGGGCGGAGTCACTCGCTCGGCCGGGTGAGGCTGACGGTCAGCACGTCTTGGCGGGGAATCCGCTGGCGGCGGCCACGGACGTTGAGGTGCAGGAAGGCGTCGTCGCGCTCCAGCAACAGCCCGGCACGGGTGCATTCAGCTCCGCTGGAATCCCGGAACCGCACCTCGATCGGGAAACCCCGAAAGCTGTGGAAGTCACGGTCTTCAACCAGCGTGTCGCTGAGACCAGGACTGCTGATTTCGAGAACATAGGCCTCGCTCAGCAGCTCTTCGGCCTCCATCGCCTCAGCCAGGGCACCACTGAAGGCGGCGCAATCGTCGAGGGTCACATCGCCGCCTTCACCAGTGCGGATCTGCACCAGAACGATGCAGGGATGGCGATGGGTCTGGATCTGCGCCTCCACCACGCGAAATCCGGTTGTGTCAGCCACCCGGCGCGCGAGGGATTCCAGTGCGGGAAGAAGGGGGTGGGGCACCGGGGCGGGTCAGGAGCAGTGGAGCGAGCCCGACCGGCTCCTGCAGAGAACTGCCCCGGACGCTGGAGCAAGCTCATGCGCCTGGGTATGCCCGCCGGGCACTTCGTCATCCTAGAGGTCGGTGCTCCAGCACCGCCCAGCGGCCAGGCGACGCCTCACTCCGTGGTGCCCAGGCTGGTGCTCGGAGCGCCGCCGAACAGGCCGAGGCTGGGGGCCTCCCCATAAAAGTCGTCCACCCCCGCTTCACCGCGCAGGGCCGCGTCCTGGTTGATGCAGCGCTGCGGCTCCTTCACGTATTGACAGACCCTCGCCCAGAGCTTGGCGCGGGTGCCGGGAGCGCCCTGGCTGAAGAGCACCTGGTCATTGCCACCGACCATCCCCTGGATCTCCACCTGACAAAGTGCGCAGCGCACGCGGGTGCCGGGGGGGATCGAAGCCATGGCATGGCGGCGGTTGGAGGCAACTTAGGCTGCTATCTGCGGGCCCGGGCCCCACTGTTGCGACGTCGAAAAGGTGCGACGTCAAAAAGTTCCCGTTGCCAGCTGTGCGCCTCCTTCAGCTCAGTGACCCCCATCTGCTGGCCGATCCGCACGGCTGGCTTCATGGCTTTCAGCCGAACGCGTCGCTGGCCAGTGCGCTGGAGCAGGCCCTTGCGCCGGGCGAAGCTCCCTTCGATCTGCTGCTGATCAGCGGCGACCTCTGCCAGGACGAGTCGTGGGGTGGCTATGTGCGGTTGGGGCAGCTGCTGAGCGCCCGGGGCTGGCCGGTGGCGCTGCTGCCCGGCAACCACGACCACCCGGCCCTGTTGCGGGCGGCGTTGGGCCGGCAGGCCGTGATCGCACCGGCCGCCGTCGATCTGGGCGAATGGCGGCTGCTGCTGATCGACACCCACCTGGCTGGCCGCGTCGATGGTGGGCTCGGCCCGGATCAGCTGCGCTGGCTGCAAGCGCAACTGCAAGCGGCCGACCGCCCCCTGCTGGTGGCCCTGCACCATCCGCCGGTGCCCATCGGCCACGGCGTCATGGATGGGATCGCCCTGCGGCACCCTGCTGCCCTGCTTGAGCTGCTGGCGGCCTGCCCCTGGCTCAGGGCGGTCACCTTCGGGCACATCCATCAGCACTGGCGGGGGGTGCTGCCCGGCCGGCCCGACGTGCAGCTGCTGGGGTGTCCTTCCACCCACCGCCAGTTCGAGGCGGTGCAGGCCTGCCCGCTGGGCCGTGCCTGCGATCCCGGCGGGCGCGTCTGGGAGCTGGCCCCGGACGGCCGCTGGCAGCAGCAACTGCGGCGCTGGCCTGCTGCTGCTGCAACCGCCGCTGCTACCGCCACCCCCACCGCCACTGCCTCCCCCGGCTCGGCGCCAGCGGGTGAAGCGTCACCCCCCTAGCGTCAGTGGCCTCACGTCTCGGGCCCGTGTCCTCCGACTCCAGCGTGCTCAGTACCCTGTGGCTGCGCCTGTTGGCCTTGCCGCTGGCCTTGCTGCTGATCACGGCGGGCCCGGGATCCGCCCTGGCCGTCGCCCCCACCTCACCGGCGGCGCCAGCGGCCACCGTCCCGGTCCCAGCTACGTCCAACACGGCTGCAGCCAGCACAGCCGGAGCCGATACGGCCGCGCCTCCCAGTGCCCCGCCCCCAGCGGCCGCGCCGGTTCCACCTCACAGCTTCGTGTCGCAGGCCGCCCGGCGGGTGGGGGAATCGGTGGTGCGGATCGACACCGAGCGCAGTGTGGCGCGCCAGGCCTTCGACCCCGCCTTGCTTGATCCATTGCTGCGTGATCTCTTCGGTGACCCCTCCAGCAGCACCCGGGAGCGGGGTCAGGGCTCCGGCGTGGTGATCGACGCCTCCGGGTTGGTGCTCACCAACGCCCATGTGGTGGATAGGGCCGATCTGGTGGAGGTCACCCTCGCTGACGGCCGCCAGCTGGATGGCCGGGTGGTGGGCGCCGATCCGGTCACCGACCTGGCGGTGGTGCGCATCGACGCCTCGCCCGATCTGGTTGCCGCTCCCCTTGGTGATTCCGAGGCCCTGGAAGTGGGTGACTGGGCCATCGCCCTGGGCAGCCCCTACGGACTGGAGCGCACGGTCACACTCGGCATCGTCAGCAGCCTGCACCGCAACATCACCAGCCTTGGCTTCGCCGACAAGCGGCTTGATCTGATCCAGACCGACGCCGCCATCAATCCCGGCAATTCCGGGGGGCCACTGATCAATGCCAGCGGCGAGGTGATCGGCATCAATACCTTGGTGCGCTCCGGTCCCGGTGCGGGTCTGGGCTTCGCCATCCCGATCAACCTGGCCCGGCGGGTGTCCGACCAGCTGCGCACCGGTGGCCAGGTGGTGCATCCCTACCTGGGCCTCCAGCTGGTGCCGCTCACTGCCCGCCGCGCCCGTGACAACAACCGTGATCCCGATGCGATTCTCCAGCTGCCGGAGCGCGATGGCGCGCTGGTGCAGCGCGTGCTGCCCGACAGCCCGGCCGAAACCGCCGGCCTGCGCCGCGGCGACCTGGTGGTGGCGGCGGCCGATCGACCGGTGCGGGATCCAGCCAGCCTGCTGGAGCAGGTGGAGGCTTCCAAGGTCGGTGAAAGCCTGCCGCTGAAAGTGGTGCGCGGTGCCCGCGAACTGCAGCTCTCGATCCGTCCCGGCGCCCTGCCCCACCCCGCCTGAGCCTGCCCGCGCCCTTGCTACGGTCACGGCCTTTGGCGCGCCTTCGATGTCAGATCTGCAGGACCGCATGAAGCAGGCGGTGGCTGCTGCGGCCGTTGACCAGATCCGGGATGGCATGGTGCTGGGTCTGGGCTCAGGCTCCACGGCCGCCTTGATGATCAAGGAGCTGGGCGCCAAGCTCAGCCGTGGCGAACTCACCAACATCGTGGGCGTGACCACGTCGTTTCAAGGCGAAGTGCTGGCTGCGGAGCTCGGCATCCCGCTGCAGAGCCTCAACGCGGTGGAGCGGATTGACCTGGCGATCGACGGTGCCGATGAAGTCGACCCCAACTTCCAGCTGATCAAGGGCGGCGGTGCCTGCCACGTGCAGGAAAAGCTGGTGGCGCGCCGTGCCCAGCGCTTCGTTGTGGTGGTGGATTCCACCAAGCTCGTGGAACGGCTCAATCTGGGTTTTCTTCTGCCGGTGGAGGTGCTGCCCGCCGCCTGGCGTCAGGTGAAGTCGGAGCTGGAGGTGATCGGCGCGGAGGTGGAGCTGCGCATGGCCGTGCGTAAGGCCGGCCCGGTGGTGACCGACCAGGGCAATCTCGTGCTCGACCTGAAGTTCCCCGGCGGGATCGGCGACCCGGTTTCGCTGGAGCAGGAGATCAACAACATCCCCGGCGTGCTTGAAAACGGTCTGTTCGTCAACCTGGCCGACCAGGTGCTGGTGGGTCAGATCACCGACGGCGTGCCCGAGGTGAAAGACCTGCCGAAGCGCTGACCGGCGTCAGCGGTTGTGGCGGCGTGACAAGAGCGGTTGCGGCGGGCTTCAGTTCAGCCGCAGCCGCACCGATTCCGCATGGCTGTGCAGGCCTTCACTGTCCGCCAGGGCGATCACGGCGGGGCCGGTGGCCTCCAGGGCCTGGCGGTTGAACTGGATCAGGCTGGTGTGGCGCAGAAAGGTTTCCACGCTGAGGGCGCCGGCGAAGCGGGCCGTGCCTGAAGTGGGCAGGGTGTGGTTGGGGCCGGCCAGGTAGTCGCCCACCGCCTCAGGGCTCCAGGGGCCGAGGAAGATCGCTCCGGCATGACGGATGTGGTCGGCCAGTGGGGCTGGCCGCTCCACCAGCAGCTCAAGGTGTTCCGGGGCGAAGCGGTCGCTGAGCCGAGCCGCCTCTTCCAGCGATGCGCAGATGCCGATCAGCCCCCAGTCGCGCAGGGCGGTGGCCGCCAGTTCCGCCCGGGGGTGGTTGCGCAGCTGGGCTTCCACCTCATGCTGCACGGCCTTGGCCACGGCGGCACTGGTGGTGAGCAGGATTGCCGCCGCCATCGGGTCGTGCTCCGCCTGCGCCAGCAGATCGGCCGCCACATGGGTGGGATTGGCGCTCTGGTCGGCGATCACCAGGACCTCGCTCGGGCCGGCGAGGGAATCGATCGCCACCCGGCCGTACACCGCCTTCTTGGCCAGGGTTACGTAAAGGTTGCCCGGGCCGGTGATCACATCCACGCGCGGGATCGAATCCGTGCCGTAGGCGAGCGCCCCGATCGCCTGGGCCCCTCCGACGCGGTAGATCTCACGGATGCCGGCCAGGTGGGCCGCTGCCAGCACGATCGGGTTGGGCCAGCCGTCGGGACCCGGTGGGGTCACCATCACCAGGCGCTGAACGCCCGCCACAGTGGCGGGGACCGCATTCATCAGCACGGTGCTGGGGTAAGAGGCCCGGCCGCCAGGCACATACAGCCCGGCCCGATCCACCGGGCTCCAGCGCCGGCCCAGGCGCTCGCCATGCACGCCGCTGACGCTGATGTCGCGGGGCAGCTGGCGCTGGTGGAAATCGAGGATGCGGCGATGGGCCAGCTCCAGGGCACTGCGCAGGTCTGCGGGGCAGGTGCGCCAGGCTTCGGCGAGCGTTTCCGCCGGAATGCGCAGGGGGTCGGGCCGCACACCATCGAAGCGTTCGGTGAGATCCAGCAGCGCTTGATCCCCTTCCAGGCGCACCCGCTCGAGGATCGCGTCCACCTGCCGTGCGGCCTCGCTCATCTCGGCGCTGCCGGTGCGCTGGGCGATCTCCTCCAGCCGGCTGCCGATCGCCTCCGGTTCCTGGAGCACCTGCATCGCCAGAGCTGCTGGTGCGTTGGTCACCGGGGGCCTCGTGCGTGTCGGTTCAAGCTAGATCCCCGCCCCTGGGCAGGTCGGCAGGGTTGAAGGTAGGATCAGCGACTGCCGATTCAGCGCCGAACCCGCCTGTGGCCAATAACAAATCCTCGAAGAAGCGCATCCTGGTTGCCGAGCGCAACTGGCTGAAGAACCGCTCCTATAAGTCGGCTGTGCGCACGCTCATGAAGCGCTGCCTCACCGCCGTCTCCAGCTACGAGCAGCAGCCTGGCGATGAGGCCAAGGAAGCGGTTCGCAGCTCCATGAATGCGGCCTTCAGCAAGATCGACAAGGCCGTCAAGCGCGGCGTTCTTCACCGCAACACCGGCGCCAACCAGAAGTCCCGGCTCAGCCACGCCGTGAAACAGGCGATCGAACCGGCAACCGCCCCCAAGGCCTGATCGCCCGCCGGGGTTTCTCTCCTTTGTTCATCAACGCAGCTCACTGCCTGAGCTTGCAGGCACTGCAGCCCCGGCAGATGTCCTACAGGTGCCACCCCCTCCAAGCTGCCCTCCCCTGCAGGGCTCCTTGCAGTTCAGGGCACTACCTCGTCTCCACCTCTCTGTCCGGTCTACGCCGCTGCCCTTCCACGCCGCCGTCATGACAGGCCAGTCCGCGCCAGCACTGACCACGCCAGCGTTTACCACGCCAGCACTGATCGACAGCCACTGCCATCTGGTGTTTCGCAACTTCGAGCACGATCTCGAGGACGTGATTCAGCGTTGGCGCCAGGCCGGGGTGGTCTCCCTGCTGCACGCCTGCGTCGAACCTGCCGAGATTCCGGCGATTCGCGCCCTCGCCGATCGCATCCCTGAGCTGCGCTACTCCGTGGGGGTTCATCCGCTCGACACCGAGCATTGGCAGGACGACACCCCCGCGGTGCTGCGCGCTGCCGCTCAGGCCGATGGGCGGGTGGTGGCGATCGGGGAGCTGGGCCTTGACAGCTTCCGTGCCACCAATCTTCAGGTGCAGCTTGACATCCTGCGTCCGCAGCTGGACCTGGCCGTGGAGCTGGATCTCCCGGTGATCATCCACTGCCGCGATGCGGCCGAACCCATGCTGGCCGAGCTGCGAGCCCGGCAGAGCGAAGGACGCTGCCCCCGCGGGGTGATGCACTGCTGGGGCGGAACCCCTGAAGAAATGGAAGGGTTTCTGGAGCTGGGGCTGCTGATCAGCTTCAGCGGCACCGTCACCTTCGCCAAAGCCGAAGCCACCCACGCCTGTGCCCGCCAGGTGCCGGCCGACCGCTATCTGGTGGAAACCGATTGCCCGTTCCTCGCACCGGTCCCCCGTCGGGGCAAGCGCAATGAACCCTCCTTTGTGGCCTCCGTGGCCGAGCGGATGGCTGTGTTGCGCGGGGAAACCCTCACAGAAGTGGCGGCTTGCAGCACCGCCAATGCGGTAGGTCTTTTTCGACTTCCTGTGACATCCATTCCTCAATGTGTATGATGTTTTATTGGTCTGGCAGCGCGAGCGCTCCATTGTCGACGTCAGCAGTCTTGAACAGAGCTCCATAGGCCGGATTCAGGCGGGCCGCCCCTTCCGGCTACACCCGCCTGATCCGCCCGCTTCCAGCGCGCAGGCGGCTCATTCCCCCTTGCCTTGAGCCCCAGGGCATTTCAAGCCGCTGACGCCCCCGTTCCAGGTCACTCCTCCCCCTCCGTACTGCAGGTCCCCGCATGAGCAGCGCGATCCAGGTCGCCAAGACCGCCACTTACCTGCCCGATCTCGTGGAGGTACAGAGGGCGAGCTTCAAATGGTTCCTGGAGAAAGGCCTGATCGAGGAGCTCGACAGCTTCTCCCCGATCACCGACTACACGGGAAAGCTTGAGCTGCATTTCGTCGGCGATCAATACCGGCTGAAGCGCCCCCGCCACGACGTGGAAGACGCCAAGCGTCGTGACGCCACGTTCGCCTCGCAGATGTATGTCACCTGCCGGCTGGTCAACAAGGAAACCGGTGAGATCAAGGAGCAGGAGGTCTTCATCGGTGAGCTGCCGCTGATGACCGAGCGCGGCACCTTCATCATCAACGGCGCTGAGCGCGTGATCGTCAACCAGATCGTGCGCAGCCCCGGCGTCTACTTCAAGGAAGAACCCGACCCCAAGACCGGCCGCAAGACCTACAACGCCAGTGTCATCCCCAACCGCGGTGCCTGGCTGAAGTTTGAAACCGATAAGAACGAGCTCATGCACGTCCGGGTCGACAAGACCCGCAAGATCAACGCTCACGTGCTGATGCGGGCCATGGGCCTGTCAGACGTCGACGTGCTCGACAAACTGCGGCACCCCGACTATTACCGCAAGACGATCGAAACAGCCACTAACGTCGAGCTGATCACCTCCCAGGATCAGGCTCTGCTGGAGCTCTACAAGAAGCTGCGTCCAGGCGAGCCCCCGTCGGTAAGCGGTGGCCAGCAGTTGCTGGATTCCCGCTTCTTCGATGCCAAGCGCTACGACCTCGGCCGGGTCGGCCGTTACAAGATCAACAAGAAGCTCCGGCTCACGGTTCCCGACGAAACCCGGGTGCTCACCAAGGAGGAGTTGCTCTCCACCCTTGACTACCTGATCGGCCTGCAGCTGGGACAGCCCGGCTACGAAGTCGACGACATCGATCACCTCGGCAATCGCCGTGTCCGCTCGGTGGGCGAGCTGCTCCAGAACCAGGTGCGCGTCGGCCTCAACCGGCTGGAGCGGATCATCAAGGAGCGCATGACCGTCGGTGAGACCGAATCGCTCACCCCGGCTCAGCTGGTGAACCCCAAGCCCCTGGTGGCGGCGATCAAGGAGTTCTTCGGCTCCAGTCAGCTCAGCCAGTTCATGGACCAGACCAATCCTCTGGCCGAGCTCACCCACAAACGCCGCATCAGCGCCCTCGGCCCAGGGGGCCTCACGCGGGAGCGCGCCGGCTTCGCCGTGCGTGACATTCACCCCTCCCACTACGGACGCATCTGCCCGATCGAGACGCCGGAAGGGCCGAACGCCGGTCTGATCGGCTCGCTCGCCACCCACGCGCGGGTTAACGAATACGGCTTCATCGAAACTCCCTTCTGGCGCGTTGAGGATGGCATCGTCCTGAAGCAGGGCGACCCGATCTATCTCTCCGCCGACCTCGAAGACGAGTGTCGCGTTGCTCCTGGCGACGTGGCCACCGACGCCGAGGGACGCATTCAGGCCGAACTGGTTCCGGTCCGCTACCGCCAGGATTTCGAAACCGTTCCACCCACCCAGGTGGACTACGTCCAGCTGTCGCCGGTGCAGGTGATTTCGGTGGCCACCTCCTTGATCCCCTTCCTGGAGCACGACGACGCCAACCGTGCCCTGATGGGCTCGAACATGCAGCGTCAGGCGGTCCCCCTGCTCCGGCCCGAGCGGCCGCTGGTGGGCACTGGTCTGGAAACCCAGGTCGCGCGCGACTCCGGCATGGTGCCGATCACCCGTGTCAACGGTGTGGTCACCTTCGTGGATGCCACGGCGATCGTGATCCGCGATGTCGACGGTGTCGACCATCCCCACCTGCTGCAGAAGTACCAGCGCTCCAACCAGGACACCTGCTTGAACCAGCGCCCGATCGTCAAGCAGGGCGATGCGGTGATCGCCGGCCAGGTGCTGGCCAATGGATCTGCCTGCGAGGGCGGTGAGATTGCCCTGGGCCAGAACGTGCTGATCGCCTACATGCCCTGGGAGGGCTACAACTACGAAGACGCCATCCTGGTGAGCGAACGGCTCGTGCAGGACGACCTCTACACCTCGGTGCACATCGAGAAGTACGAGATCGAAGCCCGCCAGACCAAGCTCGGACCCGAGGAGATCACGCGGGAAATCCCCAATGTGGCGGAAGAGAGCCTCGGTAATCTCGACGAAATGGGCATCATCCGTATCGGCGCTTATGTCGAATCGGGTGACATCCTCGTCGGCAAGGTCACGCCCAAAGGGGAATCCGATCAGCCGCCGGAAGAGAAGCTGCTGCGTGCGATCTTCGGCGAGAAGGCTCGCGATGTGCGCGACAACTCTCTGCGGGTGCCCAACACCGAACGGGGCCGCGTGGTGGACGTGCGCATCTACACCCGCGAGCAGGGCGATGAACTGCCGCCGGGCGCCAACATGGTGGTGCGCGTCTATGTGGCCCAGCGCCGCAAGATTCAGGTGGGCGACAAGATGGCCGGTCGCCACGGCAACAAGGGCATCATCAGCCGCATTCTTCCCCGCGAAGACATGCCCTACCTGCCTGATGGTTCCCCCATCGACATCGTGCTGAACCCGCTGGGTGTGCCCTCCCGGATGAACGTCGGCCAGGTGTTCGAGTGCCTGATGGGCTGGGCTTCCTCCCACCTGGGCTGCCGCGTGAAGGTGGTGCCCTTCGATGAGATGCACGGGGATGAAACCTCCAAGAACACTGTGCAGAAGTACCTCGAAGAAGCTGCCAATCAACCCGGCAAAGACTGGGTCTATGACCCCGAGAACCCCGGCAAGATCCAGCTGATCGACGGTCGCACCGGCGAGAAGTTCGACCAACCGGTCACCGTGGGCTATGCCCACATCCTCAAGCTGGTGCACCTTGTCGACGACAAGATCCACGCCCGCTCCACCGGCCCTTACTCGCTCGTCACCCAGCAGCCTCTCGGCGGCAAAGCCCAACAGGGCGGCCAGCGGCTCGGGGAAATGGAGGTCTGGGCCCTGGAGGCCTACGGCGCCGCTTACACGCTGCAGGAGCTGCTCACCGTCAAGTCCGACGACATGCAGGGCCGCAACGAGGCGCTCAACGCCATCGTCAAGGGCAAGCCCATCCCTCGCCCCGGCACACCTGAGTCGTTCAAGGTGCTGATGCGCGAGCTCCAGTCCCTGGGTCTGGACATCGCGGTGTACACCGACGAAGGCGTTGAGGTTGACCTCATGCAGGACGTCAATCCTCGCCGCAGCACCCCCAACCGGCCCACCTACGAGTCGCTCGGCGTCGCGGATTTCGACGACGACTGAAGATCCACGCCTGATCCGTTCCGTACTCCTTGACGTCCGCGCGACACCCCGGCCATGACCAACAGCAACCTCCGCACCGAAAACCACTTCGACTACGTCAAGATCACGCTCGCTTCCCCCGAGCGGATCATGCAGTGGGGGCAACGCACCCTGCCGAACGGTCAGGTGGTCGGTGAAGTCACCAAGCCTGAGACGATCAACTACCGCACGCTCAAGCCCGAGATGGACGGGCTGTTCTGCGAAAAGATCTTCGGCCCTTCAAAGGATTGGGAGTGCCATTGCGGCAAGTACAAGCGGGTGCGCCACCGTGGCATCGTCTGTGAGCGCTGCGGGGTGGAGGTCACCGAGAGCCGGGTGCGTCGTCACCGCATGGGCTTCATCAAGCTGGCGGCTCCGGTGTCGCACGTTTGGTATCTGAAGGGGATCCCCAGCTACGTGGCGATCCTGCTGGACATGCCCCTGCGGGATGTGGAGCAGATCGTTTATTTCAACTGCTACGTGGTGCTCGAAAAGGGCGACCACAAGGACCTCACCTACAAGCAACTGCTCACGGAAGATGAGTGGCTGGAGATCGAGGATCAGATCTACGCCGAGGACTCGGAGATCGAGAACGAGCCCATTGTGGGCATCGGTGCGGAAGCTCTCAAGCAGCTGCTTGTCGATCTCAACCTCACCGAGATCGCTGAACAGCTCCGCGAAGACATCGCCGGCAGCAAGGGTCAGAAGCGGGCAAAGCTGATCAAGCGCCTGCGGGTGATCGACAACTTCATCGCCACCAATGCCCGGCCGGAGTGGATGGTGCTTGATGCCATCCCCGTGATTCCGCCGGATCTGCGCCCGATGGTGCAGCTCGACGGTGGCCGTTTCGCCACCTCCGACCTCAACGATCTCTACCGCCGGGTCATCAACCGCAACAACCGCCTGGCGCGGCTGCAGGAGATCCTGGCTCCCGAGATCATCGTCCGCAACGAAAAGCGGATGCTGCAGGAGGCTGTCGATGCCCTGATCGATAACGGCCGCAGGGGCCGCACCGTGGTGGGCGCCAACAACAGGCCGCTCAAGTCCCTCAGCGACATCATTGAGGGCAAACAGGGGCGCTTCCGCCAGAACCTGCTGGGCAAACGGGTCGACTATTCCGGCCGGTCCGTGATCGTGGTGGGCCCCAAGCTGAAGATGCATCAGTGCGGTCTGCCCAAGGAGATGGCGATCGAGCTGTTCCAGCCGTTCGTGATCCACCGGCTAATCCGTCAGAACATCGTCAACAACATCAAGGCGGCCAAGAAGCTGATTCAGCGCGCCGACGACGAAGTGATGCAGGTGCTTCAGGAGGTGATTGAAGGTCACCCGATCCTGCTGAACCGGGCCCCCACGCTGCACCGTCTCGGCATTCAGGCGTTCGAGCCCAAGCTGGTGGATGGTCGCGCCATCCAGCTGCACCCGCTGGTGTGCCCTGCGTTCAACGCCGACTTCGACGGTGACCAGATGGCCGTGCACGTGCCACTGGCGATCGAAGCTCAGACGGAAGCTCGCATGTTGATGCTGGCCAGCAACAACATCCTCTCGCCGGCCACCGGCGAGCCGATCATCACCCCCTCCCAGGACATGGTGCTGGGCATCTACTACCTCACGGCTCTCGATCGCAATGAGGCGAAGCCGGCCTTCGGTGACAGGAGCCGTACCTTCGCTGGCCTGGCCGATGTGCTCAATGCCTTCGATGAGAAGCACCTCGCCCTGCACAACTGGGTGTGGGTTCGCTTCTCCGGTGAGATCGACGACGAGGACGAAAGCGATGTTCCCCTCAAGCAGGAAACGCTCAGCGATGGCACCCGCATCGAGCAATGGAAATACCGCCGCGACCGCTTCGATGAAGACGGTGCTCTCATCAGCCGCTACCTGCTCACCACTGTCGGCCGCGTCGTGATGAACGTCACCATCATCGATGCGGTGGCCGCCGTCTGAAGGCTCAGTTCCGCCCGAGTTGTTTCTGCCCTCCTCCACCCGCCTTCCTCCGCGCCCCCCCATGACCAGCACACCTTCCACCTCCACGTCCGATCAGGGTCGCCGCAACGCTCCCCTGACCAAAGAAGCCCCCCGCTTCATCAACAAGGAGATCAACAAGAAGGCGTTGCGCAACCTGGTGGCGTGGGCCTATAAGCACCACGGCACAGCGGCCACCGCCTCGATGGCGGATGAGCTGAAGGACCTTGGCTTCCACTACGCCACCCAGGCGGCCGTTTCAATCTCGGTGGAAGATCTGCGGATTCCTGTGCAGAAGGTGCGCCTCCTCGAGGAAGCCGAGCAGCAGATCACCGATACCGAAGAACGCTATCGGCTCGGCGAAATCACCGAGGTGGAGCGCCATACCAAGGTGATCGACACCTGGACCGAAACAAACGAGCGTCTGGTCGAGGAAGTCAAGAAGAACTTCAACGACAACGACCCGCTCAACTCCGTCTGGATGATGGCCAACTCCGGCGCCCGGGGCAACATGTCCCAGGTGCGGCAGTTGGTGGGCATGCGCGGCCTGATGGCCAACCCTCAGGGGGAGATCATCGACCTGCCGATCCGCACCAACTTCCGCGAAGGGCTCACGGTCACCGAGTACGTGATCTCGTCCTACGGCGCCCGCAAGGGTCTGGTGGACACGGCTCTGCGTACCGCCGACTCCGGCTACCTCACCCGCCGTCTGGTGGACGTGGCCCAGGACGTGATCGTGCGGGAAGACGACTGCGGCACCACTCGCGGCATCCCCATTCAGGCCGATGAAAAAGGCCGTTTCCAGGCCAAGCTGGTCGGCCGCCTGGCTGCGGAGCCTGTGGTGGCTTCCTCCGGCGAGGTGCTGGTCGAGCGTGATGGCGAAATCGATAAGCCGATCACGGCGCTGATCGAAGCCGCCGGTGTGCGCACCGTGCTGGTGCGCTCTCCGCTCACCTGTGAGGCCGCCCGTTCGGTTTGCCGCAAGTGCTACGGCTGGGCTCTGGCCCACAACCAGCTGGTGGACCTGGGTGAAGCCGTCGGCATCATCGCTGCTCAGTCGATCGGTGAGCCCGGCACCCAGCTCACCATGCGCACCTTCCACACCGGTGGTGTGTCCACGGCTGAAACCGGGGTGGTGCGCTCGCTGCTGGAAGGGGTGGCGGAATTCGGCCCCAAGGCCCGAGTGCGTCAGCACCGCACGCCCCATGGCGTGGAGGCTCAGATTGCCGAAACCGATTTCACCCTTTCGGTGATTCCGAGCGCCAAGGGCAAGGTGCAGAAGGTGGATGTCACTGGCGGCTCCATCCTGTTCGTCTCCAACGGCCAATCGATCCCGGCCGACACGGTCCTGGCCCAGATCTCGGCCGGCACGTCCGTCAAGAAGAGCGTGGAGAAGGGAACCAAAGACGTGATCTGTGACCTGGCCGGGCAGGTGCGCTATGAGGACGTGATCCAACCTCGGGAAGTCACCGACCGCCAGGGCAACATCACCCTCAAGGCTCAGCGCCTGGGCCGGATGTGGGTGCTGGCCGGCGATGTGTACAACCTTCCTCCCAATGCCCAGCCCGTGGTGGCCGGCAACAAGCCCGTGACCACCGGCGATGTGCTCGCCGAGAGCCGGCTCGTCAGTGAGCACGGTGGCGCTGTTCGCCTGCGGGAATCGGCGGGCGATTCGCGTGAAGTGCAGATCGTCACCGCCAGCCTCACCCTCAAGGATTGCAAGCTGGTGCATGAATCCACCCATTCGGGGGAAACCTGGCACCTGGAAGGCAAGGACAATTCCCGCTACGTGGTGCGCACCCACCCTGGCAGCAAGATCGGCACCGGCGAAGTGATTGCCGAGCTGGCCGATGACCGCTTCCGCACCCAGACGGGCGGCATGGTGAAGTACGCCCCCGGCCTCTCGATCAAAAAGGCCCGGTCGGCCAAGAACGGCTACGAGGTGTCCAAAGGCGGCACCCTGCTGTGGATTCCCACCGAAACCCATGAGATCAACAAGGACATCTCCCTGTTGATGATTGAGGACGGCCAGTGGATTGAAGCCGGCACTGAAGTCGTCAAGGACATCTTCAGCCAGATCGCTGGTATCGTCACCGTCACCCAGAAGAACGACATCCTTCGCGAGATCATCGTTCGCTCCGGCACTCTCCACCTCGTCTCGGACAGCAAGGTGCTGGGCCGCTATGCCGATGAAGGCAAGCTGCACAATCCTGGGGAGGAAATCGCTCCGGGCCTTGTCACCGAGGCGATGGTGTATGTCGAGGCAGTGGATACTCCCGAAGGAGGGGCGCTGCTGCTGCGTCCAGTTGAGGAATACACCATTCCCGATCAGGCCCACCTGCCTGAACTGGGCACGATCAAGCAGAACGGCGGACCGTCGCTCGGTCTCAAAGCCACCCAGCGTCTCACCTACAAAGACGGTGAGGTGATCAAGTCGGTGGAGGGCGTGGAACTGCTGCGCACCCAGCTGATTCTTGAAACCTTCGACACCACCCCCCAGATGACGGTGGATGTGGAAGTGGTGCCCGACAAACGTGCCAAGACGATCGAACGCCTGCAGCTGGTGATTCTCGAAACCCTGCTCGTGCGCCGCGACACTCTCTCCGACGCCAGCCACGGCTCCACCCACACCAAGCTCCAGGTGGAGGACGGCATGGCCGTCAAGAGCGGCGACGTGGTCGCCACCACCCAGATCCTCTGCAAGGAGAACGGCCTGGTTCAGCTGCCTGACCCGGTGGATGGGGAGCCCGTCCGCCGTCTGATCGTCGAGCGTGCTCACGACACCAAAGACGTCGACTGCGGCTCGGCCGCCATCGCTGTCACGGTCGGTCAGCGCCTCGTCGATGGTGAGCTCCTCGCCGAAGGCATCCGCGCCGACTGCTGCGGCCAGGTGGAGGCGATCAGCGGCAGCACGATCACGATCCGTCTCGGCCGCCCCTACATGGTGTCCCCCGATTCGGTCCTGCACGTCCGCGACGGTGAACTGGTGCAGCGCGGTGATGCTCTGGCGCTGCTGGTGTTTGAGCGCCAGAAAACGGGTGACATCGTTCAGGGTCTGCCCCGCATCGAAGAACTGCTCGAAGCCCGCCGTCCACGTGAATCAGCGGTGCTCTCGCGCAGGTCGGGCACGGTGCAGATCAAGCAGGGCGAAGACGACGACACTGTGACGGTGACGGTGATCGAATCCGACGACGCCCAGACCGACTACCAGCTCTCCCATGGCCGCAATGCCATGGTCAACGACGCGCAGCAGGTGAGTGCCGGTGAGATGCTCACCGACGGCCCGATCAACCCACACGAACTGCTCGAGTGCTACTTCGAGGATCTGCGTTCCCGCAAGCCTTCGATGGAAGCGGCTCAGGAAGCCATCTCCAAGCTTCAGTTCCGCATGGTGCAGGAAGTGCAGAACGTGTACAAATCCCAGGGCGTCACCATCGACGACAAGCACATCGAAGTCATCGTCCGTCAGATGACCAGCAAGGTGCGCATCGAAGATGCTGGTGACACCACCCTGCTGCCGGGCGAACTGATCGAACTGCGCCAGGTGGAGCAGGTGAACCAGGCGATGGCGATCACCGGTGGCGCTCCCGCGGAGTTCACACCAGTGCTGCTGGGTATCACCAAGGCGTCGCTCAACACCGACAGCTTCATCTCTGCCGCCAGCTTCCAGGAAACCACCAGGGTGCTGACCGAAGCAGCGATCGAAGGCAAGAGCGACTGGCTGCGCGGGCTCAAGGAGAACGTCATCATTGGTCGGCTCATCCCCGCCGGTACTGGTTTCGGTGGTTTCGAGGAAGAGCTGCGCAGCGAAGCCGGCCCCCATCCCGACATCCTTGATGAGGAGTCCGGCGGTTACCGCCGCGTGGCCAACCTGCGTCCCGATTACACCGTGGAGATGCCGGCAGCCACGGCTGTCGCCGCCCCCGCGGTGCTCGATGACCCCTCCGAGGACGAGCTCGATGCGGTGCGCAGCAAGCGGGGCATCGAAGCCACGGCCAGCACCTTTGCCGCCTTCGCCCGGCCCAGTGTCGAGGAAGGTCTGGAAGAGGAGCTGATTCCTGATCCGGCCGCCGTGGAAGGATTGCTGGAAGAAGGTCTCCTGAGCGACGACTGATCCATGGTTCTCCAACCCCCGATCGTCCCGCAGCGCCGCCTCCCGCGCTTCGGCTTCCACCACCACACCGAGCTATTGAACGGCCGCCTCGCCATGCTTGGCTTCATCGCTCTGCTGGCCGTGGAGTGGAAGCTGGGTCATGGCCTGCTGGTGTGGCCCTGACGGCTCCTCCCACAGTTCCCTTGCTGGGCCTCAAGCTTGAGGCCCTGGAAGCCTGGGCGGTGGCCCAGGGCCAGCCCGCCTTCCGCGGCCGCCAACTTCACGAGTGGATCTACGCGAAGGGCGCCCGGCGCTTTGCCGATGTCACCGTGCTGCCGAAGCTCTGGCGTGAGCGGCTCGGCGGCAATCCCGACGTCGAGCAGGCCGATCCGATCGGCCGTTCGCGCGAATTGATTCGCAGCGTGGCCAGCGACGGCACCACCAAACTGTTGTTGGCCACCGCCGATGGGCTGAGCCTCGAAACCGTCGGCATCCCCAGCCGGGACCGGCTCACGGTCTGCGTTTCCAGCCAGGTGGGCTGCCCGATGGCCTGCCGCTTCTGCGCCACCGGCAAGGCCGGCCTTGATCGCTCCCTGGCGGTGCATGAAATCGTTGATCAGGTGCTCACGGTGCGCGAGGTGATGGGGGAGCGCCCCAGCCATGTGGTGTTCATGGGCATGGGTGAGCCGCTGCTCAACATCGAGGCCGTGCTCGGCGCGATCGACTGCCTGTGCACTGATCTCGGCATGGCCCAGCGCCAGATCACCCTGAGCACCGTTGGGGTCGCCCAGACCTTGCCGCAGCTGGCCGAGCGGGCCCTCGAACGGCTCGGCCGCGCCCAGTTCACCCTGGCGGTAAGCCTGCATGCGCCTGATCAGTCGCTGCGGGAGCAGCTGATTCCCACGGCCCGCGCCTACCCACTCGAACGGCTGTTGGACGATTGCCGCCGCTACGTGGCTCTGACCGGTCGGCGTGTGAGCTTCGAGTACATCCTCCTGGGCGGGCTCAACGACCACCCGCGCCAGGCGGTGGCCCTGGCCCAGCTGCTGCGCGGTTTCCAGAGCCACGTGAATCTGATCCCTTACAACCCGATTGAGGAAGAGGAGTTCCAACGCCCCAGCCTGGAGCGGGTCGAGGCCTTCCGGCGTGCCCTCCAGGACCGCCATGTGGCCGTGAGCGTCAGGGCCAGTCGGGGGTTGGATCAGGACGCCGCCTGCGGCCAACTGCGGCGACGGTTGGCACCGACCGGCTGAGGCCTTTCCCCTGAGGCCACTCCGCTGTGGCGCGCGGATGAGACAGGCGCGCCGCCGTTGTACGGCATGCCAGCGCGTCTTTTGCAGACGGCCTCACCCAGGCACGCTGAAGCCGCTGGATCAGGGCCGCTCTCACCCACCAGCCAACAACGACCGTGGGTCACCCGTCAGGTGGCATCGCGGGAGGGATCGAACGCCCCGCGGGCTTCCGCTTCGCTCCATGGCGTGAGCTGAAGCATCAGCAGGAAGGCCGGCAGCGCTGCCGTCACGGTGAACAGGAAGAACGGTCCCCATCCCGCCCGCTCGGCCACGAGCCCGGCGGGTGCCGCCAGCACCGAGCGGCTCATGGCGTAGACGCCGGAGAACAGGGCGTACTGGGTGGCGGAGAAGCGCGGGTTGCAGAGGCTCATCAGCAGGGCCACGAACACCGCGCCCACCATCCCGCCGGAGAGATTCTCCAGGCTCACCACCGTGATCAGCCCTGCCAGCCCGCCTCCGAACTGGGCGAGTGCCCAGTAGCTGAGATTGCCGAGCGCCCCGGCGACGGCAAACAGCCACAGGGAGCGGTTCATGCCCAGCCGGCTGAACAGCACGCCCCCCAGCACCGTGCCCGCCATCGTGGCGGCCACCGCCCAGCCGCCTTGCACCAGGCCGATGTCGGCGGGGCTGAAGCCCTGGCTGGTCAGGAACGGGATGGCCATGGCGCTCAGCAGGCCATCCGGCCAGCGGTAGAGCAGCACCAGCAGCAGCAGTTGCCAGGAGCGGTTCGGGCCGCTGCGCCGCAGGAATTCCCGGGCTGGGCCCAGCACCGCCTGGCGCAGGCTGGTGACCGGATGGTCGATGGCGGGCAGCCGCGGTGCCGTCAGGGTGAACGGCAGCATGGCGGCGATCAGCACCGCCGAGCCGAGAAAGGCCGCCGGCCAGCCGAAGCGCCCGGCCAGCAGGAATCCCCCTGCCCCCACTGCCAGCATCGCCGCCCGGTAGCCCAGCGAGGCGGCGGCCGCACCGGGCCCCCGCTCCAGTTCCGACAGCAGGTCGGTCCGGTAAGCATCCACGGCGATGTCCTGGGTGGCGCTGCAGATCGCCAGCACCAGCGCCATCACGCCGATGGCGGCGAGGCTGGTGGCGTCGGTGCTCGGCCGCAGCAGCGCCATCGCGGCGGTGACCACCACCAGCACCAGCTGCAGCAGCACCAACCAGCCCCGGCGCCGGTCGGGCCAGGGGATCGGCCAGCGATCCAGCAGCGGCGCCCAGAACAGCTTCAAGGTGTAGGGCAATTCGGCCAGGGGAATCAGGCCGATCAACCCCAGCGGAACCTGGCTGGCGCTCAGCCAGCCCTGCAGCAGGCGGCTGCCCACCATGTAGGGAGCACCGCTGGCCACACCGGCGGCCGCCACGGCCACAAGCCGGCGCCAGGACGGAACGGTTGGGGCAGGGCTGGAAACAGGCGGCAAGGGTCCCGTTCACGACTGGGCGAACCCTATGCCTTCAGAATGCCAACACCACCAGGACTTTCCGTGTCGTTCTTTCGCTCCACCCTGCTGCCGGCCGGAATCGTGCTGCTCTTCGGCCTGGCCCTGTTCGCCGTGAGTGCGAGGATCTGGCTTCCCGGCGACATGGCAGCGCCTGCGCCGATTGGATGAGGAGGGGCAGTCTGGTGCCCATGGAAGACGAAGCCAGCAGCGAATCCGTGCCGCCGTTCTCAAGGAGCCCGGCGGAACTGGCGTTCGATCCGGAGCTGCTGGCCGGTGAGCTGGCTCAGGAACTGGCTCTCGATCCGCTTGATGCCATCGACACGCTCGAACCTGGCCAGGGCGACATCGCCGCTGAGTGCGATCTGGGCCTGGAGCTGCTGGCCGGCAGCCACGACCAGTGCATGCAGGGGCTGCGCATCTTCTGCGAACACCGCGATCCCCGCGCCGTGCCACGGCTGCTGCCGTTGCTGGCTTCCACCTGCCCGATCCTGCGGATGAGCGCGGTGTACGCCCTCGGGCGCAACCCCGATCCGCGGGCGGTGGAGCCCTTGCTGGCCCTCCTTCAGGACGATGCCAACGGCTACGTGCGCAAGGCGGTGGCCTGGAGCCTGGGCAATTACCCGGAAGCGCCGGTGCTCAACCCCTTGATCCGGGCGCTTCAGCTCGACATCGCCGCCGTGCGTCTGTGGGCAGCCGGGTCGCTGGCGGATGCCGGCAGCACGGGAGCGGCCAAGGCGGATCAGGCGGCTGCCCAGCTGCTGCTGAGCCTGCGGATCGACAGCGAGCCGGTGGTGCGCAGCAACAGCGCCTGGTCACTCGGCCGCCTGTACGACCATCTCGTCCCCCCGCGCCAGTCGGAGCTGGTGGGTGTGCTTGTGGACGTGTTGCTGAACGACAACGACGCCACCGTGCGCGACGAGGCCCGCGTGGCCCTGGAGCAACTGGAGGATCCCTCCGTGCTGGAACGGTTGCAGACACTGGTCGATGAGGGCCTGCTGAACTGAAGCGCCGCACGGTTTGATCGATCCGGCTAGCATCCGGCCACGCTTTCTGCCGCAGGATGGCTCAGCACACCATCCGATTTCGCATCCGGCCCGACGGCACCGTCGAGGAGCTGGTCCAGGGATTTCGTGGTGAGGGCTGCCAGCAGCTGACCGAGCGGATCGAATCCAGCCTCGGCAGCGTTCAGCAACGCAGCAGCACGGCGGAAGCCTTCCAGAGCCAGATCCAGACCTCCTCGGCGGCTTTGCCGGTCGAGCAGCGTTCCGCCTGAACCCTTCACTGTTCGCCCCCTGTTTCGATGTCGCACTTCAGCACCGTCAAGACCGAGCTCCGCGACCGTGAGGCCCTTCTCGGCGCCCTGCGTGATCTCGGCCATGAGCCTGATCCGAGCGAGCGCCCGGTGCGCGGCTATCGCGGCCAGACCGTGCTCGCCGACCTTTGCGTGGCGCAAAGCGGTGGCGGCGATATCGGCTTCCGCTGGAATGCCACCAGCAACAGCTACGAGCTGGTGACCGACCTCGATCTGTGGAAGCAGCCCGTGCCTGTGGAGCGCTTCCTGGCCCAGGTCACCCAGCGCTACGCACTCCGTTCCATTCTTGCCGCTTCGGCAGCGGAAGGGTTCCAGGTCACGGAGCAGACCCAGGCCGTCGACGGCAGCATCGAGTTGGTCGTGTCCCGCTGGGACGCCTGAGTCCGTGCCGCCTGACCGGCTCGAGTCCGCCACGGCAGCCACCGGCTCTGGTGCAGTCCCGGGCGCTGCTGCAGCTGCTGATCCTTCGCTGGCTTTCACGGCCGCGGCCACGGCACGCCCTGTGCCCACCGGGCGTGAACCGCTGCTGGGCGGGCGTCTGCGTCAGCGGGCCGTCTGGGTCGACGAGGCCGTTTGCATCGGCTGCCGTTACTGCGCCCACGTGGCCGGTAACACCTTTCTGGTGGAGCCCGTGTGGGGACGCTCACGTGCGATCCGTCAGGACGGTGATAGCACCGAGACGATTCAAGAAGCGATCGATACCTGCCCCGTCGACTGCATTCACTGGGTGGCCTACGAGGAGATCCCGGCGCTGGAGGAGCAACTGCGCCAGCAGGAGCTTCACCCTCTGGGCCTGCCCTGCGCGGCACGGGTCAAGCGCACCCTGCCCCGGCCCTGAATCTCCCCACCCGTCCCGCAGCAGCACCGGTGATGCCGCCCATCCCCACGCGCCGTTTCGGCCGCACCGGTCTGCCCATGCCGGTGCTTTCACTCGGCGGCATGCGCTACCAGCAGAGCTGGAGCGACCTTCCCGGCGACCAGATCACCCCGGCCAGCCAGGCGAATGTGGCGGCCACCCTGGAGCGGGCCCGCGCCCATGGCCTGCATCACATCGAAACGGCGCGCCACTACGGCACCTCTGAACGGCAGCTGGGCTGGCTGCTGGGGCCCACGCCGGATCCGCAGCGCATCCTCCAGACCAAGGTGCCGCCGCACGAGGATCCCGCCGCCTTCGAGGCCGAGCTGGAACTCAGCTGTGCGCGGCTCCAGGTGGAGCGGCTCGATCTGCTGGCCATCCATGGCGTCAACCTGCCGGAGCACCTGCAGCAGACCCTCCGCCCGGGCGGCTGCCTGGAGGTGGTGCGCCGCTGGCAGCGCGACGGCAGGCTCGGCTCTGTCGGCTTCTCCACCCATGCTCCGCTGCCGCTGATCCTGGAGGCGATCGAAAGTGATGCCTTCGATTACATCAACCTGCACTGGTATTTCATCCGCCAGCAGAACAGCGCGGCGATCGAGGCCGCCCACCGCCATGACATGGGCGTGTTCCTGATCAGCCCCACCGACAAGGGGGGGCACCTGCACAGCCCCTCGGAGCGGCTGTGTGAGCTGTGCGCGCCACTGCATCCGATCGTGTTCAACGATCTTTTCTGCCTCGCCAACGCCGACGTGCACACACTCAGCGTCGGAGCGGCCTGCCCCCAGGACCTCGACCTGCACCTGGAGGCTGTGCAGCGGCTCCCCGAGGCTGATCAGCTGCTGCCGCCGGTGCTGGAGCGGCTGGAACAAGCGCGGCTCGACGCGCTCGGCGCTGCCTGGCTGGCCAGCTGGCAGGAGGGGCTGCCCGACTGGAGCGACACCCCCGGTGGCATCAACGTGCCGGTGCTGCTCTGGCTGTACAACCTGCTGGAAGCCTGGGACCTCGAGAGCTTCGGCCGCGCTCGCTACGGCCTGCTGGGGCAGGGGGGGCACTGGTTTCCCGGTGCCAATGCCGATGCCCTCGATGCCGAGGTGAGCGAGGCGGCGTTGTTGGCGGCTCTACGGGCCAGCCCCTGGGCCGCCCAGATCCCCGAGCTGCTGCGCCGACTGCGCCGTCGGCTCGGAGGTACCCCGCACCAGCGGCTGATGGCCGGGGAGGCGGCCGCCTAGCCCAGCGGCAGCTTGGCGGGTACGCCCACGGGACGGGGGTAGAGCCTGGGGCATGGTCCAGTGGAAGCCACCACCACGGCATGGCGCACACCACGGCCTGACGGCAGCTCCTGCCGCTCCACCCGCCGCAGCTCCGCCCGCAGGGGCAGCACGGCCCGCTCCATGGCCTGCTGGTCTTCGGCGCCCCACTGGCCCCGGTAGAGCAGCGCCTGGCCCCCGGGCCTGAGCAGCGGCACCAGATATTCGGCCACCACCGGCGCCGCGGCCACGGCGCGGGCCAGGGCCCAGTCGAAGCGGCCGCGGCAATCACGGCTGTGGCCTGTGAGTTCCGCCCGCTCGCACCGCACCACCACCCGCTCGCCCAGATCCAGCGCGGCGGCCATCGCCTGCACGGCCGCCGCCTTGCGGCCCACCGAATCCACCAGGGTGAGCCGCGCCTGGGGCAGGGCGATCGCCAGCACCAGGCCGGGGAAGCCGCCGCCGGTGCCCACGTCCACCAGCTGCAGCGGCGCCGCCGGGCTACATAGCAGGGAGCGCCAGGGCCAGAGGCTGTCGAACACCTGGGCGATCCAGTAGTCGTCGCCCTCCACCAGCCGGGTGAGGTTGAGGCGGCCATTCCACTGGCGCAGCTCCTGCTGCAGCGCTTCGAGTGCGCCCAACTGCGCCGCGTCGGGTTGCCAGCCGAGTGCGGGCCAGATCGTGGTCAGGTCTCTGGCCTGGTCCGGGGGGCTGAGGGGATCGAGCGGAGCGTTCATTCCCTAGGAGGTCACCATCCGCGCCGGCAGAACCGACTGAGATCTCTAGGATCTCGCAGACCCGGTGCGGGCTTGGTGGCTGCAGGCGAACGTCCAGGAGGGGGGCAGACCCACTACCAGTTGCTGCGTCTGTCGACCACGGCGACGGCTCAGGAGCTGCGCCTGGCGTTCCGCACCTTGAGCAAGCTGTACCACCCCGACACCACCACTCTGCCGGCTGCGGAAGCAGAGCAGCAGTTTCAGCGCCTGCAGACGGCCTACACCACCCTCAGCGACCCCGATAGTCGCCACGCCTACGACCGGCAGCTGCGGCTGCTGCAGCTGCAGAAAGCTGCAGCGCTCCAGAAGGCCACGGCCGCCCCCGGCCTGGGGGTTCCCGCTGGGCAGCGCGCCCTCTCCGCACGCCGGGCGCTTTCGGGCGGTGAGTGGTTCGCGCTGGTGCTGCTCGGTGCCGCCCTGGTGTGCAGCCTGGTGCTGGGGCTCGGTCTGGCCTGGTGGCGGGGAGTTGATCTGCTGGTGTTGCCCGTGTCCGTGCAGACTGCCCCTCCATCCGGTGATACCGCTGGGGATGAACGCCCTGCCTCCGCTTCAGACGCCCCTCTACAACCATCCGTTGCCGGCCCTGGAGCAATGGCTGCGGCAGCTGGGAGCGAGCCCCAGCCGCAGTGACCGCAGCTCCTGGGATCTTCATCAGCCGCACTGGAGTGCCTTGATCGAGTTCGCGGTCGAGGACATCCGCGTGACCTGGCACCAGGACGGGCGCAGCACGGTGCGGCTGTTTCCCTATGGCCTCACCCGCGCCGATGTGGAATCAGCGATCCTGGCCGGGCCCTGAGCCGCGCTCACAGGGCGGCCAGACCCTCCTGGATCACGCCGTAGCAGTGGGCCAGCTGGTCGTCAGTGAGGCACAGGGGCGGCAGCAGATAGACCACCTGCCCCAGGGGCCTGATGAACACGCCCCGTTCCAGCGCCAGACGCTGAAGCACCCGCCCGCTGCGGTTCAGGTAGCCGGGGTCGGCCACCTTGAGGTCGAAGGCGGCGATGGTGCCGCACAGGCGCGGCCGCTCCACGCGCGGATCGGCGGCGAGCGCTTCGAGATGCGGCCGGTGCCGCGCTTCGAAGCCCGCATACCGCTCCGGAGCTCCGGCCAGCAGGGCCAGGCTGGCGTTGGCCGCGGCGCAGCCCAGCGGGTTGGCCGTGAAGCTGTGGCCGTGGAAGAAGGTGTGGGTGGGGTCCCCGCTGATGAACCCCTGGTAAAGCTGCTCGCTGGCCAGGGTCACCCCCATCGGCAGGAAGCCTCCGGTGAGGCCTTTAGAAAGCGCCACCAGGTCGGGACGGATCCCCGCCTTGCGGCAGGCGAACAGCGCGCCGGTGCGGCCGAAGCCGGTCATCACCTCGTCGGCGATCAGCAGGGCACCCGCCTGGCGCACCCGCTGCTCCACCGCCTGGAGAAAGCCGGGACGCACCATCGCCATGCCGCTGGCCCCCTGCACGAGCGGCTCCAGGATCACCGCCGCCGTGGGACGTTCCAGCAGGCTTTCGAGCGCCTGTAACGCTGCCTCTTCCTTCTCTGCCACCAGCGGATCGTGCCACCAGGTGGAGGGCCAGGGGGCCCGCGCCACCGGGCAGAGCAGCGGGTCGAAGGGCGCCGAAAACAGGGACCGCTCCCCCATCGCCATCGCCCCGAAGGTGTCGCCGTGGTAGGCCCCGTCAAAGGCGATCCACTGCGGGCGGTCCTCGCCACGATTCCGCCACCACTGCCAGGCGATCTTCAGGGCCACCTCCACGGCCGTGGAGCCGTCATCGGAGAAGAACAGCCGCTCCAGCCCGCTGGCGGCGCTGAGGCTTGTGGCCAGCTGCTCGGCCTGGGGATGGCTGAAGTTGGCGAAGATCACCTGCTCAAGCTCCGTCACCTGGCTGGCCACCGCTGCCGCGATCGTGGGCTCGGCATGCCCGTGCAGGGTCACCCACCAGCTACTAATCGCGTCGATCAACTGGCGGCCGTCATCGAGTTCCAGCAGGGCGCCCCGGCCGCGCACAGCCCGCAGCGGCGGCTCGCTCGTGGCCACCTGGGTGGTCGGATGCCAGAGATGGGGATGCCAGCTCATCGGGCAGGAACGGCGGCCTTCACCGGCAGCGGCGGGCTTCGCGCTCACCTTCGGCGGCCAGGGGGCCGCAGTTCACCCACCGCACCACCGAGATCTCGATGTCGGTGAAGATCACCAGCACGGCGGTGCAGATCGCTGCCACCACAGTGCTGACCAGCGCGTGCTTTCGGGTCATGCGCCAAGGTTACGGGGCGCCGAGGGCGCTGCTGAGGCCGCTGGTCTCCCAGGCCTCGGCCAGCGCGGCGGCGCCCAGCAGCGGCAGCGGCGGCAGGCAGCCCAGCAGCGGCGCACCGCTCAGCTCGCGCAAGGTGCCGGGATTGTCGGCATGCGGGGGGCCGTTGAGCACGAGGCCCAGCAGGGGGATCTGGCGGCTCCGCAGCGCCTCGACCGACAGCAGCGTGTGGTTGAGGGTGCCCAGTCCGCTGCGGGCCACCAGCACCACCGGCAACCCCCAGCGCTGGATCTGATCGATCTGCATCAGGTCACGGCGCAGGGGCACCAGCAGCCCGCCGGCCGTTTCCACCACCAACGGTCCGTCCACGGCGGGAAGATCCAGCCGCTCCCGCTCGAGATGCTCCCCTTCCAGCTCGGCAGCCCAGTGGGGCGAGACCGGCGCGGCGAAGCGGTAGGCCTCCGGCAGTAATCGCTGCTCGATCTGCGCGGCGGTCAGCCCCAGCATCCGGCCCACCCGGTCACGGTCGCCGCCGTCCTCGAGCCCGCACTGCACCGGCTTCCAGTAGTGGGCGCCCAGCCCCAGGGTCAGCAGGGCGCTGACCACGGTCTTGCCCACGTCGGTGTCCGTGCCGCAGATGATCAGTTGCTGCTTCATGAACGTGCTGCCTCGTTCAGATGCTGCTGGTGCATGAGCTTGCTGCCTCCTGCCGGGGTTGCTTCATCACGCCACAGTGCCAGCCTGGCGCCACGGGCTGGGAGCGGGCCGCTGACCGATCAGCACCAGCACCTCCCAGGTGAGGAGCTTGCGCGGCCGGCCGGCTGGGCTCAGGGTGGGCTCCGCCGGCCAGGCGGCCTCCAGCCGGCGCCACTGGCCGGGTGTGAGTGGCGCCGCAGGCGTGCTGCCGGCACCGAGCGCCTGGATCTGCCGCAGAAAGGTGAGCGCCGTCGGCGCGAAGCGGCTGAAGCGCAGGCGCCGCTGTGCCTTGAGCTTCAGGTGGCGCTGGGCGCCATGCACCAAGGCGCCGGCTTCGGGCAGCGGCAGGGCGCTGCAGGGCCCCCGCGCCCCCGCCGCCGCCTGGAGCCACTGGGGGAAGCTGCCGGCCGTGGGTACCGCCAGCACCAGCCAGCCGCCCGGGGCCAGGCGGCGGCACCAGTGCTCCAGCTGATCCTGCGGGCACTCGAGCCACTGCAACGCAAAGCTCGACACCAGCAACGAGGCGTTCTCCAGCTGGGGCGGCAGGCCGGTGTTGAGGTCCCACAGCAGCGATTCCCCCCCGTCCCTTGCACCTTGGTGCAGCAGCTCGGCGCAGAGGTCGAGGCGCAGGGGCTGAAGTGACGGCCGCAGTTGCTGCACCGCCCTGCTCAGCAGGCCGCTACCGGCGCCGAGGTCGGCGCAGGGGCCGGCAACCAACGGCAGCTCGCGGCAGTGGCGGGCCAGCCGCCAGGCCACCGCCCGCTGCAGGCTGGCCCGTTGCTCATAGGTACCGGCGTGGCGGCCGAACGCCTTGCGCACCTGCTCCTGCAGGGTCATGGCGCCTCCAGCCAGCTGAGCACGGGCTCGATCAGGGGCGCGCGCAGCAGGCTGTGGCCCGCTCCGGCGATCTGCCAGACGGTGGCCGCGGGCAGAGCCCGCCGCAGGGCGGCCCGGCTGGCGGCGGCGACAATCCGGTCATCCTCGGCTTCCACCAGCAGCACCCGGGCTGCGAGTGGAAACGCTGCCGGCAGCCTGTCGACCCGCCCCAGCAGGTCCAGATCGCTGCGCAGCCGCTCGATGCCCGCTGCCGTGAGTGGCTCGCTCCCCGGGCCCGGTGGCAGCAGGTCGGCGGGATCGGGTGCTGCCGCCTGGCGAAGGAAGTCCGCCAGCAGGTCCGCGGCCTGCCCGCCGGCCAGCCGCGCTTCCATGCCGGCCAGGGCAGCGCGCAGGGGGCGGCCTTCCCTCCCTGACGGCACGAAGGCCGCGAAGCTCGCCAGCAGCACCACCGCATCGGCGGAGGCCAGCACGGCTGGAGGCAATAAGTGCAGCCCGAGTGAATGGACAAGCACACCGCGCCTGCCGGGGGGCGATCCGTTCTCCCAGGCGGGGATCCGGGGCAGCAGCGGTCCGTAGCCCCGTTCGCCGCAGTGCCAGCTCCAGCCGCGTGGCTCGGCAGCTGCCCGCCACGGCTCCCAGGCCCGGCTGTCGCCGGCCCAGCCATGCATCGCCAGCAGTTGCCCGCTCATCGGCCGCCACCGGCCACCGGCGTGCCGAGGGCGGCCAGCAACCGCGCCAGCGTGCCGGTGGGCAGGCTGCGGCTCAGCACCAGTCGCAAGCGGGAGGTGCCCTCAGGCACCGTGGGCGGGCGGATCGCCACGCTGAGCAGACCGGCCCGCTCCAGCTGCGCTTGCAGCGCCAGGGCGGCCCCGTCATTGCCCACCAGCAGCGGCAGCACCGGCCCGGTCCCTTCCGGTCGCTGCCAGCCGGCTGCGGCCAGGCCGCAGCGCCAGCGCTCCGCCCGGTTCAGCAGGGCCTGCCCCAGTCCGGGATCCTGCTGCAGCAGCTCCAGGGCCGCCAGGGCAGCCGCCGCTAGGCAGGGCGCTAGGGCCGTGGAGTAGCGGAAAGCGCCTGAGCTCTGCAGCAGCCAGTCGGCCAGGGGGGCATCAGCCGCCAGAAAGGCGCCGCCGCTGCCGAAGGCCTTGCCGAAGGTGCCGCTCACCAGGCTCACCCCTGCCAGGCCATGGGCCAGGCCCCGTCCGCCCGGCCCCAACACGCCGAGCCCGTGCGCTTCATCCACCAACAGCCGCGCCCTCTGCTGCCGGCAGATGCGGGCGATGGCCGCCAGATCCGGGCTGGTGCCCTCCATGCTGAACAGGCTCTCGGTGATCACCAGCGTCTGGCGCTGAGGCTCCGCTGTCCGTTGCTGGATCAGCCGCCGTTCAAGGTCGGCGCTGTCGTTGTGGCGGAACCGCAGCAGGCGGGCGCCGCTGGCCTGCACCCCCAGCAGCAGCGAGTGATGGATCAGCCGGTCCGCCAGCACCACCCCGTGCCGCCCTGTGAGGGCGAGCACGGCCGCCAGATTGGCCTGAAATCCGCTGGGGAACAGCAGCACCTGCCCACGCCCGAGCCAGTTGGCGAGGGTTTCGGCCAGCAGGGTGTGCACCGGCCGGGTGCCTGTCACCAGCGGAGAGGCGCCGGAGCCGGTGCCGTCTCTGGCGATGGCGTCGCAGGCTGCCTGCTGCAGAAGGGGGTGATGGCTGAAGCCCAGATAGTCGTTGCTGGCCAGGTCCAGCAGTGGCGCTGCCGCCTCACCGGCGCCCACCACGGCCTTCAGCCCGCCGCCGGCCGTGGTGGCAAAGCTGCGCAGCCGCCGGCGCCGGTCGGGGGGGACGCGGCTGAGGGATGGCCACAGGGAGCTGAGGGGATCGGCAGGATCACCGGCCGGGAGCACGTTCACCACCCACTGGGGGCCACGGGGCCCACCAGTCTGCCCAGCCGCGCCGGGGCTCATAGAATCTCTGCATGCTCACTGCCGGTACCGACGCTCCGTCCGCTGCGACGACGGTTCCCCCCGCGGTGCCTGTTCCGGAGCCCCACCACGAGCCGAAGCCTGTGTCTCCGGTGGAGGAGCTGTTCCCGTTCCCGCTCGATCCCTTCCAGCTGGAAGCGATCGACGCCCTCAACCAGGGGCATTCGGTGGTGGTGAGTGCCCCCACTGGCTCCGGTAAAACCCTGGTGGGCGAATACGCCATCCATCGGGCGCTGGCCCACGGGCAGCGCGTTTTCTACACGACGCCGCTCAAGGCCCTCTCCAATCAGAAGCTGCGCGATTTCCGCCAGCAGTTCGGCGAGGAGCGCGTCGGCCTGATGACCGGCGATCTGAGTGTGAACCGGGAAGCGGCGATCGTGGTGATGACCACGGAGATCTTCCGCAACATGCTCTATGCGGAGGTGGATCGGGGCGACGATCCGCTCGCTGACGTGGAGGCGGTGGTGCTTGATGAGTGCCACTACATGAATGACAGCCAGCGCGGCACGGTCTGGGAGGAGTCGATTATCCACTGCCCACCGGCGGTCCAGCTGGTGGCCTTGTCGGCCACGGTGGCCAACGCCGGCCAGCTCACTGACTGGATCGAGCGGGTGCACGGTCCGACCACGCTTGTGATGAGCGACCACCGGCCCGTGCCGCTGGCCTTCAGCTTCTGCAGCGCCAAGGGCCTCCATCCGCTGCTCAACGACGAGGGCACCGGGCTCCACCCGAACTGCAAGGTGTGGCGTGCCCCCAAGGGCGATCGCCGCAAGGGCAAAACACCCCGGCCGCCCCAGCCGGAGCCGGCACCGCTGCCTTTCGTGGTGGCCCAGCTGGCCGAGCGCGAGATGCTTCCGGCCATCTACTTCATTTTCAGCCGCCGCGGCTGCGACAAGGCCGTGCGGGATCTGGGCCGCAGCAATCTGCTCAACGCGCAGGAGGCGGAGGTGGTGCGCCGTCGTCTCGACGCCTTTGTGGCCGTCACCCCGGAGGCCGTGCGGGAGGGGGGCCATGCCGAGGCCCTGCTGCGCGGCATCGCCGCCCATCACGCCGGCGTGCTGCCGGCCTGGAAGGAGCTGATCGAGGAATTGTTCCAGCAGGGTCTGGTGAAGGTGGTCTTCGCCACCGAAACCCTGGCGGCGGGCATCAACATGCCGGCGCGCACCACGGTGATTTCTGCGCTCTCCAAGCGCACCGAGCGGGGTCATCGACCTCTGATGGGCAGCGAATTCCTGCAGATGGCGGGCCGGGCCGGCCGCCGTGGCCTCGATGTGCAGGGCTATGTGGTCACGGTGCAGAGCCGTTTCGAGGGGGTGCGTGAGGCGGGGGCGCTGGCCACCAGCCCCGCAGATCCCTTGGTGAGCCAGTTCACGCCCAGCTACGGCATGGTGCTCAACCTGCTGCAGCGCTACGACCTGGCCAAAGCCCGGCAGCTGGTGGAGCGAAGCTTCGGCCGCTATCTCGCCAACATCGACCTGTTAGAAGACGAGGCCCGCATCGCTGAACTGCGCCAGCAGTTGGAGCAGCTCACGGGTCTCGGCGACGACGTCCCCTGGGAGGCCTTTGAGGCCTATGAGAAACAACGCGACCACCTGCGCGAGGAGCGCCGGCTGCTGCGGATCCTGCAGCAGCAGGCCGAGGAGACCCTCGCCCACGAGCTCACATTGGCGCTGCAGTTCGCCAGCGAAGGGACGCTGGTGAGCCTGAAGTGCCCGCAGCTCAGGGGCCGGGTCACCCCGGCGGTGATCGTGGAGAAACCCATGGGGCCCGGTCAGTTTCCGCTGCTGCTCTGCCTCACTGACGACAACATCTGGATCCTGGTGCCCTGCAATGCGGTCGTGAGCCTGCATGCGGAGCTCAGCTGCCTGCAGGTGACCACGATCGCGGCCCCGGAGCTGCGCCACGTTGGCGAGCTTCGTCATGGCGATCAGCACAGTGGCGGTCTGGCGCTGGCGGTGGGCTCGATGGCCCGCCGCCACGACATGACCACACCCCAGTACGACTTGGCCGGTGAGGTGCGCGATCAGGCCCTGCGGGTGCAGCAGCTGGAAGCGGAGCTTGAGCGTCACCCTGCTCACGCCTGGGGTGACCGCCGCCAGCTCAAGAAGCAGCGGCGCCGCATGGAGGAGCTGGACGCGGAGATCGAGGAGCGGCAGCGACTGCTTCATCACCGCTCCAACCGTCACTGGGACACCTTCCTGTCCTTGATCGAGATCCTGCGCTTCTTCGGCGCGCTGGCGGGGCCGGATGGTCTGGTGCCCACGGAGGTGGGCCGCACCGTTGCGGCCCTGCGCGGCGACAACGAGCTCTGGCTCGGACTGTCACTGATGAGCGGCCATCTCGACGAACTCAGTCCGGCCGAACTGGCCGCCGTGTTCGAAGCGATCAGCACCGAGGTGAACCGCCCCGATCTCTGGAGTGCCTACGACCCGCCACCGCTGGCGGAGGAAGCTCTGCGCGACCTTGGTGGCCTGCGGCGGGAATTGTTGCGCCAGCAGGAGAAGGCGGCTGTGGTGGTTCCGGCCTGGTGGGAGCCGGAGCTGATGGGCCTCGTGCATGCCTGGGCGTCCGGTACCAGCTGGGTCGATGTGATGGCCAACACCTCGCTGGACGAGGGCGATGTGGTGCGCATCCTGCGCCGCACGGTGGATCTGCTCGCCCAGGTGCCGTACGCCGAAGCCCTCAGTGAACTACTGAGAACAACGGCGCGAAAGGCATTGAATGCCATCAACCGCTTCCCGGTGTGTGAGCTTCAGGATCTACCCGGCGCCACTGCCTCTGCAGCCCCCAATCCAGCAGCACCCTCTCCCCCATCGCTTGCAGATGAAGGAACGAAAGGGGTGGAATAGTGGCCTGGGTGGGTAAAACTTCCATTCATCTCGATCAACGGCAATCATAAGCTTCTGTGGGATCAGCTTCGTGACCATCGCCCACACGTGCTTAGGGAGAGCCTGCATATTCCAGGCACTCGTTTAAACTCCCCTTGTGATTGCAGATGAGAGCTGGGTTCAATCGGTGGCAATAGCTCCAGACCGCTTCTTGGAAGTCTGCGCCTACGGTAACTCTGATCAGATTACTGCCAAGACGCGCACGCTTCCTGAGGCCGAGGGCTTGGCGAAGCCTCTGTCGCGAGATGATTCTGGCGGAGATGGATCTGGTGGCGTATCAGAAAACGTCCATCAATCTGAGCGACCCAAAGGACTCCTCTCTGCCAGTAGAGATGACACCTCTCCACACGGATGATCCCGCCGCACCGGCAAAGCGTGGTCAGGATTTCCCAGGAGCTGTGCATTCATGTGGTCACCCCCTACAAATGGAGGAAGTGACGTGGACCCCGAAAACCGGTCCAGGGTGAATGAGATCCTCAGCCGGCCAGATTGGGCCAGGGATTCGACCATGAAACGCACCAGGCACACAGCCGAGCAGATCATCCGCGAGCTCTAAACGGCATAGCAACTGATCGCCCAGGGCAAGACCGTCGCAGAGGTCTGCCGCGTCATCGAGGTGACGCAGCCGACGTACCACCGCTGGAGACAGCAGTACGGGGGGATGCAGGCCGAGGAAGCCAGACGGCTGACTCAGCTGGAGAAGGAGAACGCCCGGCTCTAGGCGAAGCCTTCTCGAAGAGAAGCAGTAGGACCTTGCGGTGCGACGGGAAACTTCTGAGCCCGGAACGTCGGCGCTGGGCTGTTGAGGTCTCGCGCGCACGCTTCCGGGTTTCGGAGCGGCTGGCCTGCCGTGTGGTGGGCCAGCACCGCAGCACCCATCGCCATGGGGGCAAGGTGATCGAACTGGAGGAGGTCAAGCTGCGGCATCGCTTGCGGCAGATCGCGGCTGACCACATTCGCTGGGGCCGCCGCATGGCCTACCGCCTCCTGCGGCGGAAGGGCTGGACGGTGAACCAGAAGCGGGTGCAACGGTTCTGGCGGGAGGAAGGCCTACAGCGGGCCCATTCCCAGGACACGGAAGCGGGCACGGCCCGCCGACGGCTCGGTGAGGCGTTACCGGGCGGAACATCCCCACCAGGTCTGGGCCATGGACTTCCAGTTCGACGCCACCGCCGATGGCCGTCGGCTCAAATCCCTGAACGTGATCGACGAGCACAGCCGCCTCTGCCTGGCCATCCGGGTACGCAGGCGCTGCAAGGCCAAGGACGTAGTGGCGGTGCTGAAGGCGCTCACGGGCCTCTACCAGGCACCAGCGTTCATCCGGTCAGATAACGGGCCTGAATTCATCTCCCAGGCCTGACGTGGCTGGTGCGAGACCAGCGGCACAACCACGGCCACCATCGAGCCAGGATCCCCGTTGCAGAACAGGTTTGCGGAGTCGTATGAGCTCCGCTCGACTTCGTCTACAGGCCACACTCGGCCCTCCAGGGGCGTACGCCCCTGGAGGCAGCTCAACAGGGAGCTGCCGCATGACCACAACCATCCACTCTCATCAGGCCTGAACCGATCAAGGGGGTCACGTCGGGGTCCATGCCCAGGCAGATGGCAAAACTCTTGATCTTCCAGCTTTCGTAGAAAAACCCCCTCTCGTCACTGATCAGCTTTGGCGTGAACAGCAGTGGACCTTCGATCGCAAATGAGTTCACATTGATGAGTGACCATCCTTGGGGTTTCCTTTGGTTGGCTGCAATGACATGCCGTCGTTGAGGTAGAGCAGATTTAGATCTGTGATTTCCAGTTCGCCACGTGAGGAGGGGTGCAGACTCTTGGCTCCTTCAACCACAGTGTTGTCATAAGAATAGAGCCCCGTCAGCGCGTAGCGCGGCTTTGGTTTTGCCGGCTTCTCTTCAATGGAGCGCACTTGACCGTTGGCTTCAAACTCCACAATCCCATTGCGTTCAGGGTCACTAACTGGATAGGCAAACACTGTGGCTTCAGGTTCTCCGACCCCTGCGCACAACAGTTGTGACACCAGGTAGTGTCCGTGGAAGAGATTGTCCCCGAGCACCAACCAACGCGGCATGCGAGTTGCCCAGAAAGTGCTCGCCGATTAAAAAAAGCCTGCGCTAACCCACCAGGGCTGGGTTGAATGGCGTATTCAATCGTGATTCCCCATTGTCTTCAATTGTCCAGCAACCTACGAAAAGCTTCCTGGTCGTTGGGGGTGGTGATGATAAGGATTTCAGTGATTCCTCCCAGCATTAAGGTGCTGAGTGGGTAGTAGATCATAGGCTTGTCGTAAACAGGCATCAGTTGTTTGCTGATGGCTGTGGTCAGCAGCGCCAAGCGAGCTCCACTTCCACCGGCAAGAATGATTCCTCTTCTGTTAGGATGAGGTGGAGCTTGTTGATGCGTTGATGCGTTGATGCGTTGATGCGTTGATGCGTTGATGCGTTGATGCGTTGATGCGTTGATGCGTTGATGCGTTGATGCGTTGATGTAGTTGATTGAGCTTTGCTCGTGTTCTACAATGTCATTGTTGTATTGAAGCATGCCATTTTGTGTTGCTTCGCTGGAAATCAACGCATGATTGTTTCGTGGGATTCGCCATGGGGGCTGCGGCGTGATCTTTATTGGTTGCATAAGCTGTGCTTGCCACAGAGTGTCAATGACTCCAGCAGCGTGCAGAGCGATAAGGGTCAGAGTCAAGCTTGTGGTGTCAACTGCCAGCTGGTGATGACAGGATCTCTCGGGATTCCAGTTCGCGCATCACCAGATCTACGCACTGGTCCACATTTAATGTTCCGGTTTCCACGCGCAGTTCCGGGGCAGCCGGGGCCTCATAGGGGCTGGAGATTCCCGTGAACTCTTTGATTTCACCAGCACGTGCTTTGGCATAAAGCCCCTTCGGGTCCCGATTTTCGCAGGCCTGCAGGTCGGCGGCACAGTGAATCTCGATGAAATCTCCCTCACCGACAAGCCCCCGGGCTTTGTCACGATCGGCGCGGAAGGGGGAGACGAACGCCGTAAGAACAATCACGCCCGCGTCAAGGAACAGCTTTGCTACTTCTCCGATCCGCCGGATGTTCTCCTCCCGGTCGTGATCCGAGAAGCCCAGGTCTTTGCAGAGGCCGTGGCGGATGTTGTCGCCGTCCAGCACGTAACTGCTGAGCCCGCGGGTGAACAATTCCGCATTCACCGCATTGGCAAGGGTGCTCTTGCCGCTGCCCGAGAGCCCGGTGAACCAGAGGATGGCACTGTTGTGACCTTGCCTCTCCGCCTGGCTGCTGCGATCCACCGAGGCCTGATGCCAGACGATGTTGCTGGATTTGATCACGTTGCTGGCTTCACCGCTTGCATTCACAGGCATGGAAGGATCGGCAGGGTACAGGAGTGGAGAGCACCGCCAGATCAGAGCGCTGCCGCCGGATCAATGCGGGCCATGGCTGCTGCCGCGGCATCGCAGAGAACCTGGTGGGCAGGTCCGTGGCTGGCAATCAGGCAACCGGCCTGGCGGAAGTCCCCAGTGTTGTACAGCAAAGGCCGCCCATCGGCGTGAGTGAAGGCGCCACCTGCTGCCAGCAGCACCGCTTCGGGAGCCGCCATGTCCCAGTCCTTCGGAGCTGTCTTGCCGGACAGGGAGATGTAGAGGTCGGTTTCGCCGCGCAGGATCGACGCCACCTTCCCCCCCACACTCCCGCGCGCGATGCCGCTGGCGATCGGCAGTGAGGTCATCAGCTGTTCCAGCCGGTCGTCGCGGTGGCTGCGGCTGGTGACCGGAATCAGGCTCGACAGTGCGGTGCGCCCGCTCAGGGAAGGGGCATGACGTTCCCCGTCCGGCGCTTCCTTCCAGGCGACGGGTGGCTCGATCCCGTCGGGGTCGAGCCACCCGAACCAGAGCTCATCGAGCTCTGGCAGCAGAACCACCCCGAGGGCAGGCCGCTGCTGGTGCACTAGGGCCAGATGCACGGCGTATTCGCCGGTGCCCTGAAGGAAGTCCTTGGTGCCATCGAGGGGGTCGAGGATCCAGAGCCAGTCGTTGGCGATGGCCTGATCGGCGGGCCACTGACCCGTGGTCTCCTCGCTGAGGATGGCCCAGGAGGCTGCTGGGAAGGCGCTCTGCAGCCCCTTGATCAGATGCTCGTTGACGGCAAGATCGGCTGCCGTGACTGGTCCTTTGGGATCCTCATCCACCGAGAGGATCGGCGGATAGCCGAACGGAGGGGTGTCGCCGCGGGCATAGGCCCGCAGGATGGCCGCCGCCTCCCAGCACAGCCGCCGAACGGCAGTGAGAACCGCGGCGACTTGATGGCCGGCGAGCGTGCTTTCTGCGAAGTAGAGCTCCTTCATGGTTTCTGGGGCTTGGCCAGCGGCAGCAGGCATTTGTCGGAGTCGCAGCCGGCTGGACCCGCCTCCACCAGTTCGCCGTTGTCGTAGCGCTGCAGGGAGGCGAAGAAATCGAATTCGCGGCGCCGCGCCGCCACCTCCTCCTGTAGGCGCTGGTAAGTGGCCTGGTCGATCGGCTCGAACGGCAGGCGGGGGAAGGTGGCGTTGGCATCGAAGCGGGCCAGAAGCGCCGCCGAGATGTATCCCTTGCCTTGATCGATCGCTGCGTGAATGGCTTCAGCGAGAGGTTCGATTTCGTTTTCGCGGAACTCGACCGTGGCTGAGGTGTTGTGGGCGGTGTAGTGCTGTTGGACCTGCATGTAGAAGTCAAACTGGGCCAGCGCCGAGAAGCTGTTGATCTCCACGGCGTCGGCGCCGGGCAGGTTGGCCCAGCTCACTTCGGTGGGGATTTCCACCAGCCACTCGGTGCAGCGGGGATCAAACGGATCATCCAGCAGGCGGCCCTGTTCATCCTTGTCGCTCTGGCTCGGCACGATCGTGTAGCCGTAATCCATGCAGGCGAGTGCCACCGGATCGTTCTTGCGGAAGGTGATGCGGCGGATGAAGCGCTGGGCCTTGGGCGGATGCCAGCCGGGGCTGGCGCCGGTGAGCAGGCTCTTGGTGCCGGCGGGCTGAACCGTGGTGCAGCGGTTCGGGCGGCGCAGACCATGGCGGTCGCAGTAGTCCCACACGGCCTCGTTCACCGCCGTCTTCCAGCGCGATAGGTAGGCGGCTTCCTGTTGCTTGAACGCCAGCCCGGCCTCGCTGTCCGGACGGCCCTCCTCCCACCAATTGAGCCAGGGGGTGCCGAAGGCATGCACGAAGAAATCGAACAGGCCCGTGAAGCTCACACCCACGATCGGATCCCAGGCACGGCTCTGGCGGTAACGCTCCACCTCAAAGCGGTGGTTCAGCAGGCAGGCCACCGCCAGACCGGCGGCGCGGAAGGCATCCGCCTGGCCCTCGTGGTCGGCGGGGTCGATCTGGTTGAGGTGAATCTCCGCCAGGTTGCAGTGGAAATCGGCGCCGAGGATCTCGCCGCAGGGGTTGAGGCCGTAGCGGCTGAGGCGGTGCTCAAGTTCGGCGTCCGTGATCTGCGGATGGTTCAGCTGCAGCCAGCGGCCCGCTTCCTCACGGCCCTGATCGCAGTAGATGGTGATGAACTCGCTGCGCAGTTCAGGGGTGGACAGCAGGTCGGCATTCGAGCGGGCGATCGCCTCGGGGGCGAACTGGATGGCGCCTTCGCCGCTCTGAAACTGCTTGAGCACCGCCTCCCGCACCACCTCGCGGCTGGGGCGGGTATGGAACACGCGTGTGTGGTTGGCCATGCGCAGCGCATCGCGCTCGGGGTCGATGCGCCAGTTGCCTTCCGCGTCCTGCTGCCAGAGGTTCTCCTTGGCGCCGGCTGCGGAGGCGTCGTCTGCGCAGAATTGCCGCATGCCCGCACTGCGGCGGATGTTGCCGGCCACGATCGTGACGGCCGCCTCATCGATCAGCAGGCAGCATTCCACTGAGCTGAGCTGGCGGCCATGGGCCTTGTTGAGGATCTCGGCGACGCGCCCGTAGAGGTCTTTGAGCTTCACCGGGTTGGCCATGCCGCCGAACCCCTTGAGCGTTTCGCCCACAGGACGCACATCGGAGAGGTCAACGCTGACCGTCACCTCACCGTCGAAGCGGACATCGCTGCTGAGCTCCAGCAGGAGCTGGTAGCTGTCCACCCAGCCGCGGCGGGTGTCGCCCACCTTGATCGCCACGTCGTGGCCCGTAATCGTGTGGGTGGTGTGCTCCTGGCGCTGGCCGGCGGGAGTGGCGCCGATGTCGGTGACGGAGGTGATCCGCAGGCGGTTGCGCACCGCAGGCAAGCGATCGATCAGCCGAGGCTCGATGATGGCGCCCGTGCCGCAGCCCATCATCGCCAGGTCCATCATCAGACCGAAGGCTTCCCAGTCGATCAGGTTGGTGGAGGTGCAGTTGTAGGCGCCGGAGAAGTTCTGGGGCTGCTCGATCCAGTCGGTGCCACCGATCCACAGCCAACGCCCTGAGGGCAGAGCCTGCTGCCGTTTATGCATCCGGCGCAACAGGGCCACTTCCTCGGCGTTGAGGTTGCCGAGCCTGCGCAGCCCTTCGAGGTTGCGCTCGCTCACCTCCTGCCAGCTTTCGCGCCCGTTCGGAGTCTTGCGGCTGTAGGTGCGGTAGAAGACCGGGTTCGCCGCCGGCGCCGTGACGGGGAAATCCGCAGCGGCGGCTTCTGGCAGGCCAGCCAGCCGGGTGAGCTCGGCTGCGGTGGCAGGCGTGGCGGAGAGGGTCACGGAAACAGGGGCAGCGTGGCGCGTGGAGAAACCTTAACCCCACCTGTGGGGTGCGCAAGGTTCATCCTGCACCAGCGGCAGTGTCTGTACGGCTCGCCAGGGGCTGACCGCCCCACCAGCGCCGGCTGCCGCCCCGCCGGGGCTGCGCCAGGCTGGCGGCGCTGCGGTGGTGGCCATGGAGCGGATCTGCGAGCCCGAGCTGATGGACGACGCCGAGCAGGCGCGCGCCTATGCCGACGCCGACTTCGCTGCCGGTGACCGCGCCCTGCTCAAGCGCACCGAGGACCTGTTCGGGCCACAGCTGGGGCCGCGGATCATCGATCTGGGTTGCGGACCCGGCAACATCAGCTTCCTGCTGGCGGAGCGTTATCCCACGGCCCGGGTGCTGGGTCTCGATGGCGCCCCCGCCATGCTGGCGATCGCCGCCGCGCGCCTGCAGGCCACGCCGGACCGCTGGCCAGGGCTGAGCTTTCAGCACCTGTTGCTGACGCCGGGGGGTGCCCTGCCGCAGGAGGGCCGCTGGACGGCGGTGGTCAGCAACAGCCTTCTGCACCATCTGCACGATCCGATGGTGCTGTGGCAGGCGGTGCGCCGGCTGGCGGTCCCCGGAGCGGCCATCTGCATCAAGGATCTGCGCCGTCCGTCGGATCCAGCGGCCCTGGAAGAGCTGGTGCAGCGCCATGCCGCCGGTGCTCCGCCCGTGCTGCGGCGTGATTACGCCCAGTCGCTGCGGGCGGCCTTTCGCCGCGTGGAGGTGGAGGCGCAGCTCCAGCAGGCGGGGATCGAGGGGTTGGCGGTGCGGGAGCTCGACGACCGCTACCTGGAGGTCTGGGGACGATTGGCCTGAACGGCGGGGAGCCACCGGCTGCCGCTAAACCAAAGGGGCTCCTTCGTTGCTGCACTTCTCTCCGTGCTGCCCCACGCCCGCCGTTGGCGCCGGCCCTGGAGGCCTGCCCTGGCGCTGGCCCCAGCCACCGGCGCCGCTACCGCGGCTGTTCTTGCCATCGCGGTAGCCGCCATGGGCCTTGTGCCACTGGCGAGCGCGCCGGTGGTGGCACAGGCTCTGCGCCCTCCCGCCTGGTTGCAGGCGCCTCCGGCCAGCATCGGTCCGATCCAGCCCACCTGGGAAGCGCTGCTGTTCGCCCGGCTCGATGCCGGTGATCAGGCCTGGTTGCCCCGCCCGCAACGGTTGCCCGATGGCCGACTCCGCTACGTGTACCGGCAGCGCCGTGGTGAAAGAGATCTCACCATGGCCCAGATCCACGACCTGCTGCGCAATCCGCCCCGCTATACCGCCGAGCGGTCCGCCATCACTTCCCTGCTCGCCCAGCTGTGGGGCCTGGGGGTGCGGGTGGAGCTGACCACCCCGCGGGTGGCGGCGGCGGCCGGCGAATGGGTGCCCCGTGAGGCGGTGATCCGGATCCGGCCGGATGTGCCCGACCGCGGCACCCTTGATTTCGCCGCTGTGCTCAACCACGAGGCCATCCATGTGGCCCAGAGCTGCCGAGCAGGCGGCCTCAGGCGGCCGCCCACCCCCCTGGGCCTGCCGGTACGCCTGTCGCCGGAAGCGCGGGAACTGCTCGCCCAGCCTCTCTACGCCCGCATCCCCCCCCTGGTGCGCCAGCTGGAGCTGGAGGCCTTCAGTCATCAGCGGGATCTGGCCCTCGGTGCCCACCTGCTGCGCAGCCTCTGCCGGCCGGACAGCCGCCTCGGCCTGGCAGGCTGAGACCATGACCAGCGCCTCCCCCCCACCCGTTTCCCCCAGCGACGACATGGCCGGGGTTGCCCTGGCTGAAGCGGTGGCGAAGCGGCGCAACTTCGCGATCATTTCCCACCCGGACGCGGGCAAGACCACCCTCACCGAGAAGCTGCTGCTCTACGGGGGGGCGATTCAGCAGGCCGGTGCGGTGAAGGCCAAGGGAGAGCAGCGCAAGGTCACCTCCGACTGGATGGAGATCGAGAAACAACGCGGCATCTCGATCACCTCCACCGTGCTGCAGTTCGACTACGCCGGCAGCACGGTGAACCTGCTCGACACGCCAGGCCACCAGGATTTCTCGGAAGACACCTACCGCACCCTCGCCGCTGCCGACAACGCAGTGATGCTGGAAGACGCCGCCAAGGGCCTCGAACCACAGACCCGCAAGTTGTTCGAGGTCTGCCGGCTGCGCAAGGTGCCGATCTTCACCTTCATCAACAAGATGGACCGGCCGGGCCGCGAGCCACTCGAGTTGATCGATGAGATTGAAAGTGAGCTGGGCCTCACCTGCTGGCCGGTGAACTGGCCGATCGGCAGCGGTGATCGTTTCCGTGGCGTGATCGATCGCCGCAGCAAGGACGTGATCCTGTTCGAGCGGGCGGAGCGGGGCCGCCAGTCGGCGGAGAAGCGCTTGGCGGCCGGCAGCCCCGAGCTGGCTCGGCTGGTGGAACCGGAACTGCTGGCGGCGGCGCTGGAGGAACTGGAGCTGCTCGATGGTGCCGGCGCCGAGCTCGATCTCGAGCTGGTGCATGCCGGGGAACTGAGCCCGGTGTTCTTCGGTTCGGCGATGACCAACTTCGGCGTGCGTCCCTTCCTGGATGCCTTCCTGGAGCTGGCGCAGCGGCCGGTGGCGCGGCTGAGCAGCGACGGCCCGGTGGATCCGCTGCGGCCGGAGTTCAGCGGCTTCGTGTTCAAGCTGCAGGCCAACATGGACCCGCGCCACCGCGACCGCATTGCCTTCGTGCGGGTCTGCAGCGGCCACTTCGAGAAGGACATGAGCGTGCGGCATGCCCGCAGCGGCCGCACCATCCGCCTCTCTCGTCCCCAGAAGCTGTTCGGGCAGGACCGTGAGGTGGTGGAGGACGCCTATCCCGGTGATGTGATCGGCCTGAACAATCCCGGCATGTTCGCCATCGGCGACACCCTCTATGCCGGCAGCAAGGTGGAATACGAAGGTATCCCCTGCTTCAGCCCTGAACTGTTCGCCTGGCTGCGCAACCCCAACCCGTCGGCGTTCAAGAGCTTCCGCAAGGGGGTGAACGAGCTGCGGGAGGAGGGAGCCGTGCAGATCCTCTATGACACCGATGCCAGCAAGCGCGACCCGATCCTGGCGGCCGTGGGCCAGCTGCAGATGGAGGTGGTGCAATACCGGCTTCAGAACGAATACGGAGTCGAAACGCGCCTCGAGCCCCTCGGCTTCAGCGTGGCCCGTTGGGTGGTGGGCGGCTGGGCGGCGCTGGAGGCGGTGGGGCGCATCTTCAATTGCAAGACCGTGCGCGACGCCTGGGACCGGCCGGTGCTGCTGTTCAAGAACGAGTGGAATCTCAACCAGCTGCGGGAAGACCACCCCGCCTTCGAGCTCAGCGCCGTGGCGCCGGTGGTGAGCGGCGTGGAGCCGATCGCCCTCTGAGCATTTGCTGATGCGGGTGCCCACGGCGCTGCTCCCGGCCCGCCAGAATCTTTGCAACGAAAGATCACAGCCATGGCCGAGCCCTTCTGGCTGGTTCGCCCCCGCCACGACGGAGGTTCCGACTACGTGCGCTTCCTTCCCAGCCAGGAAGCCGTCGAGGTGCGCGAAGGCAGCCACCTCCCGCCCCAGATGCCTTTACTGAAGCGGCGCCAGTGGTTGCCGCTCAAAGAGGCAGAAGCCTGCCGCCGGCATCTTCAGCAGGAAGGCGGTTTCCACTCCAGCGAACCTTTGTTCTGAAGCACTGGTTCGGTGGCAGCGGAGGCCTCCGGATGGGGCGCGCCTCGATACGCTCGTACCACGACCCTGCTCACCGCACCGGAGGCCATGACCAACGGTTCTGCCCTGCCCCCCGGCGCGACCGGCGGCCCCAGCGATGGTTCCAGCCCCTACGAACGGCTCGGCATCGCTTCTGATGCCAGCTTCGACGAAGTTCAGGGAGCGCGTCAGCAGTGCCTTGATGCGGTAGGAGACGACCCCCAGGCCCGCGCCCGCGTGGAAGCCGCCTACGACGCCGTACTGATGGAACGGCTGCGGGAGCGGCAACAGGGCCGGGTCAGCAGCGCCGCCCTCAGTGCCTCGAAGCGGGAAGAGGTGAAGCCGGCCGTGATCGCCCGGGCCCCCTCCAGGCCTGCCTTGCCGGCCATGCCTTCCCTGCCCCAGCTCTCTGGCGGCAAACTCACGCGGCCGAAGTTCTCGATGCCCCGCCTGGCCCTGGCCGAGGGCCGTGAGCGCTGGGTGCCACTGGCCGGTCAAGGAGCGATCCTGCTGCTGCTCCTGGTGTCCCCCCCGTCCTCCGACACGGTGCTGCTCGCCCTCTCCACCCTGCTCACGGTGGTGAACCTGCAGCGGCGCAACGGCCGGTTTCTGGCGGCGGTGGGCTGGAGCTTCGCTCTGCTGGGCCTCGGCCTGCTGATGGGCGGCGTGCTCGCCCAGCTCGTTGATCCGGCCCTGCCGCTCGGGCTGCCGCTGGCGGGCGAACAGCTCCAGAGCCTGCCGGCACTGATCCTGCTGTTGCTGGGGGCCCTGCTGCTGGCCTGACGGCTGCCGAAGGTTTGTGTCGCCCTGGTTGAGTCTGGTGGGGGCACGCCAGTGATGCCCCTAGGGCACGCTCACAGCCCGTGCAGGCTTCCATGCCTGCCGGGTGCAGACTTTGCCTCCGCACGCCCAGTTGAGGGCTGTGAGGCTGCAGTCCGCTTCCGGCTCAGGCGCCTGTGGCCTTCAGACAGCCGCCAGCTCCTCGATCAGTTCCCGCAGCTCGGGCGCCTCCACGCCGTACACCTCGTTGCAGAAATGGCAGGTGAGCTCGGCGCGGCCGTCTTCGCGCAGGATCGTGTCGAGCTCGTCACGCCCCAGCAGCCGCAAGGCATTGACGCTGCGCCTGCGGGTGCAGGGGCAGTGGAAGGTGACGTTCTGGCTGGCCTCCGCATCCTCCAGGAGCTGGGGATCGAGGTCCGGGAAGATGTCTTCCAGCAGGCGTTGCAGATCGCCGCTGCAGTCGGCGAGCCGCTGGCTGAACCCCTGAATCTCGCGGCAGCGCTCCTCCAGCAGGGCCACCAGCGCCGGTTCCCGGGCCGCCTTGGGCAGCACCTGTACCAGCACCCCACCGGCGCAACGCACACCGCTGCTGTCGATCTGCTCACCGACGAACACCGCCGACGGGGTCTGCTCGGAATGGAGCAGGTAAGAGGCCACGTCATCACCGATGCCGCCGCTCACCAGCTCCACCGTGCTGCTGAACGGCTCGCCCTTGCCCTGGTCGCGCACCACGTGCAGATAGCCGGTGCCCGTGGCCTTGCGGAAGTCGAAGCGGTGCAGGCCCTCGGGCGTTTCCACCAGATCGAGCTCCAGGCCCGGCGCCCCCACGTAGCCGCGCACGGTGCCGTCCCGGCCCGCATCCACCATCAGGCCGCGCAGCGGTCCGTCCGACTGGATGCGCAGGTTCACCCGTCCGTGGGCCACCTTCATCGAACTGGCCAGCAGCAGACCGGCGGTCATCGCCCGGCCCAGCACGGCGGTGGTGAGGTACGAGAGGCCGTGGCGACGACGGGCGTAGCGCGTGGTGACGGTCGTGAGGGCCGCCACCATGCGGATGCCGCCATCGGCGGCCGTGGCCCGTACCAATCGATCGGGCATCGTCCCGCCCCAACTCAGGGCATCGTACGGAGCCTCGGCAGGGGCTGAAGCGCCCCGCCCTGCAGCCGCCAGCCTTCCTTCACCCAGCCCTTGAACAGCTCCGGTTCGTGGGTCACCACCAGCAGCACCCGGTCCCGCGCCAGCAGTTGCAGCAGTTGCAGCACCTCTTCCCGCACCGACCAGTCGAGGCCGGCGGTGGGTTCATCCAGCAGCAGCACGGGCGGATCGCGCAGCAACTGCACCGCCAGCGCCAGCCGCCGCTGCTGGCCGCCGCTGAGCCGCTCCGGCGGCTGCTGCAGCGACAGCCCCTGCAGCCCCACCCGGGTGAGCACCTGTTCGACCCGTTCCGACGCCAGCCGCCGCTGACCCAGCTTCAGCTCCTGGCCCACCGTGAGGCCGAGGAAATGGCGCTCGGGAAACTGAAACACCAGGCCGCAGAGCCCGCGCCGCTGCCTGGCGTTCAACGCCTGCCCTTCCCACAGGATCGCGCCGCCATCGGGGTCCGCCAGACCGCAGATCAGCTCCAGCAGGGTGGTCTTGCCTGAGCCGCTCTGCCCGGCCACCAGGGCGGGCCGGCCCGGCTCCAGGCGCAGCTCCACCCCGTCGAGCAGGGCGGCTGGGGTGGTGGCCGGGTGGTAGCGCAGGGATCGAAGCTCGAGCATGGCGGGTTTCGCTTCCCCCAGCTTGCTGGATGCGTGTTTGATGGGGGCAAGCACGCTGCCTTCTCCCATGGACGTCCGCTTTCGGGATGTGGATCCCTTCAACTGCTGGATCTGGGTGCGTTTTGCTGCTCCGCCCGGGCAGGGGGAGCGCGGCTACATTGATACGACCTTCGAGAGCTGGTTCTTTCTCGGCAAGCTGGGCGGCTTCAATGCTGAGAACCTTCAGGTGCATGAGGAGGGCGTCGATCTCAGCTGGATGACCTACGACGGCGACGACGCTGAACGGGCCCTGCCGGCGTTGATGCACAACATGGGCGAACTGGAATACCAGGAGGACTGGGCCCGCTGCTGGGTGGATCTCGGCACCAGCGATGGCGTTGCCCTTGATGTGCTGATCAACGCCCTTCGGCAGCTCGACAACGACGTGGTGGAGATTGAGGAACTGGTGATCGGCGGTCTCAACGACGACTGGCCGGTGGAAGACCAGCCCGATGCGATGTTCGCCCCCGGGGTCAATTGAGCGCGGTGTGACCCGGGAGCTGCGTCGTCTTTTGATCGAGCCCGGGCGCCTTGCCCGGGCGGCGGCTCAGCCGCCAGATTCCTCGGCTGCGGAAGTCGCTGCCAGCGGTCAAGCTGCAGCGCCCGGCTGCGAGGGTGCTCTGCCTATCCTCCGCTTGGAAGACGGCGAAAGCCACTACCTCACGCGGGTGCTCCGCTATGGCCCCGGCGATCGCTTTGCGGTGGTCGACGGCGTCGGCCAGTTGTGGAGCGCGCTGCTGACCGATCGCAGCAGCGCCCGGCTGGAGCAGCCCCTGGCGGCACCCCTTGCGGTCGAGCCCTTGCCCTCGCCCCTGCTGGAGCTGGCGGTGGCAGTGCCCCGCCGCGATTTCGACACCGTGCTGCGCATGAGCTGCGAACTGGGGGTCGACCGCCTTCAGCCGCTGCTGGCCGAGCGCGGCGTGCGGGGGGCGGAAACCGGTGGGCCGGGCCGATGGGAACGCTGGCAGGCGATCGTGCGGGAGGCCTGTGAGCAGTGCGAGCGTCTGTGGCTGCCGCAGCTGCTGGAGCCCATGGCCGCCGCCGCCTGGCTCCAGAATCCGGCTTCGCTGGCCAATGGCGCCGCGTGCCTGGAGCAAGGTCAGTGCCGATGGCTCGCCACCACCCGGGCGGCCGACCTGCCGCTGCTGAGTGAGCTGCTGGGGACGGGAGCCCTGCCTGCTGGCACAGAGCTGCGCGGCGTGGCAGAGCTGGGTGGTGGAGCAGTACAGCGGACCTGGTTAGAGCTGGGTGGCGCTCAAGCCCCGGGTGCGCATTGTGTTGGCATCGCCCGCCTGGCGATCGGGCCTGAGGGGGGGTGGACGCCGGCGGAGGAGAAGGTGGCGGTGGACGCGGGCTGGCAACCGGCGAGCCTGGGCCCGACGATCCTGCGCACCTCGACGGCGGCTGTGGCCGGCCTGAGCCTGCTGAGTGCCTGGCGAGCGGGATCCAGGCGAGCGAGATCAAGCGGCGGCTGAATCGGCGGCTGGATCCCTGGGGCGCAGATTGCCGCGCTCAGCTCTTCATCAGGCTGGCGGCCATCGCCTTGAACGGGCCGATGTTGGCCCCGGCCAGCCGGCGGCGGCGGGAGAGGGCGCCGGCGGGGGTGAGGCACTCGGGCGAGAAGGTGACCAGCGAAGGAGGCGGCAGGTTGTCCTGTTCACGCCGCAGCTCGGCCGCCATCGCTTCTGCGGTGGTGAGCACGCTGCCCGCTGCAGCGACGCCGGCCTCTGCTGCTGGCCCTGCGGTGGCTGCAGAGGGTTCCGCGCTGGTGGGTGGAGCCACAGGAGCCGCCGGAGCCACCGTCACAGGGGCCACGGTCACCGGCTCAGCGGTGGCGTTCTTGTCGAAGTCGATAAAGAACGAGCCCTTGCGCTTGAACAGCATGGTGATCCGAAGACGGGACGTTGGCTGTGATTATCCGCCGGCACCTGCAGGGGACCGACGCCGCTTAGGGGAGTGCAACAGAGAGCGGCAGCCCACGCCACTGCTGAAGAGACTGGGGCCTGTGCGGTCTGCCCCCTTGAGCGTTCTGCTGCTGTCGGCCGTGCCGGTGCCGGTGTCCCCCTTCACGGGCCTTGAGGCGTTGCTGGGGGCGCCACCGCTGCTGCCGGCCCAGACCCTCCAGCACTGGCTGCTGGCGCTGGCGCTGCATGGCCTGTTGATCAGCGCTGTCCAGCGGTTCCCCCTGCTCACCCGCTCCGGCTGGGTACACGCGGGTGTGCTCGGCACACTGCTGTGGGGCGCGCTCGGCTGGCGCGGCTGGTTTGCGGTGGTGGGCTATCTGGTGCTGGGCTCCCTGGTGACCCGGCTGGGCTTTCGCCAGAAGCAGCAGCAGGGGCTGGCCGAAGCGCGGGGTGGCCGTCGGGGGCCGGAGAACGTGTGGGGCTCCGCAGCCACCGGGGCCGTGCTGGCCCTGCTCACCACCGTGCCTGGAGCGCCGGTGCCGCTGCTGCTGCTGGGTTTCGGGGCCAGTTTCGCCGCCAAGCTTGCCGACACCTGCGGCAGTGAGATCGGCAAGCGCTGGGGGCGTCACACCGTGTTGATCACCTCCCTGCGGCCGGTACCCGCCGGTACGGAAGGGGCGGTCAGTCTGGAGGGGACGGGTGCCAGCCTGGTGGGCAGCGCGGTGATGGTGCTGGTGCTGAAGTTGCTGGGGTTGCTGGGATCGCCCCCCGCGCTGCTGTTGGTGTTGCTGGTGGGGGTGCTGGCCACCCTGCTGGAGAGCTGGATCGGCGCCACCCTGCAGGCGCGGCTCGCCTGGCTGACCAACGAGCTCGTGAACGGAATCCAGACGTTGCTGGCGGCGTTGATCGCCATGGGGCTGGCCTGGGGCGCCGTGGCGCTGGGTCTGGCCGCCTGATTCAGGGGCGCTTGACTCAGGCCTGGGCGAACAGATCCCCCCATTCTCTGCTGAGTTCCTGGCGCAGCCGCGCCGCCAGCCGTTCGAAGCGGCGTTGGGCCACCCGCGCCCGGATCCCCAGCTCCTCGCCCAGCTGGCGCCAGGAGGCCCCATCCAGCACCCGCCCTTCCAGCAATCGCCGCTCGCTGACCTCCAGGTCTTGCAGCCGCTGCCTGAGCCAATGCTGCGGTTCCGGCTCGGAGCAGGAGGATTCGCTCAGACGATCGGCGCGGCAGGGATGGGGGGCTTCCCGGGCGCTGAGCTTCTCCACCAGAGGGGTGCTGGAGGCTTCAGCCGTGCCAACCGGCGCATCGAGGCTGGAGCACTGCAGGGCCCAGTGCAGGCTGCAGGCCTCCTGCCACTGGGCGACAGGGCAGCCCAGGGCGGCCGCCAGCTCCGCGTCGCGGAGCGCGGGCTTCTGCTGGTGAAGGCGTTGCTGCTGGAGGGTCTGCCCGCGCTGATGCAGGTCGCGCAGCAGGCGTGAGGCTTTCAACGGCTGTTCGTTGTCGCGCAGGTGGTGCTGCATGGCCCCGCGGATGAAGGGCACGGCGAAGCTGCTGAGGGATGTGCCCTGGGCCGGATCGAAGGCTTCCACCGCGCGGATCAGACCGATCGAGCCCTGTTGCACCAGATCGTCGAACGGCACGGCGGTGTGGGGCCGGAGGCGGTTGGCCACCTGCCGGACCAGGGGCAGGTTGAATTCCACGATCTTGTTGCGATCACGTGGATGGCCGCTGCGCTGGTATTGCGCCAGCAGCTCGGGATTGCGGCGTTGAAAGATGGTGAGCGTCATGGTGGGGAACCGGAGGTGCCAACGGGAAGTCCTTGGAATCACCTTCTCGCCGGGTGGCCCTTCCCCACCATCCCCACTCCCGGTGATTTCGCCTCCCCCGTAGGGGTGAGATCAAGGAGGTTGCCGCTGGCTCTGGCGGGCAGTCAGGCGGGTGATGAGCAGCTCGCTCAGGCAGGGGTGCGGCTCTGTTGTGGCTCCAGTGAGGCCCAGCGCAACAGGGCCGGCCAGTGTTTCAGACGCTCATAGAGACGCCGGTGTCCGGCGCTGTTGAGGTGCAGCCCGTCGCTGTCGAGCAGCCGCAGCCAGTGCGGATCCTCCAGCAGGCCATCGAGAAGCGGTAGGAACGGCACATCCGCTTCGAGGCAGGCTTCCTCCAGCAGGCCCTCGTAGTGGCGCACGGTGGCCAGGTCGTACCAGAGACAGCCGGCGAAGGGCATCACCGCCTCATCCACTGGGGTGAGGCCGATCACCATCACCGGCGCCAGCTGCCCGGCCTGGTGCAGCAGTTGCTGCAGGCCGAACAGGAACGCCTCCGGGGCCAGTTGGTGGCGCCCATCCGGGCGCCCCACGCGGGCCGTGTCGTTCAGCCCGATGCCCAGCAGGATCCCCTGGGGCCCCTGGCGCCGCAGCTCACCGCGGCAGCGCACTTCCGCCTCCAACCGTGCCGCCAGCCGCTCCAGGCCGTCGCCTCGCACGCCGAGGTTGTAGAGCACGGGCCCGCCCGGGATCTCCATCCAGTGGCGCCGCAGCTGCTCGCACCAGCCGCCCCCATCGGGGTCTCCCCAGCCGTACACCCCGCTGTCGCCCAGCACGATCAGCTTGCGGGGCGGGGGTGAGGCCGCAGTGCCGGGTGCCGGGAGAGTCAGAGACGGTTCAGGAAACGGCTGAGGCGCTGCAGGCCGTCGTCGATGGTGGCTGGAGAGGCTGCACACGAGAGGCGGATGCAGCGGTCGTCGCCGAAGGCCACCCCGGGAACCACCGCCAGCCCCTGGTCCTCCAGCAGCCGGTTGGAGAAGGTCATGGAATCAAGCCCATGGCCGCTGATGTCCGGGAAGGCGTAGAAGGCCCCTTCTGGCTGCTGCAGAGTGAGGCCGGGCAGAGCCATCAGGCCGGCACTCAGCAGCGCCCGGCGCTGGTTGAACTCCTGGGCCATGGCATGAACGCAGTCACGCGGGGCGGTGATCGCCGCCAGCGCGCCGTACTGGGCGAAGGTGCAGACGTTGCTCGTGCTCTGGCTCTGCAGGGCGCTGGCGGCGGCGATCACATCCTTGCGGCCGGCGAGGTAACCCACCCGCCAGCCGGTCATCGCCCAGCCCTTGGCAAAGCCGTTGACGATGAAGATGCGGTCGGCGAGGTCGGGGGCCAGGGCCGCCAGGCTGTGGTGCTCCAGGCCAGGTGCCAACAGGAATTCGTAGATCTCATCGCTCACCACCGCCACCTGCGGATGGCGGCGCAGCACGGCAGCGAGCTGCTCCAGCTCCTGCCGGCTGAGCACCAGACCCGAGGGGTTGGAGGGGCTGTTGATCACCAGCAGCTTGCTGTTGGCCGTGATGGCGGCCTCGAGCTGGTCGGGTTGGAGCCGGAAGCCCTGAGCGGGTGCGGTGGGCAGCACGCGCACCGTGGCGCCTGCCAGGTGCGCCATCTCCGGATAGCTGAGCCAGTAGGGGGCCGGCAGCAGCACCTCGTCGCCGGGGTCGAGCAGCACCTGGAAGAGGTTGTAGAGCGCCTGCTTGCCGCCGTTGGTGACCAGCACCTGATCGGCCGCGGTGGGCACACCGTTTTCCTCGCTCAGCTTCTGGGCCAGGGCTTGCCGCAGCAGGGGTTCGCCGGCGGCGGGTCCATAGCGCGTGGCACCTTCCTCCAGCGCCCGGCTGGCGGCCTGGCGGATGAAGGCGGGCGTTTCGAAATCCGGTTCACCCGCGCTGAGGCTGCAGATGTCATGGCCGTCGGCCCGCAACTCGCGCGCACGGGCGGTGATCGCCAGGGTGAGGGACGGCTGCAGGGCCCGGGCCCGGGCTGAAAGTGCCAACGGGCTGGTCATCAGCGGAGGCGGTGCGATCGGCCGCGACATGGGCGCCGGGGCACTCCAGCGTTGGAATGCCTTCGATAAGGGGATTAGACATCCTGCCTGACGTAGTGGCCGCTTGGCTTCGTCCCCGCGCAGGTTGTCATCAGCGGCCCCTGGATCCGTTCCATAGGATTCCTTTCACGCTGGGGTGAGGCGGGGATGGAACAGAGCGAACCCCTGCCCGGAGTTGTGGTGCAACCCAGCCTGTTCGGAGGCAGGGCGGTGGATGCCGGAGCGCAGGCGTCCGGCGGGATGCCGTTGGTTGAGGCCGTGATCGCCAGCGCCCCCCGTCATGCAGCCGCTGAGCCCCCCGATCCAACGGCGGCCCTGGCCGCTCTGCACGGCGCCTGCGAAGCCTGCCGCCGTTGCGGGTTGGCTCTGGGACGGCAGCAGGTGGTGGTGAGCCGCGGCAATCCGGCCGCCTCGCTGATGGTGATCGGCGAGGGTCCCGGCGCCCAGGAAGATGCCAGCGGCTCGCCCTTCGTGGGCCGCGCCGGCCAGTTGCTCGATCAGATGTTTGCCAGCGTGGCGATCGACACCCGCCAGGACGCCTACATCTGCAACGTGGTGAAGTGCCGTCCACCCGAGAACCGCAAGCCGACGCCGGAGGAAATGGCCGCCTGCCTGCCCTGGCTGCTGAAGCAGATCGAGCTTGTGCAGCCCAAGGTGCTGGTATTGGCCGGTGCCACGGCGATGGAGGGGGTGCTGGGCCTGAAGGGGGGGATCACCAAGCTGCGCGGCCAGTGGCGGCAGTGGCGGGGGCTGTGGTGCCTGCCGATCTTTCATCCTTCCTATCTGCTGCGCAACCCATCGCGCGAGCGCGGCACCCCCAAATGGCTTACCTGGCAGGACCTCCAGGACGTGCGCCGCCGTCTCAATCAGCTGGAGGCAGGCTCTCCCTATCTGGATGCAGACGGGGCCTCAGCTGGGGCGACCCCCGCGACCACACCAGCGACCACTCCGGTAGCGGACATCTCCGCCGACTGAGCACGCCGCTTGCACGCCTGTCTGTGGCAGTGTTGGGGCCAGTTCCCCGGCTTCCAGCTCCGATGACCGGCACCGTGGCCCGGCCCCAGACCGCCCCGGCAGGTCTGCCCACTGACTGGGCCAGCAACCCGCGCTACGACACGGTGATCCGCCGCCGCAAGACCCGCAGCGTGCGGGTGGGCGATGTGTGGGTGGGCAGCGACCACCCGGTGGTGGTGCAGTCGATGATCAACGAGGACACCCTCGACATCGCGGGTGCCACCGCCGGCATCCGTCGCCTCCATGAATCCGGCTGCGAGATCGTGCGGCTCACGGTGCCGAGCCTGGCCCACGCCAAGGCGGTGGGAGAGATCCGCAAGCGCCTCGAAGACAGCTACCGCCCCGTGCCGCTGGTGGCTGACGTGCACCACAACGGTATGAAGATCGCCCTTGAGGTGGCCCAGCATGTCGACAAGGTGCGCATCAACCCCGGGTTGTATGTGTTCGACAAACCCGACCCCAACCGCACGGAGTTCACCCCCGAGGAGGTGGCCGCGATCGGTGAGCGCATCCAGGCCACGCTCGAACCGCTGGTGAGCCTGCTGAAAGAGCAGGACAAGGGCCTGCGCATCGGCGTGAATCACGGCTCCCTGGCGGAGCGGATGTTGTTCACCTACGGCGACACCCCGCTGGGGATGGTGGAGAGCGCCATGGAGTTCATCCACATCTGCGACCGCCTCGACTTCCACAACATCGTGGTGTCGATGAAGGCTTCGCGGGCGCCGGTGATGCTGGCGGCCTACCGGATGATGGCCGACCGCATGGACGCCGAAGGCTTCCACTACCCGCTGCATCTGGGCGTCACCGAGGCGGGTGACGGCGACTACGGCCGCATCAAGAGCACGGCCGGCATCGCCACCCTGCTGGCCGAGGGCCTGGGGGACACGATCAGGGTGTCCCTCACCGAGGCCCCAGAGAAGGAGATCCCAGTCTGCTACTCGATCCTGCAGGCGCTGGGCCTGCGCAAGACGATGGTGGAGTACGTGGCCTGCCCCAGCTGCGGCCGCACCCTGTTCAACCTGGAGGAGGTGCTGCACGTGGTGCGCAACGCCACCGCCCACCTCACCGGCCTCGACATCGCCGTAATGGGCTGCATCGTCAACGGCCCCGGCGAGATGGCCGACGCCGACTACGGCTACGTGGGCAAAACCCCCGGCACCATCTCTCTCTACCGCGGCCGCGAAGAGATCCGCCGTGTGCCGGAAGCGGAGGGTGTGGAAGCGCTGATCGCTCTGATCAAGGAAGACGGCCGCTGGGTCGACCCCTGAGGCCTTGGCCGCCTGACGCCACGCTGCCAGTCACATTCGGAAGCCCCTGGATCCCTGACCCACCCTGTCCTGTGCCCCCTGGCACGGGCTAGTTTGAACACAGCACAAACGCTCACGAGGCCGAGAGCATGTCCAGGGGTAGCACCAGCATTCTCGTCCTGGCTGGGCTCGGCGCCTGTGCGGCCGCAGCCGTGGTGGGTGGCGAATGGCTGATGGCGCCCAGTGCTGCCTCCCTGATCACCGACAGCCCCAAGGAGGTGATGGATCAGGCCTGGCAGATCGTCTTCCGCGATTATCTCGACACCACCGGCAAATACACCCCGGAGCAGTGGCGCAAGCTGCGCCGCGACCTCCTCGCCAAAACCTACGGCAATACCAAAGAGAGCTACGAGGCCATCCGGGGCATGCTCGGCACCCTCGATGATCCCTACACCCGCTTCATGGATCCGCGGGAGTTCAAGGAGATGCAGATCGACACCTCGGGGGAACTCTCCGGTGTCGGCATCCAGCTGAGCCTCGACAAGGACACCAAGGAACTGGTGGTGGTGTCCCCGATTGACGGCTCCCCAGCTTCGCGGGCCGGCGTGATGCCGAAGGACGTGATCATCTCGATCGACGGCAAGAGCACCAAGGGGATGAGCACGGAAGACGCGGTGAAGCTGATCCGCGGCCAGGCTGGCACCAAGGTGACCCTGCAGGTGCGGCGCAAGAATCAGGTGCTCGAGATGCCGCTCACCCGCGATCGCATCGAGCTGCACGCGGTGGAACATCAGGTGAACACCACCCCTGATGGCTTCAAGGTGGGCTACATCCGCCTCAAGCAGTTCAACGCCAATGCCTCCAAGGACATGCGTGCCGCTCTGCGCGACTTGGAGAGCAAGGGGGTGCAGGGGTATGTGCTGGATCTGCGCAGCAACCCCGGTGGCCTGCTGGTGGCGAGCATCGAGATCGCCCGCCAGTGGCTCGATGAAGGCATCATCGTGTCCACCAAAACCCGCGACGGCATCCAGGACGTGCGGCGCGCCAACGGCCGGGCACTCACCAAGGCTCCTCTGGTGATCCTGGTGAATGAGGGTTCCGCCAGTGCCAGCGAAATCCTCTCCGGTGCCCTGCAGGACAACAAGCGAGGGGTGCTGGTGGGTCAGAAGACCTTCGGCAAGGGGTTGGTGCAGTCAGTGCGGGGGCTCTCCGATGGCTCCGGCATGACCGTGACCATCGCCAAATACCTCACCCCCAGCGGCCGCGACATCCACAAGCACGGCATCAAACCCGATGTGTCGGTGAAGCTGAGCGAACAGGAGGCCCGATCACTCAAGCTCGAAGAGATCGGCACCCGCAACGATCCTCAGTACCGGGTGGCTGAAAACACCTTGGTGAAGCAACTGCGCACGGTGGGCAAGGCACCCGGCAAGCCCTACAACCCCTCAAGTGCCAACCTGCCGGCTGCTCTCGGACCCACTAACTGATCAGGGGGGTTATCCCCTGAGCGCGCCATCCTTCCAAGGGGCACTGTTTCCGGCGCTCATTTCACGGGCAAACAGTTGCGCACCCCTTCTACGGGCCAAGGTTTATAGGGAAAGTCTTAACTGGCAAGGTTTATGGGTAAGTCTTAGGTGGCAACGTTTATTGGACAAGTCTTGCGGAGCAACGGCTGAAGACCAACTTGTGTGCGCCATTCGCGCGCACCAATCAATCCATGGAATAAAGCCCTGCTGCGGGAATTCTCGCAACAGGGCTTTTGCCTTCTCTGAGGCCGGTAAGCGCTGTGGATCGGAGCTTCAGGCCACCGGCTGCATGAGGCCGCCGCCGGGGTTGGAGTCGTCATCGTCGTTGTTCTGGTTTTCGTCCTGGAACAGGGCGAACAAGCCCAGAGCGATCACGCTGATCAGGGCCGAAACAAGGCCCACACCGCTCTGCAGCCCTGCCGAAACCCCACCGGAAGCAACGAATTCGCCCATTTAGCCCAAACCTTTCCGGAACTGTAACGAAGTTTTGCGGGGATGAGGGTGAAGAGAATCGGAAGCTTGTCGGGGGGTGGCCAAGCAACACGTCCCCCCCCTCAAACCACCAACACCGCCGCATTCCTGGCGGCTGCTTGGTCCTGGCGCTGGGCGTCGGTGAGGCCATCAGCGGCGGGGATCTGGCCGGCCATGGCGGTGAGCCACTCCATCAGGGTGTCGAGCTGCTTCTCGGCGGGGAGCACGCTGAGGCCGCGGGCCAGCACTTTTGCGGTGCTGCCGGCGCCGCCCTGATACACCAACCGGCCGTGCAGGTGCTGGGGCAGGCCCTGGCGCAGCAGCCGGAAGGCGGGCTCCTCCATCGGGGTTTCCAGCACGATGTTGGGCTTTTCGGGCTTGAGGCGTGAGAAGCCGCAGCGTTTGGCCAGCAGTTTGAGTTCCATCAACTGCAGCAGGCTCTGCACCGGCGCCGGCAGGGCCCCGTAGCGATCCACCCAGTCGGCAGCCAGCTGGAGCAGTTCGCTCTTGGCGGTGCAGCCGGCAGCAGCCCGGTAGGCGGCCATCTTTTCGTCCGCTTCGGTGATCCAGTCGGCGGGGATGAAGGCGGTGATCGGCAGATCGATCTGGGTGTCTTCCACCACGGGGATGTCCTGGCCCTGGATCTCCGCCAGGCTTTCCTGCAGCATCTCCATATAGAGGTCGAAGCCGATCGCTTCGAGCTGGCCGCTCTGCTCCACCCCCAGCAGGTTGCCCACGCCGCGGATCTCCATGTCGCGCATCGCCAGCTGGTAGCCGCTGCCCAGTTGCGCGAACTCCTGGATCGCCCGCAGCCGCTGCCGTGCCGCCTCACTGAGGGCGCCATCACCGGGATAGAACAACCAGGCATGGGCCTGGATGCCGCTGCGGCCCACCCGACCGCGCAGTTGATACAGCTGGGCGAGGCCGAATCTGTGGGCGTCTTCCACCAGAATTGTGTTCACCCGTGGGATATCCAGGCCGCTTTCGATGATCGTGGTGCAGAGCATCACATCGGCTTCGCCGGCATTGAAGGCCACCATCGCGCTCTCCAGTTCCCCTTCGGCCATCTGGCCGTGGGCCACCAGCAACTTCAGGCCCGGCAGCATCTCGCGCAACTGGCCCGCCACCTCCTCGATTCCCTCCACCCGCGGCACCACGTAGAACACCTGGCCGCCACGATCCAGTTCCTGGCGGATGGCGCTGCGCACCGCCTCATCGTCGCGGGCGGCCAGGTGGGTCTTGATCGGGCGGCGCAGCGGTGGCGGCGTGGTGATCAGGCTCATCTCCCGCACCCCCGACAGGCTCATGTAGAGCGTGCGTGGAATCGGCGTGGCGGAAAGCGTCAGCACGTCGACGTCTTTTCGCAGCGCCTTGATCTTCTCTTTCTGGTTCACACCGAAGCGCTGCTCCTCGTCCACCACCAGCAGCCCCAGTTGCTTGAAGCTGGTGCCCTTGCCCAGCAGCTGGTGGGTGCCCACCACGATGTCGATCGTGCCGGCGGCCAGCCCTTCCTGAATCGCCTTGCGCTCCAGCGTTGTGCGGAAGCGATTGAGCAGCGCCACCTTGAGCGGGTAGGGCGCAAAGCGTTCGCTCAAGGTGCGCCAGTGCTGCTGGGCCAGCACCGTGGTGGGGGCCAGCAGCGCCGCCTGGCGTCCGGCGGTCACCGCCTTGAACAACGCCCGGATCGCCACCTCGGTCTTGCCGAAGCCCACATCGCCGCACACCAGCCGGTCCATCGGCTTGGCGGTCTCCATGTCGCGTTTCACTTCCGCGATCGCCTTCAGCTGATCCGGCGTGGGCTCATAGGGGAAGGAATCCTCCAGCTCGCTTTGCCACGGGCCATCGGGCGGAAACACGATGCCGGGGGCCTGATGGCGCTCTGCGTACAGCTTCACCAGGTCGAGCGCCACCTTGCGCACCGCCTTGAGCGCTCTCTCCTTGGCCCGCGCCCAGGCCACGCCCCCCATGCGGTTGAGCTCCGGCGGCGTGTCGGTGCTGGCGCGGTAGCGGCCCAGGCTGCCCAGCTGGTCGGCGGCCACCCGCAGGGTGCCGTCGGCGTACTGCACCACCAGGTAATCGCGGCTTTCGCCGCTGATCGCCAGCTTCTCCAGCTTGAGGAAGCGGCCGATGCCGTGATTGCGGTGCACCACGAAATCGCCGGGTTGCATCTTGCCCGGATCCACCGTGCGGCTGGCCGCCTTGCGGCGCCGCCGCACATAGCCGCTGGCGGCCAGGCTGTGCTGGCCGAAGAACTCCCGGTCGGTGAGCAGCACCAGCTTCCAGGCCGGCAGTTGCAGCCCTTCCAGCTCGGCGGTGCCCTTGAGCTTGAGCGCCACAGGTGTGTTCTGCTCCACCAACCGCTCGATCGCCGGGAAGTCGTGCGGGTTGGGCACGAAGCGGGCGATGCAGTCGTGCTCCTCCAGCAGCGCCACCGCCCGTGACGGCTGGGCCGAAAGCAGCCACACCTTCGCCTTTTCCTGTTGGTAGCCCTTCACCAGCGCCGCTAGGCGGCCGAAGGCGTTCGGATGGGCCGGCACCGGACGGCTGGAGAGATCGAAGGCGTTGGGGTGGCGGTCGGTTTCCGCCAGTTCAGCCAGATCGAAACCGGCGAACGCCTCGACATCCTCAAGGGCCTGCTCGGGCGGCCGGTGCAGCAGGGCGGGCAGTAGCACCGGCTGGCCGCAGGCTGCCGCCAGCTCCGCCTGCACCTCGCCGTGGTGGCTGTCGGCGTGATCGAACCACTGCTGGCCGTGGGCGCGACAATGGCGCCGCTCATCCACCGCAATCAACGTCCTGGCGGGCAGGTAATCGAGCAGGGAGGCGGGCCGCGCCCAGGCCAGACCCATCAGCCGCCGCATCCCCTCGGGCGTGCCGCCCTCCAGCAGCTGATCGAGCGCTTCCGGCTGCAACAGCCCCTCGAGCCCCACCGGCATCGTTTCCCGCAGGGCATCCGCCACCAGCGGGCCGTAGCCACTGGGGGTGAGCCGCACCGCCTCGGTGGCATCGAGCGAACGCTGGGTGGCGGGGTCGAATTCCTTGAGCTTCTCCAGCTCCTCGCCGAAGAACTCCAGCCGCACCGGCAGCTCGGCGCTCACCGGAAACACGTCGACGATGTCGCCGCGGCGGCTCCAGCTGCCCTCCTGCTCGATCGTGGGCACCCGCTCGTAGCCGAGGCGGCTGAGGGTGTCGGCCAGCTGCTCCAGGTCCACCGTGTCGCCCTTGCGCAGGCACAGGCAGCGGGCGGCCAGGGCCGCGGGCGGCGGCAGGTGGGGTTGCAGGGCCCGCTCGGTGGCCACCACGGCCCCCTGCCACGGGTGGCTGTTGCCGTCGGCGCTTCCCGCATCCACCAGCTCGGCGAGTACCTGCAGTTGCCCCCAGGTGATCTCGGTGGTGGGATCGAAGGGTTCGTAGGGCGAGCCCTCACTGGTGGGATAAAGCTGGGCCGTGGGCCAGCCCATCAGTTCCAGCAGCGCCGCCCAGCGGCCCGCCTCTTCCAGCGTGGGCACGATCACCAGCAGAGGCGTCTGCCGCTGCCGGGCCAGGGCACTGGCGATCAGAGCACGACCGGCCCGGGAGGCGCCCCGCAGGCTCAGCCGTTCTTGGCGCTCGATCCGTTGCAGCACCTCACCGGTGAGGGGCACCTGCTCGAGCTGGCGCACCAGGGCGGTGAGGGGCATTGGGTCGTGTGGCGCAGGGATCCCGATCCTGGCAGTTGCACTCCTGCCGCTGCTTTGCTGGTGCAGATCGACCATCATGAAGGTCACGTTGATCTCTGGGAGTGAGCCGGCACCATCCCCCGCGTGGATCGGGCGCTCCCGTGCTGCCGCTGACGCTGTTGGCCGCTGGTCTGCTGCTGGCGGGCCTGGCGGTGGCGCCGCCCGAGCGCAGGGGCGAAACCCTCGGCGCACTGGAAGCGCTGCCGTTTCAGGTGTCGGACACGCTGTTCGCCCGGCCCCCGGCCCCCCTGCGGCCGGGCGATGTGGCCGTTGATGCCTTCATGGCCGGCGATCTGATGGCGCGGCTGGAGCAGGCCGATGTCGACTGGCAGCCGCAGGCCGAGGTGCTGCCTGACGGCGGTGTGCGTTACCGCTACCGCCGCCGCGAGGGAGACCCCAAGCTCTCGATCGAGCAGATCCGCGCGCTGATGCTCGATCCGCCGCGCTTCGAGCGCGAGCGACAGGCGATCCGCGATCTGCTCGATCAGCTGCAGCGGGTGGGGGTAAGGGTGGTGCTGGGCCCGCCCCGCAAGGCCGGCGCCGCCGGTGAGTGGGACCCTGCCGCCCGCACAATCCGCATCAAGCCGGAGGTGGTGGACCAGGGCAGCGCCACCTTTGCTCTGGTGCTGAACCATGAGGCCATCCATGTGGCGCAGAGCTGCCGCCGCGGGGGGGTGTCGGCCCCGCCCAAGCAGCTTGGGCTCTCCATTACCGCCAGGCCCCAGGCCCAGGGGCAGCTCAACGACCCGATCTACGCCAATCTCTCGCCCCTGGAGCGCCAGCTCGAGCAGGAGGCCTATGCCAACCAGGACCAGCTGGAGAAGGGGGCCGGCCTGATCAGCCAGGAATGCCGCCCACCGGTGGGTTGGTCAACTGCCTGGCCCAGCTGAGCGGCCGGCAGCGGTTTCACCGAGCTTGGGGCTGCCGGTTCTGGATTCAGTTGGAAGGGATCCGCACTGCAGCGGGGCACCCACTGCAGTGGCGCTCTGGCTCCTGCCAAGCAGGGAGTATCGCCGGGAACGGTGTTCAAGGTGAAGCCCGTGCAACCGAGCCCATCCGCAGGAGAGCTCTCCCGCTGGCGACCCGCCAGGCGAGAGAGCCTGATGACAAGCGCTTTGTCATCTCCAGCGCCGGCCTCCGCTCGCTGTATCTCTGGAATCCAGAGCCCGCAGCACCGCGGGGCCGCGGTGTGCCCGTGCCTATCGCCGGACCGGGTTAGGCGTTCATGCTCTGGTGGCCAGTTGATCTTCCAGCAGCATGTTGAACTGCAGCAGCTGCTGATCATTGAGCTGCTGGCGGCTGTTGAGCTGAAAATGCCGCTCCAGGAAGAGGCGCCCCTCTGCCGCTCCCCACTGCAGCTGGCCGAGCAGCTGGTCGCTCTGATCCAGCAGGTCGCGGCGACGCAGGGGTGTGGCGGCCTGCTCCGGCCTGCTGCCGGGTGCCAGTTGCTGCAGGGCATTCAGATAGCCCATCAGATCCAGGTAGCGCACCAGGCGGCTGCGGCTCGGATGGTTGAAGGCCCGCGCCAGGTACGCCGCTTCCTCCTCCCGGCCCCATCCCAGTCGCTTGAGTTCCAGCTCTACCTGCGCCAGTTCATCGCTCCAGTCTTCGGGATCGGCTGTGACCTCCGGCTCCGATGGGGAAAGGCCCTGGGGCGTGGGCGCCGCAGAGGCATGGGCTGGCGCTGCTGGTGTGGCCGGCGAGGCGCAAGCCTGATCGGGTGCCGGGGACGCCTCCATGGGCACAGGAGCCTGGGCGGGTGGCGCTGGAAGCGGAGCGTGTGAAACCACAGGCATCACTGCCGCCTGCGCCGGCACACCCCCACGGCTCAGCGCCAACAGCGGCTGCTCTGCCTCAACCGCGCTGATGGCTGGCTTCTGGGGTGGCGCTTTCGCCGCACCCACCGGCTCCGGCCTGGCGAGGGCAGCGGCGCCGCTTGGGGACCATCGCCTCTGCAGGCGCTCGATGGCGCGGTCTTCCGCCAGTTCCGCCGTGGCGGCCTCGCCCAGAGCGCTGCCGATCAGGGCGCCCTGGTCCCAGGCGCTCACCTTCACCACCCGCTGTCCGGGTTCGGCGTGCACCAGTTCCGCCTGCAGCTGCATCCCGGCTCGGGCTTGGTTTGGCTTTCCTAGAGTGACCGATTCGCGCGCCGCCACTGCCTATGGAAGCGGAGTCGATCGAGTCACTCACACCGCTGCTGCAATCGGCAGACCAGTGGGGGGAGATTCTGCTGCTGCTTCCCCTGCTGGTGGCGATGGAGGCCGTGCTCTCCGCGGACAACGCCATCGCCCTGGCCGCCATCGCGCGTCACCTCGACGATCCGGCCCGCCAGCGCCGCGCCCTCAACCTCGGCCTGCTGCTGGCCTTGGTGTTCCGGATGGCCCTGATCGTGGCGGCCCGCTGGGTGCTGGTCTTCTGGCCGCTGCAGTTGCTGGCGGCGGTCTACCTGCTCTGGCTGTGCATCACCAACCTGGCCGGATCCAGCGAGGCCGGCGGTGAAGCGGCAGGCGCTGCAGCCATCAGCCACGTGGAACCGGCGGTCCAGCGGCTCCACGGTCAGACCCTGGGCTCCGTGGTGGCCACGCTGGCGGTCACCGATCTGGCCTTCTCGCTCGATAGCGTCGCGGCGGCGGTGGCGGTCAGCGACCGGCTCTGGCTGGTGATGACCGGCGGCGTGATCGGTGTGGTGGCCCTGCGCCTCACGGCCGGTCTGTTCATCCGCTGGTTGGAGGAGTACCGGCATCTGGAGCGGGCCGGCTATCTTGCCGTGGGTCTGGTGGGGGTGCGCCTGCTGCTGCGCCTGGCCCTGCCCCAGATCGTCCCCCCCGAATGGGCGCTGCTGCTGGTGGTGGCCTGCCTGTTCGTCTGGGGGTTCTCGCAGCGCAGTGAGCAGCAGACCGGGGAGGTCAGCCCCTGACGCCCCTGCACGTGGATCTGCGCCAGGCCGGCACCGAGCGGTTGCTGGAACGCTTTGAGGTGGCCCACCTCGGCGAGGTGCCCCAGCCGGGCCGTTGGATCGAGCGGGGTGAGCGTTCGTTTCTGGTGCTGCAACGCCACCACCGCTACCAGCTCCGCAACGGACGCTACGAGCTCACCGAGGTGGCGCTGCAGGTCAAACCACAACGGCAACCGGCGGATGCCACCTGGTGGAACAACCACTGGGTGATCGGCGACCCCAGCTGCCGCTTCAATGCCCGCTCCCCGCTGCTGCGCTGCGCCGTCTTGCCTGAAGGCCCCTGCGAGCGCTGCCTGCATCGTGCGCCTGTCTGAGCCGCTTCATGGGAGCACAGTCAGCGGGATGAAGCGCTGCACCACTGCCATGTAAAGCGGGATCCCCACGACGATGTTGAAGGGGAAGGTGACACCCAGGGCGCTGGAGATGTAGAGGCTTGGGTTTGCTTCTGGCACGGTCATCCGCATGGCGGCGGGAACGGCGATGTAGGAGGCGCTGGCGCACAGCACCATGAACAGCAGCGCATTTCCCTGCGGCAGGCCCAGCCAACGGGACAGCAGCAGGCCCACCGCGGCATTGAAGAGCGGCATCAGCACGGCGAAGGCGATCAGGTAGCTGCCGGCACGCCGCAGATCGCCGAGCCGCTGTGCCGCCACGATGCCCATGTCGAGCAGAAAGAAGCTGAGGGCGCCGTAAAACAGCTTGCCGGTGAAGGGCTCCATTGTTTCCACCCCCAAGGGGCTGAAGGCCGCCACCAGCAGGCCGATCACCAGACTGCCGATCAACAGCAGCACCGAACTGTTCAGGAAGGCTTCATGCAGCAAGCTGCCCCAGGCCACGCCCGTGCCGATGCCGCCGGCGTGGCGTTGATGACTGGTGAGTTTCACCAACAGCAACCCCACGATGATGGCCGGTGATTCCATCAGCGCCAGGGCCGCCACCATGAAGCCGTCATGGGGGATGTCAGACACCACCAGAAATGTTTCGGCGGTGATGAAGGTGACGGCGCTGATCGAGCCGTAGGTGGCGGCCACAGCGGCCGCATTGGAGGCGTCGAACTGCCGCCTGAGCACCAGGAAGCTGTAGAGCGGCACCACGGCCGACATCACCACAGCGGCGGCGATCGTGGCGATCACCTGCATGCCCAGGCCGCTGTGTTGCAGCTCCACCCCTCCTTTGAAGCCGATCGCCAGCAGCAGATACAGCGAGAAGAGCTTGGGCAGGGGGGCGGGAATCTCCAGATCCGATCGCACCAGCACCGCAATCACCCCAAGAGCGAAGAAAAGAACCGGCGGAGAGAGCAGATTCTGCAGAATCAGTCCGGTCTGCATCGAGGTTCCCGTGATCGATCAATGGCGCACCGGCAGGCTACAGGTCTGGGCCTGGGCGCCGGGATCCTGGCGACCGGGGATGGTGGGGGATCGAATTGTGAGCGCCGTAATCGTGAGCGAAGGGACAGCGAGTGCCGGAAAAGCGAGCGCTGGATTCAACCCTTCACACCATCGCCGCTGGAGCTGGGAAGGATATAACGTTGAAGCACAATGAACAGCACCAAAACTGGCAGGATCGACACCACTGAACCCGCAGCCACAAGCCGCCAGTCGAGGGAGAAGCTGCTGGCAAGCTGCTGCAATCCGAGCGGCAGTGTATAGAGATTCGGATCATCGAGGATGATCAAGGGCCAGAGAAAATCACTCCAGGTGCCGATGAACACGAACATCGCCAGGGTGATCAGATCGGCCCGGGCCGCGGGAATCATCACGTTCCACCATTCACCCAGCGGCGTGCAGCCGTCGATGCGGGCGGCCTCTTCCAGCTCCACGGGCACTCCGATGAAGCTTTGCCGCAGCAGAAAGATGCCGAAGGCGGTGGCGGCCTGGGGAATGATCAAGGCCAGCAGGGTGTTGCGCAGGCCCAGCTGCACCATCAACAGGTAGAGCGGGATCATCACCACCTGGAACGGAATCAGGATCGTGGCCACCACCAGCGCCAGCACCAGGCCACGGCCGGCGAAGCGCATCCGCGCCAGCGGGTAGGCCGCCAGGGAGCAGAACAGCAGGTTGCCCACCACTGCCAGCAGGCTCACCACCGTGCTGTTGAACAGGTAAAGGCCCAGCGGATGTTCAGCGAACAGGCGCCCATAGGCCGCCAGGCTGGGCTGCGCTGGAAACAACGACGGAGGCGAGGCGAAGATGTCTTCGGCCGGACCCTTCAAGGACGTGCTGACCAGCCAAAGCAGCGGCACCAGCACCATCAGGGCCACCAGCAGCAGCAGCCCGAGCTGCAGGGCCGGCAGCCACGGGGTCCGCTGGGGCTGCAGCCTGCGGGGAGAGCGGCTCACAGGCGGGGGCGTTCCGCCACCGGCAGCGGTGCGCGCTGGGGGTGAAGAGGCAGCCGTTCGGTGCCCTGCACCAGCCGGTTGAGCGCGTGGATGAAGGCCTGGGCGGCAGCCACCACGATGTCGGTGTCGGCGGCGTGGCCCGAATAGAGCACCCCTTGGTGGCGCAGCCGGATGGTGACCTCCCCCATCGCATCGATGCCCTCGGTGACCGACTTGACGCTGAACTCCACCAGCTCGTTGGGCACGCGTGCCAGCGCATTGAGCGCCTGGCAGACCGCGTCCACCGGGCCTGTGCCGATGGCGGCGCCGGTCAGCTCGGCGCCATCGGCCGTCACCAGGGTGACCGTGGCGGTGGGCTGCAGGTTGGTGCCGGTGCTCACCTGCACCAACTTCAGCGTGTACTGGGCGTCAGGCTGCTGGGCCTGCTCGCTGACGATCGCCTCAAGATCCCGGTCGGTGATCTCGCGCTTGCGGTCGGCCAGCTCCTTGAAGCGGGCGAAGGCGTCGTCGAGGTCTTCGCGCTCGAGGCCGTAGCCGAGCTCCTCCAGCCGGGCGCGGAAGGCACTGCGGCCGCTCAGCTTGCCGAGCGACAGCCGGGTGCTGCTCAGACCGATCGTGCGGGCGTCGATGATTTCGTAGGTGAGGCGGTTCTTGAGAACACCGTCCTGGTGGATGCCGGATTCGTGCGCGAAGGCGTTGGCCCCCACGATTGCCTTGTTGGGTTGCACCGCCATGCCGGTGAGGTTGGACACCAGCCGGGAGGTCTTGGCGATCTCCTCGGTGCGCACGCCGGTGAGCGGCTCGGTGCTGGCGGGGTCGTGGCCGAGGAAGGGGTTGAAGTAGGCGCGGCGCACATGCAGCGCCATCACCAGTTCCTCGAGTGAAGCATTGCCGGCCCGTTCACCGATGCCGTTGATCGTGCATTCGAGCTGGCGGGCGCCGTTCTTGACCGCCTCAAGGAAATTGGCCACGGCCAGCCCCAGGTCGTTGTGGCCGTGCACAGAGATCACCGCCTGAGCGATGTTGGGAACGTGGCGATCAATGCCGGCGATCAGGGCACCGAATTCCGCCGGAGTGGCATAGCCCACGGTGTCGGGGATGTTGATCGTGGTGGCCCCGGCGGCGATGGCGGCTTCGATCACTTCGTAGAGGAACTCCGGGTCGCTGCGGCCGGCGTCTTCGCAGGAGAACTCCACGTCCTCCACCAGGGAGCGGGCATAGGCCACCATCTCGGCGGCGATGTCCACGACCTCGGGCCGGCTCTTGCGCAGCTTGTGCTCCAGGTGGATGTCGCTGGTGGCGATGAAGGTGTGGATGCGCCGTCGCGCCGCCGGCGCCACCGCATCCGCGCAGGCCTTGATGTCGCCGCGCGTGGCCCGGGCAAGCCCGCAGATCACCGGGCCGTCGGCGGTGCCGACGGTTTCGGCGATGCGGTGCACGGCGTTGAAATCGCCCGTGCTGGCGAAGGGGAAGCCCGCTTCGATGATGTCGACCCGTAGGCGCGCCAGCTGCTGGGCGATGGCCACCTTTTCCTCGAGGTTGAGGCTGGCCCCTGGCGATTGCTCACCATCCCGCAGGGTGGTGTCAAAAATCAGAACCCGGCCGGGATCCTTGGCCATGGCCGCTGCAGGTCGAAGTGAGTACGTGTTAGGGGGGATCCTAGACCGAGGGTCCGATCACCACTTCCCGAGGTGAGGGCTCAAGGGAGGCAGCGTCCGGGCGGATCACCTGGTGGCGCACCGGTTCCGATCGCGGAGAAGCCTCCGGGATGCTGCGCTGGAACACCGGTGCCTGGACGGCTTCCATCTTCTCGAGCTGGGGCTTGAGCTTGCCCAGGTCGATGAAGCGATCCACCGCATTGCGCAGCTCGCGCGGCACCATGCCATCGGCGTTGATCAAGGTGATCTTCAGGCCTTGGGCGCGGAGCATCTCCACCAGCCGTTCAAGGTCGCGGCTTCCGCTCATCAGCCACAGCTCATCGGTGCGGTGGGCCACGGCCATCAGGTCGAGGCAGATCTCCACATCAAGGTTGGCGCGCGCGAACTGCCGCTGGTCGGGGTCGGTGCCGAACTCCCGCAGCGGTTTGGTTCGCACGGTGAAGCCCAGGCTGGTGAGTGCGTCCCGGAAGGGGCGTTGGTCAGTGGGATCCTTCAGCCCCGTGTACCAGAAGGCGCTGCCAAGATCCGTGACGCCTTCCGCGGCCAGCTCCAGCAGGCGGCGTGGATCGAAGAACCAGCCGAGCTTCTGCTGGGCGTAGAACATGCCGTGCCCGTCAACTGCCAGACAGCGACGCATCACTCGTTTCGTTAAACAAAAACTGTAGAGACCGCCCTCTGCCAGCTGTGCCCCCGCCGACCCCGACCGCGCCGCTGACCATTTTCATGGCGAAGCTCGTGGCGGAGGGCGTCGTGGTGGAACCGTCCCCGTACACTCCCGTTAACGGCTGGAATGGCAATGGCCACAGGCGAACTGGCCCTGGTCCTCCATGCCCATCTCCCATACGTCCGCAGCAGCCAGCCCGGCTCGCTGGAGGAAGACTGGTTCTTCCAGGCACTGCTGGAGAGCTACCTGCCGCTGCTCGAGTTGCTCGAAGCTGCCTCTGAGGATCCCGCCCAGGCGCCCCGTCTCACCCTCGGCCTTTCCCCCACGCTTCTGTCGCTGCTGAGCGCGCCCGACCTGCAGGCCCGTTTCCCCGCCTGGCTTGATCAACGCCTGGCGTTGTTGCCATTGGCGCTGCCCCCGCATCTGGAGGCGGCCGAGGCTCTGGAGGCCCAGCTCACCCACACCCGCCAGCAGTGGCAGGCCTGCGGCGGTGATCTGCTGGCTCGTTTCCAGCGGCTCTGGCAGCTGGGGGTGGTCGACCTGCTCACCTGTGCCGCCACCCACGGCTACCTGCCGCTGCTGCGGGCCACCCCCGAGGCGGTGCGAGCCCAGCTGCTCACCGCCATCCGGGAACATGAGCGGCTGCTGGGCGCACGCCCGCAGGGGATCTGGCTGCCGGAGTGCGCCTACTTCGAAGGGCTCGATCAGCAGCTGGTGGCCTGCGGTCTGCGCTACGCGGTGCTCGATGCCCATGGGCTGCTGCACGCCCTGCCCCGTCCGCGCTATGGCGTGTATGCCCCGATCTGTTCGCCCGCTGGGGTGGCCTTCTTCGCTCGTGATGGGGCCTCCACCCTGCCGGTGTGGTCGGCCTCGGAGGGATACCCAGGCGATGGCGCCTACCGGGAATTCCACCGGGATCTGGGCTGGGATCTCTCCAGCGAGGCCCTCACCGCGGTGGGAATCGAGACCCCCCGGCCGCTCGGTCTCAAGCTGCACCGGGTGTCAGCCAGGGGCACGCCACTGGAGCGGAAGCTGCCCTACCTGCCGGGGCCGGCCGAGCAGCGGGCCGATGAGCACGCCGCCACCTATCTGCGCGGGCGCGCCGGGGAGCTTGACCATCTGAGCAGCGCCATGGACCGGCCACCGCTGCTGGTGGCGCCGTTCGATGCGGAGCTGTTCGGCCACTGGTGGTACGAGGGGCCCCGCTTCCTGGCCCAGCTTTTCCTGCAGGCGGCTGCCCTCGGCATCGGTTTCACCACCCTGCGCGATGTGCTGCGCCGCGGAGACGGGCTGCAGATCTGCCGCCCCTCCCCCTCCAGCTGGGGCCAGGGGGGGTACCACCACTACTGGCTCAACGAAAGCAATGCCTGGGTGGTGCCCGAGTGGAACCGGGCCTCGGCGGCCATGGTGGAGCGGGTGAACCGGGGGGTGGGCAGTGCCTCCCAGCTCCAGCGCCTCAACCAGGCGGGCCGTGAGCTGCTGCTGGCCCAGTCCTCCGACTGGAGCTTCATTCTCAGGGCCGGCACCACCACCGAACTGGCGAAGGAGCGGATCCGCACGCACCTGGATCGCTTCTGGCGCCTGCTGGCGGCGATCGACAGCGGCAACGATCCCCCCGGTGGCTGGCTGGCGGCGGTGGAACGGGAAGATCCGCTGTTCCCGCTCATCAACGCCGCCGACTGGGCCACACGGCCGCCGCGTTAGCCCGGCCAACGGCCCGAGGCTCGCAGAACACAGCCGACACCCGTCACCGCCGCCCGAGGGCTAGCGCTCGCAGCTCAGAGGCCAGAACGCACAGCCCGCAGCCCACTGACCAGGGCCCACAACCCGTGCTCGAATCAGAGCGGAGCCGTTCCGCTCTGCGTGGAGTTTGGCCATGTTTCAGCATCTGCTCGTTCCCACCGACGGCTCCCGGCTTTCGCTGGCCGCCGCTGCTGCCGCCTGCCGTTTCGCCCGTGAGGCCGGAGCCCGCCTCACCGTCCTCAACGTGCGGGCCAATGCGCCGCTTGGGCTCACCTACGGCGCCGGTGAATGGATCCAGCCCAGCACCCTGCAGGAAATCGAGGACGTGGGCAGGGAGGCTTCCCAGCGGGCCCTGGCGGAGGTGATGAGCCTCGCCGCAGAGGAAGGCGTGGAGGCGGCGAGCGAAAGCGTGGTCAACGACTCGCCGTCGGAGGCGATCCTGGCGGCGGCGGACCGCCACGGCTGTGACCTGATCTTCATGGCCTCGCATGGGCGGCGCGGCCTCACCGGGCTGCTGATCGGCAGTCAGACGCAGCGTGTGCTCGCCCAGGCCAAGCAGCCAGTGCTGGTGTTCCGCTGATCCCGTCAGGGTCAGCCCAAAGTCTCGGCTCGGGAGTGTCAGCCCAGCAGTTTCAGCCCGCCAGCGCCCGCCAGGCCAGGGCGAGCTCCTTGCCCTGCGGCAGCATCAGGCCGAGCCGAACATCGCTGGGGGCCTGCCCGAACAGGCCCAGCATCGCCTGCACCAGCTGCGGCACGGTGAGGGTGTTGGCCAGAAAACCGGTCCACTGCGGCTGGGGCAGATGGAAGAAGGTGTCGAAGAAGTGGCAGAGCTCCGCGTGCGAGAAGCGCATCAGCTTTTCGAGCCCGAAACGGTAGATCGCCTGCTTGCGCACCAGCTCGGCAGACCAGAGCGTCTGCCAGGCCTGCTGCGCCACTTCGCGTGAGGAGGTGGTCTGGTTGGCCAGGCCGGCGGCAATCGCGGCCGCCAGGCCGGGGGCGCGGCGCAGCAGCCCCCCCACCATGTAGCCCGAGGCGGGGTGCACCATGCTGGCGGCCCCACCGAAACCCACCACCTGCTGGGTCAGATCCGGCAGCGGCAGAGTCATCGGGAACAGGCAACGCTCCGTTTCCCGCACCTGCTCTACCCGGATGCCCCGGTGGGCCAGCCGTTGGTGCAGACGCCGCTCCAGCAGGTCGAACGAGAGCGGCGGGGCGAGGGCGAGGGAGGTTTCCTCCACGAAGAACTCCCCCTGCCCCAGGTCCATCGCGTAGAGGAAGGTGGGCGGCTCCAGCCGCTCCTCTGCCTTGAGGTGATCGTTGCGGTAATCCATCAGCACGAACTGCCCTTCCGCCACAGGGTCAGCGGAGAAGCGGCCCACGAGGCCGAAGGCGGCCTGCTGGGCGACCGGGCCGCGCTCGGGGCGGCGGACGAACACCGGCGCATGGCCACTGGCATCCACCACCAGCCGGGCCGTCAGACTGGTGCCCTCGGCGGTGGTGACCACCGAGCTGTGGGACTCATGGCGGATGGCCGTCGCCTGGCCGCGATGCCAGCGGAGTTGTCCGGCGCAGGCCTCGAGCCAGTGCCGCTGCAGCCGCTGGCGATCGAAGAGGCCGTAGTCGTGATGCAGGGCCAGGGGGCCCGCCCCGAAATCGGCCACGCAATCCGACCAGCGATGCCCGAGCAGATCGCCGAGGCCGAGGGCATCGAGTTCCCGGCCCCAGATGCCATAGGTGTTCTGCCAGGGGCTGAGCGGATCGGTGGCGGCCAGGGCCTCCACCTCCAGCCCCTGGCGGCACAGTTCGGCGCCGATGGCCAGAGCGGCCGGGCCGGAGCCGATCAGCAGGACGTCGGCGCTCAGCTGTCTTCCTCGCCGGTCAGTTCCGCGGCTTCATCGGTGCGTTCCATGGGTTCGCCGGTGGGCGCCACGCTTTCGGCGGTGAGGGCCAGGGTGTCGCTGACAGGCTCCAGCGTTTCGCTGCCGTCGTCTTCGGCGGCAGGCGGCACCAGCACCACTTCCGTGAGCCGGTCGCCGGCATCGAGCCGCTGCAGCTTCACCCCCGTGGCGGCCCGTGACTGCTGCGGAATGGCGTCGGAGGGCATCCGCACGATCACCCCCTTTTCGCTGACCAGCATCAGCTCTTCGCCGGAGCCGAGCACCTTCAGCCCCACGAGTACATCACCATCGCGACGGAACTTGATCGCGCGCAGCCCCAGACCGGCGCGCCGCTGCAGGCGGAACTGGTTCACCGGGACCCGCTTGCCCAGGCCACTGGCGGAGGCCACCAGCACCCAGGGTCCTTCGCTCACCGCCACTTCGGCGTCGGCATCCCCATCGGCTTCGTCGCCGTCCTCCTCCGCGCTGCTGCTGGCGATGCGGTCGGCCAGCTCGGCCGGCAGCACATCCATGCTCACCAGTTCGTCGCCGGCGCGCAGTGCCATCGCCCGCACGCCGCGGGCGGTGCGGCCCAGCGGACGCAGTTCCCCGTCGGTGAGGCGGAAGTGGATCGTCATGCCCCTGAGCGAGCCGATCAGCACGCTGTCGCCCGGCAGGGCCAGACGCACCCAGCGCAGGGCGTCGCCTTCCTCCAGCCCGATCGCGATCAAGCCATTGGATCGGATGTTGGCGAAGGCCGAAAGACGGGTGCGCTTGATATAGCCGCCGCTGGTGAGCATCAGCAGCTGCACGTTGTCTTCGAAGGCGCTGACCGCGAGCAGCGTGGTGATCTGCTCTTCCCGTGGAATCGGCAGCAACTGCACCACGGGGGTTCCCTTGGCAGCGCGGCTGCCCACCGGGATGCGATAGGCGGGCACGGCATACACCACGCCCCGGTCGCTGAACAGCAGCAGGGTGTCATGGTCGTTGCAACTGATGAACAGCCGCACCGCTTCTTCTCCCTGACTGCGGGTGCCGGCCTTGCCACGGGTGCCGCGGCTGGTGGCCTCGAATTCGCTCACCGGCATGCGCTTGAGGTAGCCGTTCTCGGTGAGTAACACCACCGAGCGCTCATTGGCGATCAGGTCGATGTCCTCGAGGCCGCCTTCGAGATCGAGGATCTCGGTGCGACGGGGGGAGTCGTAGCGGGCGCGGATCTTGCCGATCTCCTCCCGGATCAGGCCCAGCACCCGTTCACGCCGGCCAAGGATGTCCTTGTAGTCGGTGATCTTGGCCACCAGATCCTCGTGCTCGAGCCGGATCTTGTCGGCTTCCAGCGCGGTGAGCCGGCGCAGCTGCATCTGCAGGATGGCGTCCGCCTGGATCTCGCTGAGGCCGTGGCGCTCCTGCAGCTGTTGCCGTGCTGTGGCGGTGTCGGCGGCGGCGCGGATCAGGGCGATGATCGGATCGAGCTGCTCGAGCGCCAGCAGCAGGCCCAGCAGGATGTGGTCGCGCTCTTCGGCCTTGCGCAGCAGATAACGGGTGCGCCGCTCGATCGTTTCGATGCGGAAATCGAGGAACACCTGCAGCATCCGCCGCAGGGTGAGCAGGATCGGCTCCCCATTCACCAGCGCCAGCATGTGAGCGGAGAAATTGCACTGCAGCGGCGTGAGCTTGAACAGGTTGTTCAACACCACCTGCGGATAGGCATCACGCCGCAGTTCGATCACGATGCGCATGCCATCGCGATCGCTTTCGTCGCGGATGTCGGAGATTCCTTCGAGCTTCTTGTCGTTCACCATCTCGGCGATGCGCTCGATCATCGCCGCCTTGTTGGTTTGATAAGGAAGCTCAGTGATGATCACCGCATCCCGATCTGGCCGACCGGGGACTTCAAGTGTTTCGATCGCCGCGACACCGCGCATGGTGATCGATCCTCGGCCTGTGAGATAGGTTTCACGGATTCCGCTGCGGCCGAGAATCTGGCCGCCGGTGGGGAAATCCGGGCCGGGAATGATCGCCATCAGCGAGCGATCGTCCACCTCGGGATTGTCGATCAGGGCCAGCAGCCCATCGATCAATTCCGTGAGGTTGTGGGGCGGAATGTTGGTGGCCATGCCCACCGCGATCCCTGAGGACCCATTGAGCAGCAGATGAGGAACCCGCGCCGGCATCACGGTGGGTTCCTGCTGTGATCCATCGAAGTTGTCGATGAAATCGACCGTTTCCGCCTCGATGTCCTCCAGCAGGCTGTCAGTGGTGAGGGCCTGCAGCCGCGATTCCGTGTACCGCATGGCCGCCGGTGGGTCGTTGTCGACCGAACCGAAGTTGCCGTGCCCATCAATCAGGGGCATGCGCATGGAGAAGTCCTGGGCCATGCGCACCAGGGCGTCGTACACGGCGGTGTCGCCGTGGGGGTGGTATTTGCCGAGCACTTCGCCCACCACACGGGCGCATTTCCGGTAAGGCCTGTCGCTGGTGAGGCCGAGTTCGTACATCGCATAGAGAATGCGTCGATGCACCGGCTTGAGGCCATCGCGGGCATCGGGCAACGCCCGGCCCACGATCACGCTCATCGCATACTCCAGATAGGAGCGCGACATTTCGTTTCGCAGGTCGGTTTGGATGATCCGCCCGTCGGACTCGCCGGGTCCTGTTGGGTCCGCCATCTCTCACCACTTATCCGTGAGCCACTTTAATCGAGGCCCAGCCGCCTTGTTCGGTTCCGGTTTCCGACGCCCTCCTCAGCCTTGATCCGGCCACCGATGTCCCTGGCTCCCCGCAGCGAAGCCGATCTCCAGCAGCGCCAGCGCAGCGGTGATCTGCGCGTGCTTGCTGCCGCCGATTTCCGGGTGCTGGTGGCGACAGGCGGCCTGGAAGCGGCCTACGCCGCCACCGACGTGGTGGTGGCCGCCAATGCGGAGTTCACCGACCAGGCCACGTTGCAGCTCAGCCTCGGGCCGGTGGATCCGCCTCTGCGCATTCGAGAGGCCCGGCTCGACGGGGTGCTCGCCCAGGGGGCGGGTGGCACCGCGGGCCTGTGTCTGCCGATCGGCGGCGGGCTGGGCGAACCGCTGCGCCAGGGGGGCGCCCAGGTGCTGGATGCTCTGCTGGCCGGCCTTGAACTGGAGCTGACACTCACCGGTGAGGCCACCGCCTCCCACCCGCGCCGCGAATACCGGGGCCGCCTCTCGCTGGAGCGCCTGGGCGGCGCACGCCTGCTCCTGCATCGTGCCATCGCCGAAAACGGGGTGGTGGCGGTGAGCAGCGCAGAGGGAGTGGTGCGCAGCCCGTACGGACCCCTGCTCGGTCCTTACGGCAACGCCCTGTACAGCAGTTCGGGAAGCAGCAGTATCGGGCTCACCATGCCCTCACTGGCCTGGCTCGGTCCGGGGTCGCCCGTGCTGGTGGCTGGGGCGGTGGGCTGGGTGATCGGGGCCGGCCATGGGCATCAGCCCGGAACGCGGCGGCTGCCCAGCGGGCATGCGCGCACTCCCGGGGCGGTCGCGGCCGTGAGCGTCGACCTGCACGGGCTGCGGCCCGAATGGATCCGCGCCTGTTTCTTCGAGGGACACGGCAGTGCCCTGATGGTGCCGATCGCCGTTCCCGTGCCCCTGCTCGATCTCGCCGTGGCCCGCCGGGCGTCGATCGGCGACGACCAGCTGGAAGCGCCCGTGCTCGATTTCTCGATCCCGCGCCGTATTCGCCCCGGGTTCGGTTTTGTGCCCTACAGCCACTTGCTGGCGGGCAAGATCCAGGTGGATGGTCGCCGCATCCCCTGCGCGCCGGCCCACAGCCCGCGCCTGGCCCGGGAGATCGGCACCTGCCTGATCGAGCTGCTGCGGCAGGGACGCTTCCCGCTGCGCGGCCCGCTGGAGCCGCTGTCGGCGCGCCCGGGCCTGATCCCTCTGGAGGGCTGATCGCCCTGCCAGGGGCTGCTGTGCCGGCCTGCTGCAACGGTCTGCCGAAGCGAGGCCTCGCCCTGCCGGAAGCGCCGTAGGCTCCCGGTGCGGTTTTTCTGGCAGTCGATGACCGAGCCTTCCGCTTCCTCCAACGCGCCGTTCCTTCCCGGTGAGCAACCGTCGGCGCACGAGCCCGTCGGGGAGGTCGCCGCTCCCATGCCCACCAGCGGGGAGCACGGCGTTGCCGACCCCGCTGATCTGCCCCCAGCCGACCCCGCCGCTGTCGTTGGCGCGGATGCTGATGCCGCGCCCATGTGGCACTCGGCCCCGGAGCCGATGCTGCAGCCTGAACCGCTGACCCAGCCTGTGGCGGCAGTGGAAGCTGAAGTCTCTCCTCTCCTGCCCACGGGCGCGCCCGTGGATTCGGAGGTTGGCTCCCAGCCGGCTCCGGTTGATGCGTCGCTAGCTGCAGACCCGGTGAACGCTGCCGCGTTTGCTGCAGCACCTACTGGAGCAGGTGGCCAAGCCTCTGCCGAACCGCCTGCCACGCCCGCCGAGCTCCTGCCGGAGCCCACACCAGTCCCCACCCCTGAACCCGCTGTGGCGGCCACCGTGCATGTGCCGGCCGCACCGGACACCGCTGAGGGCGGTGGCGAATGGGACCTGCTGCTGGCCAAGCTGCGCGAATGGATCGGCAGCGGACGCCTCCAGCAGATGCTGGTGCAGTACCAGGGGCCCTTGCGTGCGGTTGCTCTGGCGCTTGCCCTGGTGCTGGTGCTGCGCCTCTACGGCGCCGTGATCGGCGCGATCGACAGCCTGCCCCTGCTGCCGGGTCTGCTGGAGCTGGCCGGGGTGATCTGGCTGAGCCGCTTTGCGGCCACCCGCCTGGTGCGCAGCAGCGACCGTCAGGAACTGATCGCGTCGCTGGAGCAGCGTTGGCGGGCATTCCGCGGCAACAACTGAGGCCGCCCGTCGGGCTGGGCCGTGCCGGATCGGGAGGCTGACAGGCCTGTTGATAGCTTGGCCCGACTGCGACGACCATCCACCGGTGACCATTCAGTTAGGCGGGAAGCGCACCGTCCGTCGTGCCTACGGGATCGACGAGATCGCTCTGGTTCCCGGAGGTCGCACGGTCGACCCGGAGGTCACCGACAGCCGCTGGAGCCTCGGAGGCATCGACCGCGAGATTCCGATCATCGCCAGCGCGATGGACGGGGTGGTGGATGTGGCGATGGCCGTTGAGCTCTCCCGCCTCGGCTCACTGGGGGTGCTCAACCTCGAAGGCGTCCAGACCCGCTACGAAGACCCCAACCCTGCGCTCGACCGCATTGCGGCGGTGGGCAAAGAGGATTTCGTTCCCCTGATGCAGGAGCTGTACAGCCAGCCCGTGCAGGAAGAGTTGATCCGTCGGCGCATCGCCGAGATCCGCGAACAGGGCGGTATCGCCGCAGTCAGTGCCACCCCTGCGGCAGCGCTGCGCTTCGGCAAGGCTGTGGCGGAAGCCGGTGCTGATCTCTTCTTCGTGCAGGCCACGGTGGTGTCCACCGAGCACATCGGCCCGGAGGGCCGCGAGCGGCTCGATCTCGCCACCCTCTGCCGCGACATGGGCGTGCCGGTGGTGATCGGCAACTGCGTCACCTACGACGTGGCCCTGGAGCTGATGCGCGCCGGTGCCGCCGGGGTGCTGGTGGGCATCGGCCCCGGTGCCGCCTGCACCTCCCGCGGGGTGCTCGGTGTGGGCATCCCCCAGGCCACCGCTGTCGCCGACTGCGCCGCTGCCCGCGACGATTACGAGCGGGAAACCGGCCGCCGTGTGCCGGTGATCGCCGACGGCGGCATCGTCACGGGCGGCGACATCTGCAAGTGCATCGCCTGCGGAGCCGATGCCGTGATGATCGGCTCGCCGATCGCGAGGGCGGCCGAAGCACCGGGTCGCGGCTTCCATTGGGGCATGGCCACACCGAGCCCGGTGCTGCCCCGCGGCACCCGCATCAGCGTCGGCACCACGGGCAGCCTCGAGAAGATCCTGCGTGGCCCCGCCAGCCTCGATGACGGCACCCAGAATCTGCTGGGCGCGCTCAAGACATCGATGGGCACCCTGGGCGCCCGCACCCTGCGTGAGATGCAGCAGGTGGAGGTGGTGGTCGCCCCTTCCCTGCTCACCGAAGGCAAGGTGTACCAGAAGGCCCAGCAGCTGGGCATGGGCAAGTAGAGCCCTTTTAGAGCCCTTTCGCATTGCCCGATTCGCTGCGGACTTTCCGGCGGTTTTCCAGCAATGAGACGCCGCTGGACAGGCCGAGACGGGGGCTAGTCTCGTGCCGTGGGGGCTACGGCTCGCACACTCCTCACACCACCCCGCCCGGCGCGTCCGGGCATTTTCTCTTCCAACGTTCGGTGGCGGTTCCGGGAATGATGCCAAGGCCGTTGCTACATTGGCAAAACCTTGTCCCTCCCTCGAATGTCCAGCGCCACTGCCGTCACCGACGCCTCTTTTGAGCTGGATGTGCTCAAGAGTGATGTGCCCGTGCTGGTGGACTTCTGGGCTCCCTGGTGTGGTCCCTGCCGCATGGTCGCCCCGATCGTCGATGAAATCGCCAAGGAATTCGAGGGCCGTATCAAGGTCTTCAAGCTCAACACCGACGAAAACCCCAACGTCGCCAGCCAGTACGGCATTCGCAGCATTCCCACCCTGATGGTCTTCAAGGGTGGTGTGAAAGTCGACACCGTCGTTGGTGCCGTGCCGAAGAACACCCTCTCCGGCACCATCACCAAATACCTCTGAGTTCTTCCCTCGCCCCTCCCGGCGTGTTGTCGCAGCCTGCCTCCGCCGCCACGCCGGATCCACGTCCTTCGCTCTCCACGGCGGCGGAACCCTCAGTCGGCTCCACTCCGCCGCCCTTTAGTGTCGGCCAGCCAGAGGCAGAGAGAGCGTGGGAGCATCAAGCCCCAGAGCTCAGCAACCACCCCCAGCGGCTGCTGATCGATCGGTCGATCGCCACCTTGATGCGGATCGCCGGTAGCGGCGCCGATGGGGAAGATTGGGGGCTGATCAGTGGCACGCTTCAGGACATCCAGCAGGCGCTGCAGATGTTCGACCAGCACCGGCGCACCCGCAAGGTCACGGTCTTCGGCTCAGCCCGCACCGCCCCGGGCACCCCTTGCTACAGGCTCAGCGAAGCATTGGCCGGCCGTGCCATCGCGGCAGGTTTCGATGTGATCACCGGCGCTGGTGCCGGTGTGATGGAGGCGGCCAATCGTGGTGCCGGCAGCGAGCACGGTTTCGGCCTGAACGTGCAGTTGCCGTTCGAGCAGCAGCCCAATCCCTACATCGCCGGTCGTAGCGATCGCCTGGTCGACTTCCGCTACTTCTTCACCCGCAAGCTTTTCTTCCTGCGCGAGTGCGATGCGCTGGTGGTGCTGCCGGGAGGTTTCGGCACGCTTGATGAATTGTTCGAGTCGCTGACGCTCATCCAGACCGGCCGCATTGCTCCGATTCCCGTGGTGCTGCTGGCCCCTCCCGGTGATCCCTTCTGGACCAACTGGCAGCACACGGTCCGCCACGACCTGATCGATCGTGGGCTGGTGAGTGAGGCGGATGCTGCCCTCTTCTGCGAAGCCAGCAGCGCCGCCGAGGCGATGGCGCAGATTTGCCGTTTCTACCGCGTGTTTCATACAGCCAGGCTGGTGGATGATCGCCTTGAGCTGCTGCTGCACGCCCCGCTCACGCCTGCGCAGCTGGCCGTGCTGAACCAGCGTTTCGCCGATCTGCTGGACAGCGGGCAGATCGAGCACGATGAAGTCTGCGATCTTTCCGATCAGCTCCGCCCTTCGCTGCGCTTCGATTTCAACGACCGCAAGGTGGGCCGGCTCTATCAGCTGATCGAGCATCTCAACGGTCTCGACATTCAGGGCGCGCCGGAACCGCACCACCCAGAACAACGTCGCTGTACCTTCACTTCCTGATGGCCCTTCTTCTCTTTCTTCCTCCCCCGGTTCTTCTGCCGGGGGCACATCGGCTGCTGACTGATCCCCTGCAGCTTCTGCTGCTCAGGACACAGCTGCCGGCGTTTCGCTCGCCTTCACTGGAGAGTCCGCTGCCATGAGCCGGATCGGATTGATCGATTACGGCATGGGCAACCTCCATTCCGTGCGCCGCGCGATCGAGCGCCTCGGTGCCGAGGTGGTGCCCGTACAGGACGCTGCCGCGATGCAGGCCTGCCATGCCTTGATCCTGCCGGGCGTTGGCGCGTTCGACCCCGCCATGCAGCGGCTGGAGCAGGCGGATCTGATCGAACCGCTCAAAGGTTGGTGTGCCTCCGGTGGACGCCTGCTGGGGATCTGTCTGGGGCTGCAGTTGCTGTTCGAGAGCAGTGAGGAGGGGGAGCGCGAGGGCCTGGGTCTGCTGGCCGGACGGGTGCGGGCCCTGCCGCGCACGCCCGATCACCCGATTCCTCACATGGGCTGGGCGCCGCTGATGCCGGGCGCGCCATCACCGCTGCTGCCAGCGGACCAGCCGCCTGCCTGGGTCTACTTCGTGCATTCCTTCGCCGCCGATCCCTCGGAGGCCGCCTGCATCACCGCCCAGGTGGACTACGGCGATGCCCGGGTCACGGCCGCGGTCTGGCAGCAGAACGTGGCGGCCTGTCAGTTCCACCCGGAGAAATCCGGGCCGGTGGGTCAGCGTATGTTGCGCCGCTGGCTGGGCTGGGTGGAGAACGCCGCCGCATGACCCTGCGGATCAGTGGCGGCCGCCGGCTGATCAGCCCAGCGGGCTTGGCGGCCAGACCCACCACCTCGCGGGTGCGGCTGGCGGTGATGAATCTGCTCAGCGCCAGGCTGGAGGGGGCGCGCTGGCTCGATCTCTGCTGCGGCAGTGGGGTGATGAGCTGCGAGGCGCTGCAGCGCGGTGTGGCGGCGGTGGTGGCGGTGGATCAGGACCGGGCGATGGCGGCCACGGCCCGGACCAACCTGGAAACGGTGCGTGCGGGGCTGAGGCGGCCGGTGACGGTGGAGGTGCTCTGCCGGCCGTTGCCGCGCTGGCTGGAGGGTGGTGGCGCCTGCCGTACGGCTGGCGGGCCGTTCGATCTGATCTATGTGGATCCGCCCTACGGCGCGGGGCTGCACCAGCCGATCGCGGCAGCCGTGCTTCAGCACGGTTGGATGGCCGCTGGCGGGTTGTTGGTCTGGGAGTGCGGTAGCGGCCGTGTGCCTGAAGCACCGCCCGGCTGGGAGCTGAGCCAGCAACGCCGCTACGGCAGCTCGGAAGTGGTGGTGCTGAGGCCCCTTAGCCAGCAAGAGAGCCCCGCAGAATCCTCAATGGAACAGGGTCCAGCGGAGCGCCTTTGAGGGGCTGCGAGTGATGGCCTGGGAGTCCCGGACCCGGTGGCCTCCTGAGCCAGTGGTCTGATCACCTGCTGGCCTCATGACCAGCTTGGCCTCATGACCAGCTTGAAGGATGTTCAGGCAGGCCAGTCGCTTGGTTCAGGCAAGCAGCGCCGGTTCAGCCGCCGAGGGCGCTGCCACGGCGGTACTGGTTCCAGGCCGCCACGAACAACCCCAACAGGGTGACGGGAATCAGGCCCAGCACGATGCCGCAGAGCAGGGGTTCGATCATGGAGAGCAAGCCACACAGAAGTGACGCAATTGTTTCACGTCTGCGGCAGTGTGGTGGGAGCAGCGTGGCGTTCCTTGACAGGTGATCTGACCCCGACAACGGCTCCTGAGGGGGCAGCGGAGGCCACCTTTCGCCGTCAGGGTCTGATCACAGCGATGGCGCTGATGGCGGCTGCTGCCTGCGCGCTGCTGGCCCTGGGGCTGCTCCCCTCCATCCAGGGCGACCCCTACACCCGCCAGACCCTGGATCTGGTCGGCTCGGCCGATCGCGGCAGCCGGCTGTTCCTGATCAACTGCGCCGGTTGTCATGGCATTGCCGGCCAGGGGCTGGTGGGCCCGAGCCTGCATGGCGTCACCCAGCGCAAGAACGACCGCCGGCTCGTGCAGCAGGTGGTGAGCGGCCGCACTCCGCCCATGCCCCGTTTTCAGCCTGATCCCCAGGCCATGGCCGACCTGATCGCCCATCTCCACGCACTGGCGTGACGGCCCCTGCGCCCGCTCCCTGCCCACCGGTGGTGGTGTTGGTGGAACCTGCTGGGCCTCTGAATGTGGGCAGCGCTGCCCGCCTCTGCGCCAATTTCGGCATCGTCGAGCTGCGCCTGGTGGCGCCCCGCTGCGATCACCTCGGCGATGAAGCCCGCCGCATGGCCGTGCATGCCCAGCCGCTGCTGGAGCGGGCCGTTGTGTTTCCCGCTCTGGCCGCCGCCATCGCCGATTGTCGCCGCGTCGTGGCCGCCAGTGGCCGGCCGGAGGCGGCACCGGTGGCCGTGGTGGACCCGCCCGAGGCTTTTGCCTGGCTGGCGGCGGGTGACGGAGAAGGCGATGGCGACGGGGCCTCAAGTGCGGCCCGCGGCCCCGGCGGCTCCCGTGGTCCCGACAGCCCTGGCCGCCCCCACAGCCCTGCGGATGCCCCTGGCCCGGCGACGGTGCCGAAGGTGGCTGCCCTCGTGTTCGGCCGCGAAGACCGGGGACTGAGCAATGACGAACTCCTGCAGGCCGGACGGGTGCTGCGCATCGCCGCCGATCCCGGCTACAGCTCGCTCAACCTGTCCCATGCGCTGGCCATCGTGTTGCACGAGTGGCACCGGTTCCACGCCCGCCCGCCTGGTCCAGGCCCCGGGCCCATCACGGTGCTGCCCACACCGGCGCGCCGCGCCGATCTGGAGGCTGCGCTGGCTGATGCCCAGGCGCTGCTGCTGGAGGTGGGCTTTCTGCTGCCGCACACGGCCCATGCCCGCATGGCCAAGGTGCGAGGCCTGCTGCAGCGGGCCCAGATCGATGCCGATGAAGTGGCCATGGTGCGCGGCATGGTCCGGCAGCTGCGCTGGGCCACCGATCGCCGGACCCCTTAACGTCCTGCCAACCCTTTTCGTTTGTCTGTGCGCTCGGGCCGCCCCCCCCGATCCGGATCTACCGGCTGGTTCCAGCCCCTGGCTCTGGTGCTGCGATTGCTGGTGATGGGCGTCGGTCTCGGCGTCATCACCGGCACGGTGCTGAAACAGCTCGCCCCCCGGATGGCCCAGGGAGCGATGGACACGCCGCGCATGGGAGCTGCCACCACGCCGGTGTCGCCCCTGCAGCAGGGCATCCCGCTGGGCAGTTTTGAACCGCGCAAGGAGCTCACGGCTCTCAGCGCCCGCTGGAAGGCCCTGGCGGCGGCCCAGAAGGATCTAAAGGTGGGAGGGTTCCTGCTGGTGCTTGATGACGGCCGCTTCGCCCAGCTGAATCCCGACACGCCTCTGCCTGCCGCCAGCTCGATCAAGACCCCGATCCTGCTGGCGGCGCTTGAGGACCTCGACCGCGGCAAGTTGCGCTGGGGCGAACCCCTGCCACTCACCAAGGAGGTGGTGGGCGGTGGTGCCGGCTGGATGGCCAATCGTCCGCTCGGCACCCGTTTCCCCTTCTACGAAGCGGCCACCGAGATGATCCGCGTCAGCGATAACAGCGCCACCAACCTGCTGATCAAACGGGTGGGCGGGAAGCTGGCCATCAATGCCCGCTTCCAGGCGCTGGGCCTTCCTGCCACCGTGGTGAACAACTGGCTTCCCGATCTGGAGGGCACCAACACCACGAGCCCCCACGACCTCGCCCGTTCCATCGCCCTGGTGGATACCGGTGCCAAGCTCAGTCCACGGGCACGGGATCACTTCCGCACGATTCTGGGCACCTCCCGCACCAATACCCTCCTGCCCGCCGGGGTGCTCAAGGGGATCGGTGGCGATTCCAGCGACCCCGACAGCGAACTGCTCGCCCGCGGCATCACCGTGCTCAACAAGACCGGCGACATCGGCATCGCCTACTCCGATGCCGGACTGATCGAACTCCCCAACGGTCAGCGGGCCGTGGCGGCCTTCATGGTCAAGGGCCCTTTCAACGATCCCCGCTCCACCGATCTGATCCGGGCGATGGCCGCGGCCATGAGCGAAACCCTGATCGGCCGTTCCCCTGCTCCCACCCCGCGATGAATCCGCAAGCTCCCCGCAACCGCCGCTGTCGGTGGCTGAGCTCCCTGCTGCCAGCTGTTGCCGGTGGCCTCCTGGCGCTGGGCGCGAGTGGCGGGGCCGCCGCCGCCGATCCGCTGACCACTCTGGCGGTCACTCCCGCGGCCAAGCCGGCAGCGAATCCAGCGGCCGCTGCGGGGCCCACCAAGCCAGCTGCGGCGCCTGCCCCTGCTCCCGCCCCCGCTGCGGCTCCCACCACCGTGCTGCGGCCCCAGCAGGTGCGGCCGCTGCCCGGAAAGCTGGATCAGGTGCCGTTGATCAATGACAACAACCCCGAGCTGATCACGGCGCCCGGCATCCTGCTCTCCACCTTCGATGGGGCCGCCACCCTGGGCGGGCAGCCTCTCGGTGTGCCGGCGGCTCACCTCAACCGTCCCCTGAAGGGCCGCTTCGACCTGTTCAGCCACCACGTCTACGCAGGGCGGCCCGAAACCGTGGATTCCACCCTCTGGCTGGGGGTGGTGGCGGCACCCAGCGGCCCGCGGCCGGTGCGGCTGCAGTTGATCAGCGGTTCCACGGCGCTGTCGCAGGCCACCGACCCGAAGCAGGCGGACGCCCCCTTCCTGCCCCTGCCGGCTCTGGTTCCCCACGACGGCACCTCCGCGTTTTCCGGCCCGGGCAGCCGGGTGGCGGCTGAACTGCTGCAGCAGCGCCGCAGCCCTGAGATTCCGGCCCAATGGCAGCTGCCGGCCGGAGAACTCACCACCCTGGTGGCAGTGCCGATCCCGGTGCGCGGCCTCGACCCCCTGCTCAACGGCCGCAACCTGCAGCTGCGGCTGGTGAGCGACGGGCCGGTGCAGGTCGCCACCCTGGCCGCCTTCGGCGGTGACCAGCCCCCATCGGACGCCACCTGGCTGGAGCTGTTGCGGGGCGGGCTCAGCCCCAAGGAGCACCAGCCCACTCCGCGCGGCGCCAAGGGGCGGATCATCTATTCACGGGTCAGTGGCGTGCAGCTGGGCAGCCGTTGGACCGGCACGCTCACCGATCCCGGCAGCCCGGTGCTGTCGGTGCGCAGCGCCCCGGTGTCGTGGCCGATCGCCGGGCTGGAGCTGGGCACCCTTGGCACCGGCCAGGTGCAGACCGCCGAGCTCGATCCCTTCTATCCCGGCACTGCCTGGGCCGCCCACGGCAACTACGGCGTCGAGTACGACCTGCGCCTGCCGCTGCGGAACGACAGCGACCAGCCGAGCGTGCTTTCGCTGGCGCTGGAGTCGCCCCGCAAGACGGACAAGCCGCTGGGGGGGTTGAGCTTCAACGCCACCGAGGCCCGGCCGGTGATGTTCCGCGGCACCGTGGAGGTGAGTGGCCTCGACGATCCTCAGGGCCGGCGGATGGGCCGGCGCTGGTTCCACCTGGTGCAGCGCCAGGGGCAGCAGGGGCCTGAGCTGGGCCGCGTTCGGCTCCAACCTGGAGAGCGGCGGGAGCTGCGCGTGCGCTTGGTCTACCCGGCTGATGCCACCCCACCCCAGGTGCTCACCCTGCTGCCGGTGCCCGCCGCTCCGGCGGAAACCTCAGCTGTGAAACAATCCGAACCCGTGCCGAGCTGTCGTCCGTGAGTCAGACCCGCAAGCGCAGGGTGTTCCCCTTCACCGCCATCGTCGGCCAGGAGGAGATGAAGCTCGCCCTGCTGCTGAACGTGATCGATCCCCGCATCGGCGGCGTGATGATCATGGGCGACCGGGGCACGGGCAAGTCGACCACCATCCGCGCTCTGGCCGATCTGCTGCCAGCCATCCCGGTGGTGGCCGGCGACCCCTACAACAGCTCTCCCACCGACCCCGACCTGCAGAGCAGCGAGGTGCGCGCGCGGGCCGAATCCGGCGAGACCCTGCCGGTGGAACCTCGCCAGGTGCCGATGGTGGACCTGCCGCTGGGTGCCACCGAAGACCGTCTCTGCGGCACGATCGACATCGAGAAAGCCCTCAGCGAGGGCATCCGGGCGTTTGAGCCGGGCCTGCTGGCCAAGGCCAACCGCGGTCTGCTCTACGTCGATGAGGTGAACCTGCTCGACGACCACCTGGTGGACGTGCTGCTCGACTCGGCCGCCTCGGGCTGGAACACGGTGGAACGGGAAGGCGTGAGCGTGCGGCACCCGGCGCGTTTCGTGCTGATCGGCTCCGGCAACCCGGAGGAAGGGGAGCTGCGGCCCCAGCTGCTCGATCGCTTCGGCATGAGCGTGGAGGTGCGCACCGTGCGCGATCCCGAGCTACGCGTGCAGGTGGTCGACCAACGCACCGGCTTTGATGCCGACCCCGAGGCCTTCAGTGCCCAGGTGCAGGACGTTCAGGAGGCCCTGCAGGCCAGGGTGGTGGAGGCCCAGAACCGGTTGCCGTCGGTGGTGATCGACGACGACCTGCGGGTGCGCATCTCGGCGGTGTGCGGCGAACTGGATGTGGATGGTCTGCGCGGCGACATCGTCACCAACCGGGCGGCCCGGGCCCTGGCCGCCTTTGAGCACCGCAACGAGGTCACCGACGACGATGTGGCCCGGGTGGTGGCCTGCTGCCTGCGCCATCGCCTGCGCAAGGATCCACTGGAGCAGATCGACACAGGCGATCGGGTGATCAAGGTGTTCTGCAAGGTGTTTGAGCGGCCTGAGCCAAGCGACCGCAACGGTTTCGAACTGGCCCTGGCGGCCTGAGCCGGTCGGCTGCTCAACTCCCGCAGGGCGCGGATAATTCGCCCCATGCGCATCCTCGGTATCGATCCTGGTCTCGCCCGTGTCGGCTACGGCGTGATCGAGTCCGGCCCGCCCCAGCGGATGCTCGACTGCGGCATGATCCAGACCCTTCCTGGCCGCTCCGATGGCGCGCGGATGGTGGAGATCGCCCGTGACCTGCGCTGGCTGGTGCGGCGCTGGCGCCCGGAGCTGGCGTCGGTGGAGAAATTCTTCTTCTACCGCTCCAGCACCACGATTTCGGTGGTACAGGCCCGGGGCGTGGTGATCATGACCCTGGCGCGGCTGCAGGTGCCGGTGGTGGAGTTTCCGCCGATGCAGGTGAAGCTGGCGCTCACCGGTTCGGGCCATGCCGGCAAGGAGGAGGTGCTCGACGCCGTGATGCGCGAACTGTCGCTGGATCACCCCCCACGCCCCGACGACGCTGCCGATGCCCTGGCTGTGGCGCTCACTGGCTGGTTTCAGCGGTGAAGCAGCCCGCTGCCGGTGGTGCTGCTCCCGGTGACGCTGCGGCCAGTGGGGCAGGTGCCGACAAGGCAGCCCTGCGGAGCCACTGGCGGCAGCAGCGCTTGGCCCTGCTGATGGAGGCGCACCCTGCCCTGCAACAACAGGCCGTTGCGGCGCTGGCTCCCTGGCTGGATCGCCCGCAGCGGTTGGGGCTCTACTGGCCCCTCCGCGGCGAAGCTGACCTGAGGCCGCTTCAGGAGCTGGGATCGGCTTCGCTCGCCCTGCCGGGGGTGCGGCCGGCAGCGGGCCTGGAAGGAGACCCGGCCGCAGGAGCGTCGGGGAGGGGCGCCGCCGCACTTCATTACGTCGCCTGGAACCCGGGCGCGCCGCTGCTCCCTGATCACTGCGGCATCCCGGCCCCACAGGGGCCCAGCCTCGAGCCCAGCGCCCTGGGCCTGCTGCTGGTGCCGGCGCTGGCCTTCGACCGCCGCGGCTTCCGGCTGGGTTCGGGCGGCGGCTGGTACGACCGCTTGCGGCAGCACCCGGCCTGGCGCTCCGTGCCGGCTGTGATCGTGGCGCCCTACGGCTGTCTGGTGGAGGCCCTGCCCACCGACCCCTGGGACATTCCCTTCGACGGATGGCTGAGCGAGCGGGGCCTGGAATGGTTGCAACCTGTTGAGTGATGACCACCCCAGCCCGCCTGACGGGGCTGCATTTGCCAGGATCCCCGCAGTTGAAGCCTTCCTGTGGTGCTCTCCTCGGATTCGTCCGCTCAACCGCCAATGGGCCTGATGCAGCCTGCGGTGGCCCGGATGGATGCCGATGGCACCAGTGGTCGGCGCCTTTCCCCAGCGCTGCGCGCCGGAACCGCCGCAGCGGCAGGCCGCACCGTGGCCGATCGCGTGATGGCCGCCGAGCTCGGTCACCGCTCCGAGCCCAGCGAGGCCCTCTCGATGATGGTGAGCTCGATGGTGCGGATGGTGCAGGCGGGCAAGGCCCATGCCGCCGGCAACCGCTGGTCGGCCTCCTGAACCCCACTTACGCTGGAATGCCTGGCCCTCCTGAAGCGCGGCCGGCCCTCCGCTGTTTGCTCAATCGCCCGTGACCTCCTGCCAACGCCTGGTCGTGCCATGCCTGGGAGCGGTGGCCCTGGCCCTGCTGCCGGTGGCAGCCCGGGCCCATGCCATCGAGAGCAGCCTCGATCAGCTCCGCTCCCTCAACGACTCCCTGCTGCTGGAGAGCCGCTTCTCCTCCGGTGAACCGGCGGCCGGAGCACAGGTGCGCGTGGTGCCGCCAGGAGGCGGCACGCCGGTGACGGTGGGCCAGCTGGATGCCGACGGCAAGCTGTCCTTCGTGCTGCCGAGCGGCGCCGATGGCACGTGGGAGCTCCAGGTCGACGACGGCCCCGGCCATCGCGACTTCCTCGACCTGACGGTGAAGAGCGGCCGCCCTCTGATCGACAGCCTCAGCGGCCGCCCGGCCGAGCCGACGGCGTCCTGGACCTCCCCCTGGCTGATCGGCACCGTGGTGCTGGGCGGCCTCGGCAGCGTCGGCGGGGTGATCGCCGGTCTGAGCGGCTGGTCCGCTGCGCGCCGTCGCCTTCGATGAGCGCCGGCACCGAAGCGCTCGATCGGATCGTTGAGCGACTGCGCGGCACCACTGACCCCAAGCGCCGCTACGCCTACGTGCTCTGGCTGGCCCAGAAGCTGGAGCCGCTGCCGGATGAGTTCCGCGTCGACCCCTTCAAGGTGAAGGGCTGCGTGTCGCAGGTGTACGTGGTGGGCGAGCTTCAGCAGGGGCGGCTGCACTGGCGTGGGGATTCCGATGCCCAGATCACCAAAGGGCTGCTGGCCCTGCTGATCGAAGCGCTCGAAGGCCTGACGCCCGAGCAGGCTGCTGCCGTGGATCCTTCCTTCCTGGCGGACACGGGCCTGCAGGCCAGCCTCACCCCATCGCGGGCCAACGGCTTCCTCAACATCTTCAAGATGATGCAGGCGCAGGCCCGCAGTCTCGCCGGCGGCGCGCCCAGCGCCGGTGCAGCGTCCGGCGCCCCCTCCTGATGACCAGCGGCGTCGGCCTGCAGGAGCAGCCGCGCTGCAGCCAGGTTTCTAGGCTCGGACGTTTCCAGGCGAGACAGGCATGACCATCGGCATCGGCTTGCTGGGTCTGGGCACGGTGGGAGCGGGTGTGGCCGCCATCCTGTCCGCCCCGGCGGGTCGCCATCCGCTGGTGGACCAGCTGCGGCTGCAACGGGTGGCCGTCAGGGATCTGAGCCGCCCGCGCCCGCTGGAGCTGGATCCAGCCCTGCTCACCACCGACGCCGAAGCGGTGGTGCAGGACCCGGCCGTCGACATCGTGGTGGAGGTGATGGGGGGCCTCGAACCCGCCCGCAGCCTGATCCTCAGCGCCATCGCCGCCGGGAAATCGGTGGTCACGGCCAACAAGGCGGTGATCGCCCGCCACGGCCAGGAGATCGCCGCGGCGGCCGCGGCGCGGGGCGTGTACGTGCTGATCGAGGCCGCGGTGGGCGGCGGCATTCCGATCATCGAGCCGCTGAAGCAGTCGCTGGGTGCCAACCGCATCCAGCGGGTGAGCGGCATCATCAACGGCACCACCAACTACATCCTCACCCGCATGGCGGATGAGGGGGCCCTTTACGGCACGGTGCTGGCCGATGCCCAGGCCCTCGGCTACGCCGAAGCCGATCCGGCCGCCGATGTGGAAGGCGGCGATGCTGCCGACAAGATCGCCATCCTGGCGGGACTGGCCTACGGCGGTGGCGTCGAACGCTCCGCCATCCCTACGGAAGGCATCAGCGGCCTGCAGGCCAGAGATGTGAGCTACGCCGACCAGCTGGGATTCCGCGTCAAGTTGCTGGCGGTGGCGCAGAGCGAGGGCACTGATCCCGACGGCACCGAGCAGCTCGATGTGCGGGTGCATCCCACCCTGGTGCCGAAGGATCACCCACTGGCGGGGGTCAACGGCGTCAACAACGCCATCCTCGTGGAGGGGGATCCGGTGGGGCGGGTGATGTTCTACGGGCCTGGTGCCGGGGCCGGGCCCACCGCTTCGGCTGTGGTGGCCGACATCCTCAACATCGCCGGCATCCGCCAGGTGGGCGGCCCTTCCGCCGGGCTTGATCCGCTGCTGGCGGCCGGCAGCTGGCGCCGTTGCCGCCTGGTGGATCCCGCCGTCACCCGCCACCGCAACTACCTGCGCCTGCAGACCACCGACCAGGCGGGCGTGATCGGGCGGATCGGCAGTTGCTTCGGCCAGGAGGAGGTGTCGATCCAGTCGATCGTGCAGTTCCAGGCCTCCGGCGGGGAGGCTGAGATCGTGGTGATCACCCATGACGTGCAGGAGGCCCGTTTCCGTGCGGCGCTCACGGCGATCGCCGCCCTGCCCGACGTCAAGGCGGTGGCGGCCTGCCTGCGAACCCTCTGAGGCAATGATCCGCAAACCCTCTGCCGGGACATGCTGAGCGGCCTCACCTGATGGGAGTGATCAGCAGCACCGATCCTTCGGTCGCGATCCCCTCACCGGGATTTCTTAAGGTTCATAGCGAACGCCTTCCCCTCTCCAGCCCCGAAATGCTGTCGACACACGCCCCCACCACGGGCGACCCGCAGCGCCGTCAGGCCCCATCCCCCCTCGCCACCCCCCTCCCTACGGACACCCCTTCAATCCGCACCAGCCCGATGAGCCTCCACCAGGGTGATTGCATTCACCTCGCCTCGGATTCGAACCTGTACCAGGTGATCGCCGTGGATCCGCCCCACGACCGCTGCTGGGTGCGCCGCTGGCCCTTGGCGCGGGGGGGCTCCCCAGTGTTCGAGGTGTCCTTGCAGCAGGTTCACAACAGGCCGCCTTCCCTGGCCCTGAATGGCCAGCCGAGCCTTTGAATGGCCGCAGCGAGCGTCACCGCCCCCCATCGCCCCCTTTCCTGATCTGAAGCGCTGGCTGACGCTTCCCCTGGTGGGAATGCTGAGCCTGGGCCTGCTGTCCGCCTGCCAGCCCGTCCGTCCGGTGGACCGGCTGGTGGTGGCGGGGCGCAGCCGCATTGATTCGGTGGATCCGGCCGCCACCTTCAGCATCGGCGCGATGCAACTGCTGAGCGCTCTGGGCGATCCCCTCTACGCGATCAGCCCCGACGGCGAGCTGCAGCCGCGCCTGGCCGTGGCGCCGCCCCGGCTCAGCGCCGATCGCCTCACCGCCTGGGTGACGCTGCGTCAGGGCGTGCGCTTCCACGACGGCAGCCGCTTCGATGCCGCCGCCATGGTGTTCACGCTGGAGCGCTTCCTGGCAATCGGCAAGCTGAGTTACCTGCTGGGCGACCGGATCGTCTCGGTGCGGGCCAGTGGGCCCTACGAACTGGAGCTGCGCCTGCGGCGCCCGTTCACGGCCCTGCCCCAGCTGCTCACGGCGGTGAATCTCACGCCGCTGTCCCCCACGGCCTACCGGGCCCACGGCCGCCGCTTTCTGAACGAGCGCTTCGTGGGCACCGGGCCCTACCGGCTCACCTTCTTCAACGATCAGCAGCAGCGGCTGGAGCCCTTCGCCGACTACTGGGGGCCGAAGCCAGCCAATGGCGGCATCGATCTGGTGAACCTGAGCAACTCCACAGCCCTCTACGGCGCCCTTCGCAGCGGTGAGGTGGATGTGCTGCTCTCCACCAGCCTGGAGGGCGACCAGCAGCTGTCGCTGCATCGTCTGGCCGAGGCCGGCGCCCTGCGCGAAGGCAGGGGGCCGGCCCTGGAGATCGGCTATCTCACGCTGCTCAGCGACCAGCCGCCCCTGAAGGATCCACGCCTGCGCCGCGCCCTGGCGTTCGGCCTCGATCGGGAGCTGATCAGCCAGCGGGTCAGCCACGGGCTGCGCCCGTCCCTGCGGGAGCTGGTGCCCCCGACGATCCCCGGCTCCGATCCGCAGGCCTGGCCTGCCTTCGATCCGGCCCAGGCCCGTGCGCTGTTTCGCCAGGCCGGCTACTGCAGCGGCCGGCGGTTGCGCGTGCCCCTCACCTTCCGCTCCAACATCCCCTCCGACCGCCTGTTCGCGCTCACCTGGAAGGAGCAGCTGGCCCGTGACCTCGGCGACTGCGTGCAGCTGGAGATCAGCGGGATGGAATCCACCACGGCCTACCGGCAGCTCGGCGAGGGCGCCTTCACGGCGATCCTGCTGGAGTGGATGGGGGATTTCCCCGATGCCGACAACTACCTGATTCCCCTGTTGGGGTGCGAGCAGGCAGAGGGCAACCGCTGCCTCAAGGGGGCCAGCGCCGCCAGCGGCAGCTTCTGGACCCAGCCGGGTCTTGAGCAGGATCTCAAGCGCAGCGAAAGCCTGGAGGGCGAGGAGCGCGTCGCCCTGCTGCGCCGCCTGCAGCAACAGGTGGCCCAGGCTTCCCCCTACATCCCGGTCTGGCTGGTGGCCCCGCGCGCCTGGGCCCGCCCCAACCTGCAGACGCCCCGCTTCGATGGGGCCGGCCGGGTGGTGTTCAGCCGGCTGCAGAAGGAGCGCCACCCATGAGCCGCCGTTCCCAGCTGTTGCGCTACGGCGCCAGCCGCCTGCTGCTTGGCCCGGTGATGCTCTGGCTGATCGCCTCCCTGGTGTTCCTGCTGCTGCGGCTGGCTCCGGGTGACCCGATCGATGCCCTGCTCGGCATCCGCGCTCCAGAGGAGGCCCGCGCCGCCCTGCGCCAGCAACTCGGGCTTGATCTGCCGCTGCTCACCCAGTACGGCCAGTTCCTGCTGGGTTTGCTGCGCGGGGATCTGGGCGCCTCGCTCACCAATCAGACACCGGTGGCCCAGGTGATCGGCCAGAGCCTGCCGGCCAGCCTGGAGCTGGGCGTGTGCGCGCTGTCGATCGCCGCCGTGCTGGGGCTGGCGGTGGGGTTCTCAGGCATCGCCCGTCCCGACGGCAAGCTCGATCTGGCCGGCCGCCTCTACGGCATCGGTACCTACGCCCTGCCGCCGTTCTGGGCGGCGATGGTGGTGCAGCTGGTGTTCGCCGTCTGGCTCGGCTGGTTGCCGGTGGGTGGGCGCTTCCCGGTCACGCTGCTGCCGCCCACCGGCTCCGGCTTCTACCTGTTCGACAGCCTGCTTGCCGGCAACTGGCAGCAGTTCAGCGGCACGGTGCGGCATCTGGTGCTGCCCGCCACCACGCTCGGCGTGCTGCTCAGCGGCATCTTCGATAACGCGCTGCGGCTCAACCTGCGCCGGGCGCTCCGCTCCGACTACGTGGAAGCGGCCCGCAGCCGCGGCCTGAGCGAACCAAGGGTCGTGCTGCGCCACGCCCTGCCGAATGCCCTGTTGCCCGTGCTCACGATCACCGGGATCACCGTGGCGTCCCTGATCGGTGGCGCCCTGCTGATTGAGGTCACCTATTCGTGGCCGGGCATCGCCTTCCGGCTGCAGGAAGCGATCGCCCAGCGCGACTACCCCCTGGTGCAGGGGATCGTGGTGGTGGTGGCGGCGCTGGTGGTGGTGGTGAGCGTGGTGGTGGATCTGCTGGTGGCCCTGCTGGATCCGCGGATTCGTTTCTGACGCTTGCTGCTGAAGCCGGTGCTGAACGCTGCCGCTGGTGCCTTTTTGCGCCCTGCTGTGGGAGCGGATGGTCTGCCCCGTCCCGCTGTTGCCGTTCAGCCGTCGAGGCGCCGGTGCCAGTGGCGAGCTGCCTCCCGGTCCAGCACGTAGGCCCGCACGGTGCCCTGCAGGCGCTGCTGGCTGGCCAGGGCAGCGGACCCGTCGAGGGAGCCGAGGAAGTCGGCGGTGAGGTTGAGCAGCAGCTCCTGCACCTGATGCGGTTCCACCCCGACCAGCTCCTCGCCTAGCTGCAGCAGCGCGGGGTTGTCGTCACCGAGGCGCACCACCGAGAAGTGGCTGCCTCCCTCCACCATCACCAGCCGGCTGCGGGGGTTGTGCTGCTGCAGGAACAGCTCCAGCTGCTCGCCCACCGGCGGCGTGACCAGATCAAGGCCGCCACCCACCATCAGCAGCGGCGTGCCGTTGAGGCGATCGAGGCCGCGGCCTGGCCAGAGCAGGCTTCCGAAGGGATTGAAGCTCACCACCGCCGCCACCGGGTCGCGCCCGTCGCCGCTGCCCACCTTCGGCAAGGGCACCTCCGGCAGCTGGCATTGCAACAGCCGCGAGAGGTTGTTGAGCGGGATCCCTCTCATCGCCTGCTTGCAGCGCTGGTCGAGGCCCGCCACGGGTCGGGCGCCTCCGGCCATCAGAGCCGACAGCCCACCGAGCGAATGGCCCAGCAGCACCGCGGAGGAGCCCAGGGGCGGCAGCCGGCCGTCCTGCTCGGCTTTCAGCACCGCCTCCACATCCGCCAGGCGGGCGGGGAGCGTCTCGGCGCCGGGGGGCGGGCGCTGCCCATCGAGCAGTTGCCGCACGACGTGTTCGTCGCTGCTGGGGTCATCGATCAGCAGCACCGGGTAGCCGCGCTCCGCCAGCCCGCGGGCCAGCCAGTTCAGCTGGGCGCCGCTGCTGCCCAGCCCCGGCATCACCAGCAGGTAGGTGCCACGAGCGGGCCCCACTGCCTCCCACAGCTCGATCTTGAGGGGGTCGGGCCGGTGGGTCACCGCCAGTTCCAGCAGGCGGGGCATGGGAACGGCGCCGGTGGGCTGCAGGGCCGGCGCCCGTGCGGTGCTGGGGGTGGCGGTCAGGGGCAGTCGCAGCTGACGCAACTGCCTCAGGGCCTGGCCCTGCAGTTCCACCTGCCGGCGCCATTGCTGCGCCAGCTTCAGCACCTCATCCACCTCCAGGGTGAGCCGGGGGGTGGGCACGGCCCGCAGCAGGCTCAGCGGGGTGACCGGTTCCGGGCGTTGCAGCAGGCCGCGGAGTGTGTTCACCAGCAGAGGGCCGCTGCCGCTCTGGTCGGTGCTCAGCAGTGCCCCCATCTCCTCGACCACCTGCCGGCCCGCCCAGCTCTGGATCAACTGCAGAGCCAGGTCGCGCTCCTCCAGGATCGGCGTGAGCAACAGGCGCCGCAGATCCTCGCGGCTGCGGGGGTCGAGCAACTCGAACCACACGCCCAGGTCGTTGCCCCGGGAGCCGGGATCACGGCTCCAAGCCTCCAGCTGGCCGATGTCGATCGGCAGCGAGAACCCGTCGAGCCGAACGATCAGTTGATCTGCGGCCTTGGCCGGACTGCCCCCCCCGACCAGCAGACTGGTGAGAAGCACGAACAGCGGTCGGAACCGGTTTGACACGACGTCGCGCAGGGGCAAGCGGCCTCGGCTGGTTCCTCCAGTTTCCCGCGCCCCTGCAGCAATTGTGCTGGATGCGGCTGCTGAGCGGCCTTGGCGGCGGCGGCGTGATCTATCTCACCGCTGTGGTGTTCCACAACGCCGGCTTCTCCGCCACCGCGGTCGGGCAGGGGCTGGCGGCAGCCGCATTGGCCGGTACGGCCGGTCGCTTGCTCTGCGGCTGGTGGCTCGACCGCGGCCGCTCCTGCAATGGCCCGATCGTGCTGGCCGCCTTGATCTCGGTGCTGGCCGACGCGCGCCTGTACAGCGCCACCAGCTTCCCCGCCTACATGAGCGGGCAGATGCTGATCGGACTGGCCCTCGGGCTCTGGTGGCCCGCGATCGAGCTTGCCGTGACCCAGAGCTGCGCGCCGTTGCCCTCCAGCCGCGCCTTCGCGTTGGTGCGCACCGCTGATGCGCTTGGTATCGCCACCGGCGTGCTGCTCGGCTCCGGGCTGGCGGCCCTTGGCCGCTTGCGGGGCATCTTCCTCGTCGACATCGCCTGCATGGTCGTGCTGCTGAGCCTGCTGCTGCGCCGGCCGCTGCCGCCGGCACCAGTCCGCAGTGCCGACATCCGACTCGATTCCTGGCAGGGATGGGTGCGGCCCCTGCTGCCCCTGCTGGCGATGACGGTGCTGTCCACCGGCATGGTGGCCCTGCTGCAGGGCGCCCTGCCCCTGGATCTGGTGCGAGGCGGGCTGGCCCGCCCTCCCCTGCCGGAGAGCACCGGTGCCCTGCTGCTTGCGCTGCAGCTGGGGCTCCTGCTGGCCCTGCAATGGCCGCTGGGGCGCTGGCTGTCAGAGCGTTCGGTGGCCTTCGGGCTCGGACTGAGCCTGCTGGGCTTCGCGCTCGGCAGCTCCCTGCTGGCCTTCTCCAGCCTGGGCTGGCACAGCCTCACGGTGCTGCTGCTGGCCCAGCTGCCGCTGGCGGCGGCTGTGGCCGCCTTTCTGCCCACGGCCACCGAAGCGGTGGTGGAGATCACGCCCCCCGCCCATCAAGGCATGGCCATGGCGCTGTTCTCGCAGTGTTTTGCGCTGAGTGCCTTCGTAGCGCCGCAGGTGGCGGGCCTGTTCCTCGATCAGCAGCGGCATGGGGGCGGCCTCTGGCTGGCGATGGCGGCGCTCTGCCTGCTGGGCCTCACCCTGGTGCGTCCCTTAGCCCGCGTCCACCCCCACGCCAGCCCCTCCAGTGTGATCTGAGGCCCCGGCCCCGCCAGGGGCGGGCCGGGAGATCCAGCCCTGCTGCTCGTGAGGCAGGGGCTCGGTGCCGTACTCCCAGTCGTCGTAGTCGGGGTCGTTGCGGATGCGCTGGTGCAGTTCCTTCTGAATGTCGAAGTTGTGTGCGCCGGCATTGCGCGCACCGGTGGCGGATCCCGCACCTCGGTCAGGGGGCGCCGCGGTGGCGCCTGTGACCTCGTCCAGCGGCGGCTCAGCGGCAGGCAGATTTGCAGGCGCTGCCGCGCTGCCAGCAGAGGGCTCCTGGGAGGGGTTCATCAGGCTTCGCCTCGTCGGACACCATTCTCGCCGAAGGCGGCCGCCGCCCCGGTCACGGAAGCCAAAGAGGAGGGCGGCTCAATGCTCTGCGCCTGCATCAGCCGCCGAAACGTCTGCTGAAGTTGAAACCGCTTCAGACGTTGAACAGGAACTCCATCACGTCGCCTTCGGCCACCACGTACTCCTTGCCCTCGCTGCGCAGCCAGCCTCGGTTGCGTGCTTCCGACAGGGAGCCCGCTTCGATCAACTGCGCGTAGGCCACGGTCTGGGCGCGGATGAAGCCCCGTTCGAAATCGGTGTGGATCACGCCGGCGGCCTGAGGCGCGGTCATGCCGGCTGTGATCGTCCAGGCCCGGGTTTCCTTTTCGCCGGTGGTGAAGTAAGTGCGCAGGCCGAGCAGCTGATAGGTGGCGCGGATCAGGCTCTGCAACCCGCCCTCGCTCACCCCCAGCCCGTCGAGATAGTCGGCGCGCTCGGCTTCGCCGAGTTCAACGAGTTCCGCCTCCACCTGCGCCGAAATCCGCACCACCTCAGCCCCTTCACGCTGGGCAAGGGCCACCACGGCCTCGCTGTGGCCGTTGCCTGCCGCCAGGTCGTCTTCCGACACGTTGGTGGCGTAGATGATCGGCTTGAGGGTGAGCAGGCCGAGCGGACGGATCGTCTCGCGCTCGTCGGCGCCGAGGGCAACCCCGCGTGCCGGTGCGCCGGCTTCCAGCGCAGCGGCGATGCGGCCCAGCACCTCGTCTTCTGCCTGGGCTTCCTTGCTGGTGCGAGCCTGCTTCTTGAGCCGTTCCCGCCGCTTCTCCACCTGGGTCAGGTCAGCGAGAGCCAGTTCCAGATTGATGATCTCGGCGTCCTGGGCGGGATCCACCTGACCAGCCACGTGGATCACGTCGTCGTCCTCAAAGCAGCGCACCACGTGCACGATCGCGTCCACCTCGCGGATGTTGGCGAGGAACTTGTTGCCGAGCCCTTCGCCCTGGCTGGCGCCCTTCACCAGGCCGGCGATGTCGACGAACTCCACCCGGGTTGGCACGATCTCGCGGGAACTGGAAACGTCTGAGAGCATTTTCAGGCGCCCGTCGGGCACCGCCACGGAGCCCACGTTCGGCTCGATCGTGCAGAACGGAAAGTTGGCGGCCTGGGCCTGGGCGTTGGCCACCAGGGCATTGAAGAGGGTGGATTTGCCCACGTTGGGCAGCCCCACGATTCCGGCTTTAAGCATGGGGCTAAATCTAAACGGCGCCCCCCGGGCCTCCCATGGCCACGTTTTTCGCCGCGACCATCAAGACTGGTTACAGCGACCGCTGACCGTCATTCCCCGCTCCGACCTTCGCCCTGCGCCGGTGCTGACACCGCCCCAGGAACAACCGGTCCCGGCCGCCCCTCGCCGGCCCGGTCCCAAAAAGCGGCGCTGGCCTCTCTGGGCAGGGGTGGCCGCGGCAGTGCTCGTGATCGGCGGTGTGGCCCTCTGGCAGCGCCAGCGCAGCACCACCCAGCAGCAGCAGTCGCTGGCCGCCTATGTGGTGAAGGCCGAGCGCGGCAGCCTGCCGGGCATCGTCACCTCCAGCGGGGAGCTGGAAGCGGCCCGCAGCGTCAACGTCAGCCCCAAGCGGGGCGGCGTGCTCGCCGACCTGTTCGTGGATGAGGGCGATCTCGTGCAGGCCGGCCAGCCGATCGCTCTGATGGACAGCGGTGACCTTCGCGATCGGGAGAATGAACTGCTGGCCCAAGAGCGGCAGGCGGCCGCCGAGTACGCCCGCAGCCGCTCGGAGTTCGAACGTCGCCAGAAGCTGTATCAGCAGGGCGCGATCAGTCAGGACGACATCGTCAGCTTTCGCACCCGCATGCTCACCAGCAAGGCGGCCCTTGATGCAGCCCGGCAGCGCAACGCTCAGCGGGACGTTGAACGCGGCGAGCTCACGATCCGCGCCCCCTTCAATGGCGTGATCACCCAGCGGTTCGCCGACCCCGGAGCCTTCGTCACCCCCACCACCTCCGCCTCCGCTAACGCGGGCGCGTCCAGTTCATCGGTGGTGGAGCTCGCCCGCGGCCTGGAGGCGGTGGCCAAGGTGCCGGAAAGCGACATCGGCCGCATCCGCCTCGGCCAGATCGCCACCGTGCGGGTGGATGCCTTCCCGGACCGCCGCTTCACCGCGCGCGTGCGCCAGATCGCCCCCCGGGCGGTGAAGATCAACAACGTCACCTCCTTCGATGTGAAGCTGCTGTTCACCGATCCCCACAGCGAGCTGAGGATCGGCATGACCGCCGACATCGACTTCAAGACCGGCACCCTGCCGGCTCAGACCCTTGTGCCCACTGTGGCAGTGGTCACCGAGGAAGGGCGGCCTGGGGTGCTGCTGGTGGGCAAGAACAACCAGCCCACCTTCCAGCCGGTGACGCTCGGCTCCAGCAGCGGCCGAAACACCCAGATCCTCTCCGGCCTCAAACCGGGTACCCAGGTGTTCATCGATCTGCCTCCCTGGGCAAAGAAACGCCCCGGCAGCTGAATCCCACTCCGATCAGGCCCACTGCCAGCTCAGGCCAGTGGCCAGCTCAGTTCCGTTCTGCCAGGAAGGCACGGCAGGCCGCCACGATCCTGCCGCTCGCCTGGCCGTCCCCGAAGGGGTTGTGAGCCATGGCCATGGCCGCGTAGGCCGCAGGGTCGTCGAGCAGGCGCCCGGCTTCCGTGGCGATCGCTGCCGCATCGGTGCCGATCAGGCGCGCCGTGCCGGCAGACACCGCTTCCGGACGTTCCGTGGTGCGCCGCAGCACCAGCACCGGTTTGCCCAGGGCTGGGGCCTCTTCCTGCAGGCCGCCGGAGTCGGTGAGCAGCAGCGTGCAACCGCGGATCGCTCCCACCAGCTCGTCGTAATCGAGCGGCTCGGTGAGAAAGGCCCGCGGGTGATCGCCCAGCATCTTCTGCAGGGGTTCCCGAACGGTGGGGTTGCGGTGCAGCGGAAGGAGCAGGGCGGTGTCGGGGTGTTGCTCCAGCAGTCGCAGGAAGCCATCACCGATGGCGAGCAGACGCTCTCCCCAGTTCTCCCGGCGGTGCACGGTGGCCAGGATCACCCGCTGCTGGGTCCAGTCGAGGCCAGGAAGCTGCAGCAGCGGCGCCTGCTTCGCCATCAGCAGCAGCGCATCGATCACAGTGTTGCCCGTGACCAGCACCCGGCCCACCACCCCGGAGGCCAGCAGGTTCGCCTCCGACACCGAGGTGGGGGCGAAGTGCAGTTGGCCGATCTGGGAAATCAGCCGGCGGTTGGCTTCCTCGGGGAAGGGGTCAAGCAGGTTGTCAGTGCGCAGGCCGGCTTCCACGTGCCCCACGGGGATCTGCTGGTAGAACGCCGCCAGAGCGGAAGCGAAGGCGGTGGTGGTGTCGCCCTGGACGAGCACCAGATCCGGCCGGTGCTCAGTGAAGTCCTGCTCCAGCCCCATCAGGGCGGCGCAGGTCACGTGGGTGAGCGTCTGGCGGGGCGTCATCAAGGCCAGGTCGCGATCAGCGGTGAGGCTGAAGAGCTCCATCACCTGCGCCACCATTTCCCGATGTTGGCCGGTGAGCACCACCCGGGTGCGAAAGCCTTCGGCTTGTTGGAAGGCGCGGATCACCGGTGCCAGCTTGATCGCTTCGGGCCTGGTTCCCAGCACGATGCTGACGAGCGGAGCGGTGGTGATCAAAGAGCCCATGCGGGGGTGTCGATCCTAAGGAGAGCCGGTGTCGCATTCACGTGGCGGAGCATCCCCGTACCGATCAGCAGCTGCATGTGAACTCAGGCGAGTACTTGCCCCAAAATGGCTGCAATGCTGTCCAGCCGATGACCAGTTCCCTGTTTCCCCCTAGCTCGGTGCCTGCGCCCGACTCCCACCCCGCCGGCGTGGATGGTGTAGATCCGGCCCCAGCGCCACCACGGCCATCCGTGGCTACGCCCTGCACACTGGAGGAGGTGGTGCGCGTGGCTTTTGAGGCCAAGTGCTCAGATGTGCACCTCGGCGTCGGTGAGGAACCGCGGTTGCGCTTTCGCGGCGATATGCAGATGACCGGTTGGCCGATCATCACGAACCAACGGTTCTCGGAGTGGCTGAATGAGATTCTCTCTCAGGAGGATCGTCAGGCTTTTCGCAGCGATAAGGAATTCGACGGATCACATTCTTTCGGTTTCGTGAGGGTGCGGATCAACCTCTTTGAATCGCTTCTTGGCCCAGCCATGGTGCTGCGGCTTATCCCCTTTGAGGTCCCCACACTGGAATCCCTTGGGTTTCCGGATGTCTTTAAGCATCTTCTCAAGTACACCAAGGGCCTGATCCTGATGACAGGCCCCACGGGCTGCGGCAAATCCACCACTCTAGCCGCAATGATCAATTGGATGAATTCAACTCAGTCGAAGCACATCCTCACCATTGAGGATCCAGTTGAATTCGTTCATGTCAGCAAATCCTGTCTGGTGCGGCAGCGTGAGATCGGCCACCACACAAAGTTGTTCTCCACTGCTCTGCGGGCGGCATTGCGGGAAGATCCTGATGTGTTGCTGATCGGGGAGATTCGCGACCAGGAAACCCTCTCCACTGCCTTGGAGGCTGCTCAGACCGGCCACTTGGTCTTCGGCACGCTCCACACTAACTCCGCCGTAAAAACCGTTGAGCGGATGCTGGGTATGTTTCCGTCCGAAGAACAAAAATCAATCCGCACAAGTGTGGCCGAATCGTTGTTGGCGGTGATCTCGCAGGGGCTGCTCAAGACGACTGAAGGTGGCCGAATCGCTTACCACGACATTTTCATCAACACCGATGCCTGCCGGGATTACCTCCTTCGCGGCGAATTCGACGAGGTGGAGGAAATCATGAAACGCAGTTCGTTTGAAGGCATGAAAACATTGAACCAGTCCCTTCTTGAGCTGGTAGTGGCAGGCAAAGTGAGTGCGGATGAGGCGTTGGCCGTGAGCCTCAAGCGTGGTGAGCTCTCCCAGGCCCTACGAGGCCGCGAATAGGGCGGAGTCCACTGGCAAAACGTTTGTTGACTTGGCCTGGCTCAGTGGGCCCTGGCCAGGCGGAGAAGCAGCAGGGTGGCGATGCCCAGCGAGAGCCCGAGCATGGCCAGGCGGCCATTCCAAATCTCGGCTTGGGGGGTGAAGCCCCGGCGCCAGGCGTTCAGCTCTTCCGGCCCCACTTCAACGGGCTGGCTGGAGCCGAGCCCCTCAGCAGCGGCTGGTGATGCTGCAAGAGAGCTGTTCGGCAGCAGTGCATTCTCTGTGGTGTCAGCTGAAGCCATCCACCCCCTTAACAACGGGTTCGGCCACCATAAAGGGATCAAAAGCAAGGCTGTTGCTCGTAGAGCGCGTCGCTTTGCTGCAATGGCAGGCGGGCCGCCACACCCAGGGCCGTGCTGCTGCTGGATCCGGCGGCAAGCCGCTGGGCTGCTGCCACGCCGATCATGGCGGCGTTGTCGGTGCAATAGGCAAGTGGTGCCCGGCGCCAGTGCAGCCCCAGCGCGCCGCAGCGTTCCTCCAGCCGCTGGCGCAGGCGTTGGTTGGCGGCCACCCCGCCCACCAGCACCAGGGTGCCGAGTCCCTCGTCGCGGGCGCAGCGGCAACTGCGCTCCACCAGCACGTCGACCACGGCCAGTTCGAAGCTGGCGGCCACATCAGCCAGGTCCTGCGGAGCCAATTCCCCAGTTGAAGGCGGATCCGCCGGCCCCGCGGCACCGGTGCCGGCGCGCAGCGACTGCACAAGGCGGAGTACGGCCGTCTTCAGCCCGCTGAAGCTGAAGTCGTAGGGGTGGTAGCCCCCTTCCGGCCTCGACACGCGCCCTTTCGGCAGTGGAAAGCGCAGGGGATCCCCCAGCGCTCCGGCCGCCTGGATCGCCGGACCGCCGGGATACCCCAGCCCAAGCAGCCGTGCCACTTTGTCGAAGGCCTCGCCGGCCGCGTCGTCGTGGCTGCGGCCAAGCCGCCGGTAGTGGCCGGCGCCGTCGACGCGGATCAGCTCGGTGTGGCCGCCGCTCACCAACAGCACCAGGAACGGACCCTCCGGCAGGGGGTCTCCCAGGTGGACGGAACAGAGATGGCCTTCGAGGTGGTGCACCCCCACGAAGGGACGATCGTGCAGCCGCGCCAGCGTGCGGGCTGTGACCGAGCCCACCAGCAGGGCCCCCACCAGGCCCGGCGCCACGGTGGCGGCGATGCCGTCGAGGTCGGCGAAGCCGAGGCCGGATTCGGCCATCACACTGGCGATCAACTGGGGCAGCGCCTCCACGTGCCGCCGCGAGGCAATCTCGGGCACCACACCTCCCCAGCGAGCATGTTCGGCGATCTGGGAAGCCACGGCACTGGCGAGCACCTGCTCGCCGCGCACCACGGCCGCCGCTGACTCGTCACAACTTGTTTCGACGGCCAGAACGGTGTTCAAGTGCCTCCATGGCCTCCCTTACTCTCCGCAAGTGACATCCTGCCCGCTGGCAGGCCTTTCCCCGGATCCGGATACGATGCGCCGCCTTTTCGCCGTTCTGATTTCCGCCCTGCTGATCTTCGGCTTCGCCCCTGTGGCCCATGCCGATGTGGCCGGGCTCACCCCCTGCTCCGAAAGCCCCCGCTTTCAGCAGCGTGCCGCCGCCGCTGCCACTCCGCAGGCCAAAGCCCGCTTCGAGATGTACAGCCAGGCCGTGTGCGGCACCGATGGCCTGCCCCACCTGATCGTTGATGGCCGCTGGAGCCATGCCGGCGACTTCATGATCCCTGGCATCGCCTTCCTCTACATCGCCGGTTGCATCGGCTGGGCCGGTCGCGTGTACCTGCAGGCCATCCGTGGCAGCAAGGACGCCACCATGCGCGAGATCCAGATCGATGTGCCCCTCGCCCTGAAGAGCACCATCGCTGCAGCCACCTGGCCTCTGGCGGCCTTCAGCGAATTCACCAGCGGCAAGCTGCTGGAATCCGATTCCAAGGTCACCGTTTCACCGCGCTGAATCTCGGTTCAGTCGACCAACCCCTCTGTTCTCCATCCGGAGCACGCCCATGAAGAAATTCCTCACCACAGCCCCTGTTTTCGCTGCGATCTGGTTCACCGTCACCGCCGGAATCATGATCGAATTCAATCGCTTCTTCCCGGATCTTCTGTTCCATCCCCTTTGATCCGCTGGCCTCCAGCCGGAGGCTCTGAACGTCACAAGCGGCCGTAAAGGCCGCTTTTTTGTGACTTGCACGTTGTGGCTGGCGCTGGAGCTTCAGCTGCCGGCCAGTTGCAGCAGGGCTTCCAGCTCGCCGATGGCGGTGTCCAAGTCGCCGTTCACCACCACGGCGTCGAACTCAGCGGCGGCCGCCAGTTCCTCCCGGGCCCGGCGCAGGCGCCGTTCGATCGCGCTGTCGTCGTCGGTGCCGCGGCCGCGGATGCGCCGCTCCAGTTCCTCCAGCGACGGAGGTTCGATAAACACCTGGAATCCCTGCGGGAAGCTGCGCCGCACCTGGCGGGCCCCCTCCAGTTCGATTTCCAGCAGCACCGGTTGCCCCTGGGCCAGATGCTCGCTGACGGGCGCCCGTGGCGTGCCGTAAAGGTTGCCGGCGAATTCCGCCCACTCCAGCAGCCCTTCGGCAGCCACCTGCTGCTCGAACTGCTCCCGGCTCATGAAGAAGTAGTGCTCCCCGTCCTGTTCGCCGCTGCGGGGCGCGCGCGTGGTGGCGGACACAGACAGCCAGATCTGCGGATGGCGCCGGCGCAGCGCGGCCACGAGTGTGCCCTTGCCCACGCCGCTGGGGCCGGTGATCACCGTGAGTTGTCCCGGACCCGCCGCTGCTGCCTTTGTTGCTGCCATTGCCACTGCCGCTGCCTCCGCCATCAGGCCCTCGCACGTGAGCCAGCAGAGTAAGGGGCATCCCTGTCCACGCGGTTCCCTTGACCTCCCGGACGCTCCAACCCATGGACGTCACCACCTTGCGGGCGGTGCTTGCCGAGCTGCGGCCGCAGCTGTTGCCCAGCCGCTTCGAGAAGGCCCAGCAGCCCAGCGCCCACAACCTCCAACTCGGCTTTCGCGCACTTGATGGTCGTCACTGGCTGGAGCTGAGCTGGTGGGCGGATGCGCCGCGCCTGCTGCCGATCGACCCTCCCGCCCGGCGCGGTGAGGGCAGCACTCTGGCCCAGCAACTGCAGCACGGCCTGGGCGGCCTGGCGCTGGTGGCGATCGATCAGCACGGCTGGGAACGGGTGGTGGAGCTGGGCTTTGCCCCCCGCCCCGGTGAGGCGATCTGCCGCACGCTGGTGGTGGAGCTGATGGGCCGCCACAGCAACCTCTTCCTCCTGGATGGCCAGCGTCGGGTGGTGGCCCTGGGCCGCCAGGTGAAGCCGAACGAATCCCGGCTGAGGCCGATTGCCAGCGGCGACACCTACAGCCCGCCGCCGCCCCTGCAGGCCGATCCCCCCGATGCCGGCGAAGCTCTGTGGCACTGGCGTCGGCGCCTGCAGCTCCTGCCGCTGCCGCTGGGCAAGGCGCTGCTGCAGAGCTACCAGGGGATCAGTCCTGCCCTGGCCCTGCAGTTGGCCGGCGATCATCCCGACACATCCACGGCGCTGCTGAAGCTGCCGGTGGAGCAGCTCAGCGAGCTGCAGTGGAGTGCCCTCTGGGTGGCCTGGCAGCAATGGCTGGGCGACCTGGCGGCGGACCGCTTTGGCTTCGTCACCGGTGGAGCCACCGCCTACCGCTGCTGGGGCGCCGAGCTGGCCGGCCCGGTGGGGCGCCCGCTGGCGCAGCTCTACGACCGGCAGCTGACAGCCCAGGCCTTCCAGCTGCGCCACGATCAGCTGCAGCGGCGCCTGTTCACGGCCCGGGATCGCCAGAGTGCCCAGCGGGCCGAGCAGCAGGCGTTGCTGGAGCAGGCCGCCGGCTGCGACCAGTTGCGGCGGCAGGCGGATGCCCTGCTCTGTCTGGCCGACCCCAGCCGCGAGCAGGTGGCTGAGGCACAGGCTCTCTATAAGAAGGCGCGCCGCCTGCAGCGCTCCTCCGCCGTGATCACCACCCTGCTGGAGCGTCACGACCTGCAGCTGGAGCGCATTGAGGCCAGCCTGGCCTTTCTGGAGCTGCACCGGCCCGAGGAGACCACCCCCCATGCCCTGCGCGGGGCGCTGGAGGATCTCGCCGCCCTCGAAGACGACGTGGAGGAACTGCTCAGCGTCGGCGGCCGCGAGCGGGACAAGGGACGAAGCAAGGCGCGCGCCCGGCGGCATCCCCTGCCATGCCAACCGCTGGAGTTCCTCACTGCCGGAGGGCTGCGCGTGCAGGTGGGCCGCAACCATCGCCAGAACGAATGGATCAGCCTGCGGCAGGCGCGGCGCGGTGATCTCTGGTTCCATGCCCAGGAGTGCCCGGGCAGCCACGTGATGCTCAAGAGCTCGGAAGCTCCCGCCACCGACGCCGACCTGCAGGCGGCGGCCGATCTGGCCGCCCGCTTCAGCCGTGCCCGCGGCAATGCCCGTGTGCCCGTGGTGATGGTGCCCAGCGACCAACTGCAGCGCATTGCCGGAGCCGGACCCGGCACCGTGCGCCACCGGGGCGGCGAGGTGGTCTGGGGCGATCCCGGCCGCGGCGCCACCCTGTGCAGTCGCTCCTTAGGCTCAGCTCCAGCGCCTGCGCCATGAGCGACTCCCCCCTCCCCGCACCTCCCCCACCGATCCGGGTGCCACCGGCGGATGAGTTTCCCGCCGAGGTGGAGATGAGCCTTGTGGACCACCTCGAGGAGTTGCGGCGGCGGGTACTGCGCAGCCTGCTGGCGGTGGTGGTGGCGGCCGGCGGCTGTCTGCTGCTGGTGAAACCGCTCGTTCGGCTGCTGGAACTGCCCGCCGTGGGCATGCGCTTCCTCCAGCTCGCCCCGGGTGAATTCCTGTTCGTGTCGATCAAGGTGGCTGGTTATGCCGGGCTCACGCTGGCGCTGCCCTACGTGCTCTACGAGGCGCTGGCCTTCGTGCTGCCGGGGCTCACGCGCCGGGAGCGGCGACTGGTGGCGCCAGCCGTGGCGGGGTCGGCGGTGCTGTTCGCCGCAGGGCTTGCCTTCGCCTGGTGGGCGCTGGTGCCGGCGGCGCTGCGGTTCCTGGTCAGCTACGGCGCGGATGTGGTCGAGCCGATCTGGTCGATCGAGCGCTACCTCGATTTCGTGCTGCTGCTGATGGTGGCCACTGGCCTGGCCTTTCAGCTGCCGGTGCTGCAACTGCTGCTGGGTGCCTTCGGCCTGATCCGCTCCGAAGCCATGTTGAAAGCCTGGCGCTGGGTGGTGCTGGTGGCGGCCCTGGCCGGCGCCGTGCTCACTCCTTCCACCGACCCCGTCACGATGCTGCTGCTCACCGGCTCGATCACGGCCCTGTTCCTGGTGGGTGTGGCCCTGGTGGCCCTCACCGAGCGGCTCCGGCCTGCGGCCAGCGGCGCCTGAGGCCAGGTTCAGAGCAGGAATTCACTGCTGCGCCCGCCCTCGGCCGGCTCCAGGGTGAGGCTCATCGCCCGTCCCAGTCGGGGTTTGTCGCGGGTGGTGGTGAGCCACTGGCGCACCTGATCGGCCACCCCGAGGCCGTTGAGCAGCTCGATCAGCTCCTGCAGCTTGGCCTCATAGCCCTCGGCATCGAGTGGAAAGGACTGCTGCTCCAGGTAGGCCCACATCACCTGCAGGTAGAGGCGGCCGCGCCGCTGTACAAGCTGGAGGTCGTAGGACGCGTGCCAGCGCTCACGCAGCACCTGCAGCACTTCATCGAGCCGGAGGGGGGCGAAGCGGCCGCTGGAGCCGGGCTCAGCAGCCGGATCAGGCAGGGACACGGCGGCGAGGGTGAGGACACTCCACAACAGCATGTTGCGCCGCAGGCGCAAGCTGCGTCCTGGCAAAACGTGACGGCCAGGGCAACGTCCATAATGGGCGCCTCGTTGCTTCGGCACCCAGGAACGTTCCGTATGACCCAGATCCCAGTGAGCGATGTGCCCGGAATGGGCCGTCGTCAGTTCATGAATCTGCTGACTTTCGGCTCCGTCACTGGTGTCGCACTGGGTGCTCTCTACCCCGTCGCCCGCTACTTCATTCCCCCCCGGCCCGCCGGCGGTGGCGGTGGCACCACCGCCAAGGATGAACTGGGCAACAACGTCACCGCCTCGGGCTGGCTCAGCACCCACAAGGAGGGTGACCGCAGCCTCGTGCAGGGCCTGAAAGGTGACCCCACCTACCTGCTGGTGGAAGGTCCCGACGCCATCGGCAGCTACGGCATCAACGCCATCTGCACCCACCTGGGTTGCGTGGTGCCCTGGAACAGCGGTGCCAACAAATTCATCTGCCCCTGCCACGGGAGCCAGTACGACCCCACCGGCAAGGTGGTGCGTGGTCCTGCTCCGTTGTCGCTTGCCCTGGCCAACGTCTCCGTCGAAAGCGACAACGTTTTCCTGAGCACATGGACCGACACCGATTTCCGCACCGGTGAAAAGCCCTGGTGGGCCTGATCGTCCGACCGTCCATCTCCTCCCGTCGCCCGTCCGCCCACCCCATGCGCCGCACCCTTTCCCTGCTGCTCTCCACCGTCCTGGCTTCGGCCGCCCTCTTCCTGGCGCCATCTGCCTCCTGGGCCTACCCCTTCTGGGCCCAGCAGAACTACGAGAGCCCCCGCGAAGCCACCGGCAAGCTCGTCTGTGCCAACTGCCACCTCGCCAAGCTGCCCACCCAGGTGGAAGTGCCCCAGGCCGTGATGCCTGACACCGTGTTCAAGGCGGTGGTGAAGATCCCCTACGACACCAGCGTTCAGCAGGTGGCCGCCGATGGCAGCCGCACGGGCCTCAACGTGGGTGCGGTGCTCATGCTCCCCGATGGCTTCACCCTTGCTCCCGCTGATCGTCTCAGCGACGAGCTGAAAGAGGAAACCGCCGGGGTCTACGTGACCCAGTACAGCGACGACAAGCCCAACATCCTGCTGGTGGGCCCCCTGCCGGGTGATCAGCACCAGGAGATCGTCTTCCCGATCCTCTCCCCCGATCCCGCCACCGACAGCGCTATCCACTTCGGCAAGTATTCGGTGCACGTGGGTGGCAACCGTGGCCGTGGCCAGGTGTACCCCACCGGTGAGAAGAGCAACAACGGCGTCTTCACAGCTCCTGCCGCCGGCACCGTGAGTGCCATCACCGCCGGTGAGAACGGCGCCAGCGTCGTGGAGATCCGCACCGCCGACGGCACCACCGTGAGTGAAACCATTCCGGCTGGCCCTGCCCTTGCTGTGGCTGTGGGCGATGACGTGGTGCTCAACGGACCCCTTTCGGAAGATCCCAATGTGGGCGGCTTCGGTCAGCTGGATTCCGAGATCGTGCTGCAGAACCCTGTGCGCATCTACGGCATGCTCGCTTTCTTCGCCGCCGTTGCTCTCGCCCAGATCATGCTGGTGCTGAAGAAGAAGCAGGTGGAGAAAGTGCAGGCTGCCGAAGGCGTCTGAGGCTGACCCCCATCTGCTGAGCCGTTTCCCTTGGCGCTTCTTCCCCCAGCCCTGCCGACGGCAATGTTCACTTCACCGGGGCCCCTGCTCTTCCAGCTGGGGCCTTTCTCCCTGCGCTGGTATGGCCTGCTGATTGCCGTGGCGGTGCTGCTCGGCCTGATGCTCTCCACCAGGCTGGGCCGGCGGCGCGGCATCGAGCCGGCCATGATCGCCGACCTTCTGCCGATTCTGGTCCTTGCTGCTGTGCTCGGTGCCCGCCTCTACTACGTGGTGTTGGAGTGGCGCCAGTATCAGCTCAACTGGCTGGATGCCCTGGCCATCTGGCAGGGGGGCATTGCCATCCATGGCGCCCTGATCGGCGGCTCACTGGCGGTGGTGGTCTACTGCCGCTGGCGCAAGCTCGCCTTCTGGAATCTGCTCGATGTGCTCGTTCCCTCGGTGGCCCTGGGCCAGGCGATCGGCCGCTGGGGCAACTTCTTCAACTCCGAAGCCTTCGGCCTGCCCACGGATCTCCCCTGGCGGCTGTTCATTCCAGCGGTGAACAGGCCGGCCACCTTCGTCGACGAGCAGTTCTTCCACCCCACCTTTCTCTACGAATCGCTCTGGAACCTGGCGGTGGTGGCGTTGCTGCTCACCTTGTTCCAGCTTGGTTCGCGGGGCCGCATCGCGTTGCCTGCCGGGGCGCTCAGCTGCATTTACCTGATCAGCTACAGCCTGGGCCGCTTCTGGATCGAAGGACTGCGCATCGATCCGCTCTGCCTGTTCTCCACCCCGCCCTTCTGCGAAGGCGGCCTGCGCATGGCGCAGCTGATGAGCCTGCTGCTGATCGCGGCCGGATCGATCGGCCTGATCTGCTTCTACCGCGGAGCCCGTCGCCTTCAGAGCGAGTCTGGCCCCAGTGAACCTTTCCAGGGCACCAACCCTTGACCACTTTCCCCAGCCAGCCGGAAGCCACCCCGTCGGAACCGGCGGCGGTCACGATCGTGGGAGCAGGGCCCGGCGCCCCTGATCTGCTCACGCTGCGGGCAGCCCGTGCCATCGAAGCGGCCGAGGTGCTCGTCTGGACCGATTCCCTGGTGTCGCCCCAGATCGCAGCCCTGGCCCCGGCGAGCGCTGAACGGATCCGCACCAGCACCCTCACCCTCGAGCAGGTGCTTGAGGTGCTGATCGAGCGGGCCCGCGCCGGCAAGCGGGTGGTGCGACTCCACGATGGCGACCCCTGCCTCTACGGGGCACTGGCGGAGCAGGTCAGCAGGCTCACCGAGGCGGGCCTGGTGGTGGAGGTGGTCCCGGGTCTCAGCGCCTATCAGGCCACGGCGGCAGCGCTGCAGACTGAGCTCACCATCCCCGGCCTGGTGCAGACGATCGTGCTCAGCCGGGCTTCCGGACGCACCGGCGTGCCGGAGAAGGAATCCCTGGAACGCCTGGCGGCCCTGGGGGCCTCCCTCTGCCTGTATCTCAGCGCGCGCCATGTGGAAGAGGTGCAGGAGGTGCTGCTGGCGCACTACGCCGCCGACACCCCGGTGGCGATCGGCTACCGCGTCAGCTGGCCCGACCAGTGGATCACTGTGGTGCCCCTGAGCGAGATGGCGGAAACGAGCCGCCAACGCCAGCTGATCCGCACCACCCTCTACGTGGTAAGCCCTGCTCTCGACGCCCCCCAGCAGGCCCGCTCGCGTTTGTACTCCTCCTCCCACACCCATCTGTTTCGCCCCGGTGGGAAGGGACTGCCTGTCGATCAGGCCGCCAGCGACTGCGGGCAGCTGGCTGAATCCTCCCCCGCGTCCTTGCCGTAGAGCTCGGCCTCAAAGCGTTCGCGGGCGAAGCGGCAGCCGCTGCGCGCCACGATCGCCTCGAGATCCAGTGCTGCCACCCCCAGGCAGCAGGTGCCTCCCGGCGATGGCGTCACGTTGAACACCAGCCCGGGCCCGGCTTCGATCCTCACCTCCCCGAGCATCAGCTTGCGGGCCTGCTTGTCGATCAGCTGGGGGCGCACCCCTCCATAGCCTTCGGCGAAGCTCAGGTCATTGAGCGCCATGCCGGGAACGATCTTGCGCACATCGCGCAGAAACAGCCGTCGCCGCAGCCAGGGCACCTCGAACAGCAGGTTGCGCACGATGTAGGCACGGATGTCGCTGTTGCCGAGCAGTTGCCACAACACCGCCAGCACGGCCAGATCGAGCCTGAGCACCTCAAGGAATTCGAAGAACGAGCCGAGCCGGTAGCGCTCGAGCAGGGGCAGCAGCAGCGCGGTGGGGCCGAAGCGCGTCTGGCCGGGAGCTCCCACATCGGGGTCCCCGTGCAGGGCGGCGAAGGGCAGCTTGTCGTTCTGCACCGTGTAGACCTTGCCGTTCAACAACTCGGGGGTGAAGTAGAAGCTGCCGGCCACCGGCAGGCAGGAGTAGCGCAGTCCGTGGCCCATGCGCTGGGCCATCAGCAGGCTGTGGGCGCCGGCATTCACCACCACATGCCGCGCCCGCCAGAGCTGGCGGCCCGCCGCCTTGCTCTGCGTCTCCACCAGAAATGTCTCGCCCTCGGGGGTGATCGTCTCCACGCTGGTGCCGAGGGCCAGGTCGATGCAGCGCGCGCTCCCCTCCACAGCGGCGTGGGCCTGGCGCACGAACGCGGCCGAGAGCGCTTCGTAGTCGACGGCGGTGGCGGCCTCGCGGATGCCGATCGCCACCATTTCCTCGCTGCGTGGCACGCCATTCACCAGCGCCACCGCTGGCTCCCAGGCGGCGATGTCCTCTTTCTCCAGCAGTTGCATCGCCGGAAAGTGAGGCGAAAACAGTTCAAAGCGCTGGCGCAGGCTGGCGCATTCCCGCTCGCCCACCCCCAGCACCATTTTCGGGGTGCGGAACAGGCAACGCTCACGCTCCTCGCCCTCCAGCAGGTTGCCGAAGCGCACGACCATCTCAGCCGTGCGCTTCACCCGCAGCGCCTTCTCCAGGGTGTAATTGGTCTCGATGTCGCCGCAGTGGATCGTCTGGCTGTTGCTGGTGGCCTTCGAGTTCACCTGGGCCAGCTGTTCATAGCGCTCGATCAGCGCCAGCCGGGGCAGGTCGGTGTAGCGGGCGAGCTCGAAGAGCAAGGCCGTGCCACAGACCCCACCACCCACCACCAGCACGTCCACCTCCCGCGGGGTCGGAGCCTTGGCGGTCTCTGTTCCCTGCCCCGCAGGCTGGGGGGAGGTTGAGGCCGGGGCGGACGCACGGATCGGAGAGACAGAAGACACGCGGTAGCGGCGAAACAGAGGGTGCGCAGGCCATGTTCGCCGATCCTGTGCAGGCGGGCGTAGCCATTGGCGGAGCGCTTCAACGGGCTGCATTGAGCACCGCAATGGCGCCGGCGAGCATCAATGCGGCGGCGGGCAGCCGCAGCCCGCCCCGCGGTTCGTCCAGCAGCGTGACGCCCACCGTGGCGCTCATCAGCGTGCTCAGGCGCTTGATGGCGATCACATGCACCACGGCGGTCTGGCGCAGCGCCTCCATCTGGCAGACCATGCCCACCGCCCCGGTGAGACCGCAGAGCAACACCAACAACAGCAGCCCCTCAGAGGTCGCTGCCGCAGCCAGCCGTGCGGTGCCCCCTCCTGAGCCGGTGAGCTCGGGGGCCAGCAGCGGTACAGCCACCACCAGGTTGAACAGCACCACCCAGGTGAGCGAGCCGCCAGCGTTCACCCCCACCTTGTCGAAGGCGGCGCCGAGGCCCCACAGCACGGCCACCAGCAGCATCGAGCGTGCCCCCGGACTGCTCAGCAGGGGCAGGCCACCACCCGTGCCGCGGCCCAGCAGCAGGGCTCCCAGCACCAGCAGCGCCACACCCGCCAGGGCCGCCGGTGCTGGCCGCTCCCCCAGCAGCCACCAGCCGCTGAACAGCAGCACCAGGGGCGAGAGGTTGATCAGGGGCAGCACCAGGCTGAGGTCGCCGCGGGCGAGGGCGCGCCCGTAGGCCCAGAAGGCCAGGGCGTTCACCAGCCCCCCGGCAGCCAGGGCCAGCAGCAGACGGGTGCCGTCGCTGGGCCAGCCGCCTCCGCCTGGGGCCAGCAGCAGCCATGGCAGGGTCAGGGCGGCACTGATCAGGCAGCTGAGGCCCATCACCCGCGCCGCCGTCCAGCCGCTGCGCTGTAGCAGGCGGCGGACGGCCAGATCGCGGCCGCTTTCGCAGCAGGCCGTGAGCAGGGCCAAGGCGGGCCAGGGAAGCAGCAAAGGAAGCGGGGGAAGGACAGGCTGGGTGGCGCCGCCCGTGTTTTAAGATCCAGAGGTGCGGGCGATTAGCACAGCGGTAGCGCACTTCCTTCACACGGAAGGGGTCACTGGTTCGAGTCCAGTATCGCCCATAACTTCTCCACTATTTCCCTAGTCAATTCTCCGGAAACTTTCAATTGTTTTGGTCCGGGAGAGGCCAGCTCAGTCAAGCCAGCACTGGATTTCCCACCAGGCTGGCGTGCAACAGATCCATCACCTGGAGGATCTGGTCGTGTTGGGCGGCGGGGATGGTGAGGTGGCTGGCCAGATCCTCGAGGATCCGCTGTTCCTCGGCCACCAACTCGCCGTCGGAGCGCATGATCTCGGCAGCCACGGTGAAGGCCGTGAGTCGCTGCCGCGGATCCAGCACGGCGGAGGCATGCTCCATGAGCTGGCGGCAGCCTTCCAGGCGCAGCTGGGCCAGCAGGCGGTCGAACAGCTGGATCATTTCAGCGTCCGACATATGGCGGAAGGGTTCGCGGTAATCGAGCGCATGGCGCAGAGCACGCGAGCCTGCCTTGGTGAGCACCCCATCCCAGGACACGGCCGCCAGCGCCACGGCCACGAAGGCGGTGGGTGAATCCATTGGTTGCATCGCGTTCATCACGTCCTGTGCTGGGAGCTGCGCCATTGCCTTCAGCGGAGTCATGGCGGTGATCGAAGCCAACGCCATTGCGGCCGCTCAGGCAGGCCTCCATCTGTCATGGCGAACGGCTGGGGCCTGTGGTGTGAGCTCCGCTACCAAGCGCCACCAAGCTCAGGATTCCACCACAAGCCGCAGGCCGGCGGCTTCCGCCAACGGCTCCCGGCAGGCCGCCAGGCTCCAGCGCTCCAGGCTGAGATCCTGGGCTGGATCGGCGGAGATCAGGCCGATGCGCAGCTCGCCGCCACGGCAGCGGATGCGCAGGTCGTCCACGGCCGGCACCGGCCGCCGATCCAGCGAGGTGGCCAGCCGCAGCAGCAGCGCCATCGCATTCACCGTGCGCCGCTGGTCACGGCCGGGGATCTGCAGCCAGGCCTCGTGGCGCTTTTTCGGCAGGCTCTTGCGGTGGTAGCGGGCGATCGCCGCCACCATCAACTGCTCGCTTTCGGAATAGCCCAGCAGGTCGCAGTGCCGGATCAGATACCAGCTGTGCTTGTGGTAGGCGCTGATGTTGATGTGCTGGCCGCAGCTGTGCAGCAGGGCGGCGGCCCAGAGCAGTGCCCGCCCGTTGCCGGCGTCGTCGTGCAGCACGCCGCGGGTCTTGTCGTAGAGCAGCAGGGCCTGCTTGGCCACGTGTTCGGCGCGGCGCTGGTCGACCCGGTAACGCCGGGCCAGATCGAGCACGGTGCGCTGCCGGATGCCGCTCTGGTAGGCGAAGCGGTCCACGATCAGGTCGTGGCGGAGCATCCAGTCGACGATCAGGCCCTCGCGCAGGGCCCGCTCACTGATCACCAGTTCCCGCACCTGCAGCATCGCCATCGCCTGCTGCAGCACCAGGGCCCCCGGCACGATGATCTCGGCCCGGCGTTCATTGATCGGTGGCAGCGCCTTGCGTTGCTCCAGGGTCAGCGTGGCCAGCTGGTTCACCTGGGCGTCGATGCGCTCCCGGCTCACCCGGTAGCCCTGCAGCCGCGTCGGCGGGCGCTCCTCGCTGGCGGCACAGAGCGCGGCCAGGGCCAGGGCCGTGCCGCTCGTGGCCACCATCACCGGTCGCTCCCCCCGCCGTAGCCGCCGCTTCACCCGGTCCACCGCCGGCTCCAGTGAGCCCTGGATGAAGGCCCGCAGAAAACTGAGCCGTTCCGGCGTCACCGGATCCTGGGTGATGAAATCCCGCTGCAGCCGCACCGCACCCAGCCGCGTGCTGGTGAGCTCCCTGGCATCACGGCCGTCGGCCAGGATCAGCTCCGTCGATCCGCCGCCGATGTCGAGGATGAGGTGGGGGTCATCGCCGAAGGCCATGCCCGAGAGCACGCCCAGGTAGATCAGCCGGGCTTCCTCAGGGCCGCTCACCAGCTCCACATCAAGGCCGAGCTGCTCCTGCACCGCCTGCACGAACTGGCGGCCGTTGGGGGCCTCTCGCACGGCACTGGTGGCGGCAGTGAGGATCTGCTCCACCCCGTGGCTGGTGGCGAGCTCGCGGCAGTGACGCAGGGCCAGGAAGGCGCGCTCGATCGCCGCCGTGCTGAGGTCGCCCGTTTCCGGATCGCGCTCGCCCAGGCGGGTGGTGGATTTTTCCGCCTGCACCACGCGGAAGGTGCGCAACACCGGGTCGACGGCGGCGATCAGCAGGTGGATGGAATTGGTGCCGATGTCGATGGCCGCCACGTGGCGCAGACCAGACCCTTCCGGGCGCTGCTCGGCGGCCTCCGGCAGGGCCTCCAGAGCGGCCGGCTGAGCCGGCGCCTCTGTCTGAGCCGAGTCAGTCGCTGAGGCGCTCAGCGTCGCCGCTGCGGGAGAAGGATCGGAACGGGCCATCAGCCGTCGGAACCGGCGCAGTCGGCGTCACTTTGCCATTGCAGGGCCGGTGAACCCCGGTTCTACGCTCCCTCCATGCACATCCTCGGAGCCCTGCGGGGGTGGATCGAGTTGCTGCGCTGGCACAAGCCCAGCGGTCGACTGATCCTGCTCATTCCGGCCGGCTGGGCCCTCTGGCTGCTGCCGCAGGGTCCGCCTCTCCCCTCGCTGGTGGCCTTGATCGTGGTGGGAGGCCTGGCGGTGAGCGGCGCGGGCTGCGTTGCCAACGACCTCTGGGACCGCCGCATCGATCCGCTGGTGGAGCGCACCCGCACCCGGCCCCTGGCCAGCGGCCGGGTGCGGGTGGCCAGTGCCGTGCTGCTGCTGCTGCTGTGCCTGCTGCTGGCCCTGGCGGTGGTGCTGTTGCTGCCACTGCCCGGGCGGCAACTGTCGCTGCAGCTGGCGCTGCTCGCCCTGCCACCGGTGCTGCTCTATCCCTCCGCC